>JABDKV010000328.1 GCA_013002045.1 Gammaproteobacteria bacterium
TAGCTAATCCGTCCCTCAACGAGCCGCGATTGTATCCCAAGACCCGACCCCCGGCGCGCGTCCAACCTCGCGAAGTTGTTGCACCTCGTACAAACACCCGGGCCCTTTCGCCGGACTGTGCGCGGCAGGGACGCCGCGCCCAAGCCTACATGGACGTATTCTCGGCGTGTCCGGCGAAAGGGGCCGGGTGTTTGTACGAGGTGCCGGGCTTGCAATCCCCCTCCCCCCAGCCGGACGTTTTTTCCAGTGCGAGGGAATCGCGGCTGAAGCCGCTCCTACGGGGGAGGGACGGGCAGGGACGGTGATATGGGAGGGGGTTAGTTGGTGGGGGTGGCGGCGCGGGATGGGGCGACGCCGTCGCGGCGGTTCATTTCGCCGGCCAGGGCGAGGTAGGCCAGGGCGCCGCGAGAGTTTTTATCGTAGTACATCGCCGGCATGCCGTAGCTCGGTGCCTCGGCCAGGCGCACATTACGCGGAATGACCGTCGTGAATACACGGTCACCGAAATGCATGATCAGTTGTGACGAGACTTCGTTAGCGAGATTGTTACGCGGGTCGAACATGGTCCGCAGGATGCCATTGATCTCCAGACCCGGGTTCACGGCCTGCTTGATCTGGTCGACCGTCTCCAGCAACGCCGTCAGCCCTTCCAGTGCGTAATACTCGCACTGCATCGGGATCAGCACGCCGTTGGCGGCCGTCAACGCATTGACCGTCAGCATGTTCAGCGACGGCGGGCAATCGATAAAGATGTAATCGAAGCGATCCCGCACCGGCTCCAGTGCTTTGCGCAGTCGCGTCTCACGCCCAAACTCATTAATCAGCTTGACCTCCGCCGCAGTCAGGTCGTCGTTACCGGGTAACAGGTGAAAACCGGACTGCTCAAGTTCTACTATAGCCTCGGCTGCCTCGGCATCACCGACTAACACGTCGTAGCCGGAGACAGACAGCTCCCGCTTGTCCAGACCGCAACCCATCGTCGCATTACCCTGTGGATCGAGATCGACCAGCAACACGCGGCGGCGCGTCGCTGCCAGCGATGCACACAGGTTGACACAGGTGGTCGTTTTGCCGACCCCGCCCTTCTGGTTGGTGACTGCGATTACTTTCGCCATTTCTATCTTGTTCTGACCACTCGTACCACGTGCCGCTGCGCCGTGAGACCCGGCACCGACAAACCCTCCACCGCGATGACCCGCCATTGCGCGGGTATTGCATCGACCTCGGCCGAGGGGTCGCGCCCCTTCATCGCGACGATCTCGCCACCCTCTGCCAGCAGGTGCCCGCTCAGATCGAGCATCTTTGGCAGTGCTGCAAAGGCACGCGCGACCACGGTAGCAAAGCGCTCCGGGGGACGGTAGTCCTCGACACGATCCTGCACGATTGTCACATTTTCCAGTGCCAGCACCCGTACAGCCTCGCGCAAAAAGCGGGTTCGCTTGGCGCGAGAATCGATCAGCGTAAAACGTTTTTGCGGCTGTGCCAGTGCCAGCGGAATACCTGGAAGACCGGCACCGCTACCGACATCGGCGACGCTGTCGCCATTGATGAATGGCGCGATAGACAAACTGTCCAGCAGGTGTGCAGCCACCTGCGCATCAGTGTTGGTGACCGCTGTCAGGTTGTAGGCGCGATTCCATTTTCGCAGTAGCGCAAGATAGTCGAGCATACGCTGTGCGGCATCGGTTGCGAGGTCGAGATCGAGCGACCGTGCACCATCGCACAGTCGCTGCAATGCTGCGCTCATACCCGGTCAGTACTTGCCGATCGCGTTAATGAACCAGCCCTTGTGATCGTAATCGAAGTCGGTCAGGTCATCGGAGAAATCGGTAAAGTTGTAACCAAGGCCGAGTCGCAGGTGATCGTTGATATGGCGATCGAGCGAGATCAGGAAGCCACTACGCGTGGCGTCGGCTTCATCGCTCTCGATACGACGGTACTCGAGCAGCGCGTCCCAGCGCCGGATCACGTGGAAGCGACCATTGATGGCTAAGAAGTTGGTGGTGCTGTCGAACCACTCGCCGTAATCGCGATCGATACGCAGCTCGCCGCTGCGCTGCGCCAGTTTGCCACCGAGATCCCAGCGTGGCGTCAGTCGATAAACACCTTCGAGCGAGAACACATGCGAACGCTGGTCAGTGCCGAAACTGTCCTGGAACGGTGCCGGCAGGTCGTACAGGTACGTGTACTTGGCCAGCATGTTCAGCTTGCCACCATCGACAGGGCGCAGCGCCACGCCGATGCCGGCCTCGGTAAACACCGCGTTGTCGTCACGATCAGTCAGCGTACGATCTTCGGTTACGGCGTGATTGAGCCGTGCCAGCACCCGCCAGTTGTCACTCAGCCGCAGATCGAGACGATTGGTTGTCAAGGTTTGCTCGATCTCGGAGATGCCGCTTTCATCGCGATACTCGACTTTGCCGCGATAGTTCAGTCGCTCACCGCGCACTTCCAGTGTGCCGCTTACCGCATCACGTTCGATGGTGCCCTGGTCGCTCTGCAATTCACCCTGTTGCACCGACAAACCTGTGGCGATACCCGGCATCGGCTCGAAATCGAGACCGAACACGTGGGAGACCCCGGCAAAGCCGCGGTCTTCGACGAACTGTCGCTCGTTATACAACTCGGCCTGGTCGGTGATCTGCGAGCGATGTCCGAAGGCCAGTTGCGTCCCCGGTGTGCGCAGATCTGTACGATCGACTGACTGGGTAAAGGTACCGTAGACGTTGTGCTTGTCATTGAGCTGGTGATCGAGTGTCAGCAACGCACCGTCACCACGATGACCGCTGCTGTACTCCGCCTGCAGGCTGGTGCGATCAGCAACCTGCATCGCGACACCGACCGTGCCCATGTCATTGTTGTCGTAGCGACCATCGTCATTGTCGAGCGTGAACTGGCCGATCGCATAGACTTCCAGTGTCGGCGCCAGCTGGTAGCTGTAGCGAAGCGCACCGATCAGGCCGGTCGACTCGGCTCCGGCAAAGATCTCATCGACTGAACGTACTTCGGCGGCCAGTCCGATCCGTGGGGTCAACTGGTAATCGACCTGCAGGCTCAATCGTTGCTGCTCGTCGCTGCCAATGACAGTATCGCGCTCGACATTACTGGTGCGCAACGCAATGTCGGTGCGGTCGGATAACGAACCCGTCAGTTCGAGACCATACTCGACGGTATCGATACCAAGATCGCGGCGCGCCACCGAGAACCCTTCATCGTTTTCGCGGTAATAAACGCTACCGACCCACTCACGCTCGGTACCGAGCAACTCGCGACTGTTGAGACGCGCCTCGACACCCCAGGCATAGCCGACCCGGTCGGCCGTTGCAGGAGCAAACACCCCTGGTGCGTATACCGGCCCGGTGATGTTGTTGAACGTCAGTCCGCCATCGACGGAGAAATAACGATCGGCCTGGGTCGCTTCAGTAGCGGCATACTCCAGCTTGATGAATGTGCCCTGCCCCGGCTGGTAAATAATGTCGCCGCCAAACAGGTTGTAATCGTCGCCACCGCGATTCTCTTCGACATAGGTCACACCGACAGCAAGGTCGTCAGTGACCCAGTGTTGCCCGCGACCACCGGCGATAACCTTGTCGGCCGAGAAGCCGAGCGGAATGTACTCGTAATCGACCAGCAGGATCATGTCGTTGCCGTCCAGCGCCGAGTCCTTGATCAGGCCGGGTGACTGCAGGCGCGTGACCTGGGTCAGCGGTTGCGCCAGGATCAGCCGACCCTGGATCTCGTCGACTTCGTAATCGATCCCGCGCACCAAAGTCATGATTTCACGAACGCGGTTGGTATCACGGTCGCGAATCTCGACCCAGGCTTTCTCCGAGCCGGGCAGTATGTCCTGGTGGCGCAGGTAGTACAGGCTGCCACCGGTGCCGAGGAACTCGGAGTGGCCGAAGGCCGTCTGTGCTTCAGAGACGAACAATGTTGCCTCATTACGCGGCAGGCCCTTGCCAGTCACATTTAGCGATTCGTGCTGGTAACGTGCGCCGTACAGACTGCGGTTGTACTGGGCAAACTCGTTGCCGGTGATACCGGTATGGAAGTTGCCCCACATCGCGCTGGAACGATCCCAGTCAGCGCGCAGGTAAAAACGTCCCTGCGTGTTGGTATCTAGGGTCGTGGTCGAGTCGTCACCATAGACCGGGTAGTAACGATCCGGGTCGAGGCGGCGCAACACGCTGCGCGGATCTTTCTCACCGAGATTGCTGAACAAATCGCCGATTTCTTCTTCCTGGCTGTCGAGCTGCGCCGTCACCAGGTACTTGCCGCGAATCTTGCCCTTGAGGTAGAAGGCCAAACGCCCTTCGACCAGGAAGTCTTCGTCGTAACGGTCATCGGCGGACAACGGCTCGATGTTGCCCGAGACACTGTTATCGGACAGGGTCAGATCGGCCAGCGCGACCACAAAGATCTCGTGGCCGGTGACTTCTACCGGTATGTTCTCGCGTTGCCGGGCAAAGCCGTCGTTGTCGATAACTTCGACGTCGTAAGCATGCTTGCCGGTGGGAACCAGGTATTCGACCGCGTATTTGCCGCTGTCGTCGATCGGAACAGCCTGGCCATTGATACGCAAACCGGCGCCAGTGACACCATCGCCGTGGATGCGTACGCGACTGCCGTTGACCGGGATACGTTGCACACGCAACTGGTCCTGGCCATAAACACAACCGAGCAGGTAACTCGACGGTTGCAGCAATTCAGCCAGGGGATAACGCTTGCTGCCTGGCAGCGTCAGGCCACGCCGGGCATCCATGAGATTGGCCGCTTCCTCGAGGGTCTCGCCGACACCAATGATGGTGTTATCGAGCGGATCGATCAGGGTCGCGGTGGCAGTTCCCGTTTGTCCTGACGCGCCCAGCAAACCGGAGATGCTGACTTCAACGCGGCGGTTACGGGCCCGGCCCGCGGCGGTGGCATTGCTCGCGACGGGTTCGCGCGCCGCGCGACCCTCGCTGACGATATTCGAGTTACTCAGGTCCAGACCGCGTCCGAGGTACTCGACCACGCTGCGCGCCCGCGCTTCGGACAACACCTGGTTGTTCGCATATTCATGCCGGTTTTCTGGCGCGATACGACGACTGTCAGTATGCCCGACGACGTGGATGCGGATATCGTCCGCACGTCCGCGCCACTGCTCGATTATGCGATCGAGTGCAGCGCGATCGGCTGGCTTCAGCACCGCCTTGCGCGTGTCGAAATGCGGTGTCAGCTCATATTGCTGGCGCTCGCGATCCATCGAGTCGGCGGGTGGCTCCAGCGTCAGCACTGCGCCATCGAGTGGCCCACGCGATGCGGATACCGGCACCGCCGCCTGGCGACCGACTTTCTCTGGTTGCGCAGCGACCACCTCGGCGTAGTCCTCGACGGTCAACAGGGTCAGGTGATTGAGATGGGTTTCATCGTAGCGGCCCTTGTCATCGAACACACGGACCCGGTAGTAAAGTTCGTCACCGGCTTGCAACCTGCGGCTGACACCAGTGCCGTCCCAGTCGACCCGCGTCATCACCGCCGGCTCGAAGCCGATCGTTGCCACAGGTTCGATCAGATCGATGTCGTCACCATGATAGACCTCGACCTGGCCGCGACTGATGAAATCGGGGTAGTTCGAATAAACGTAGAACGCGACCGGCTCGTGCAGCCGGTCTGCAGCCGCCGCACCGACTTCAGGTGCATAGACAGCCAGCCGGGGGGCACCTGCGGTCGGGTCCTCGGTAACCCACAGGCGACCGCCGCCGATCACCGGCACCATGAAACGACCACCAATATCGGCGCGACGATCATTTGCCAGGGCCTTGCGTGTGTCGTTCGGCGATGGCATGCCATCGCTGTCGACGACTTCGATCACATAGCCGTCGTCGGTGCGACAACTGTCCAGCGTGCATTGCTGTTGTGCGTGGGCGTCGTTTACCAGCAGCCCGAGCAGCGTCGCGGCGACGGGATGCCACCAGCGTTTGACCGCGGCGCCACGCTCGCCAGGTGGCGTCGGACGCGTGGTTACATCGACGTCGCGCATGAACTCCTCCCCGAGCAGATCGCGCAGGATCTCGTAAACCCGTTGCGCACGTTGCCGCGACAGCGAACCGCTGTCCTGATTCGGCCAGATGCCGCTGATAGCCAGCTCCACGCGCCTGTTGCGCGCCCGACCCGTGGCCGTGTCATTGGAGGCCACCGG
>JABDKV010000009.1 GCA_013002045.1 Gammaproteobacteria bacterium
ATTGGTGTAGCCGACGCAAAGGTGTTGTTGGGCTCACCGGCGTTGGCCTCAACACCGACGACATCGAATGAGCGAACCACCGGCGTGGCCGGCAGGTACGCCGGGCTGCCGTATTGGGCCGCCTCAATCGAGCACAGCCCACCGGACGTGCCAGTAATGTATTGGTTCGAAACGATCTCGCAGACACCCGGCGTCAGGCTGGTCAATGTGACCGGCAGCCCGGACGATGCGACGGCATTCGCAGCAATCGGTGTGTCGCCAACCGTAATCGTGGGAGGCTGCGGGAACGAGATACTTTGTGACTGCGCACCAAAAGCGATCTGACCAAAAGTCTCTGGTGAGCTGAGGAAAAGATCACGAGGCCAGTCTGATTGTGTGCTGCCAGTATGCAGCGCGCCGACAGCGGCAAGATGATTCCAGCCACCCAGCCGGCTGAGATCGATCCTGAACTCGGCGCTCCAGGTGCCAATCCCGTCATCAGCCGGTAAAGCCTGAATACCCGCCGCGTCCGGATCCAGATCGAAAGCGCCCGCATCACCCTCAAAGACGTCGAGTTTCCCACCGCGGTTGAGGCGTATCAGCAAATCGCCCGACAGTGGAGCTGTTCCGCCGCTGTCGTCTGCATCAAAAGCAAGGTGAAGGTTTTCGAAGATGGGTGACGACAATGTCGGCATGCCACTGAAACATACGTACAGGAAGTTGCCAGAGCGAACAAACCGGGCGAGGCTGGGGGCATCGTTGGGGTATTCGAGCATCAGGGGTTCGCTGTCTGTGTTGTAGCCGGTGTCGATGCAATGGCCGTCCAGCGTCGGTGCGCTGCCCTGGGGTACTGACTTGGTTGCTACATTAAACGTGGTTGTCGTGTTGCCAGTCAGGCCTCCGCTGTCCTCGGCGTTCAGCGTTGCGGTGTAGGTGCCAGGGGCCAATCGGGATAACGCGCCACCGCGGCCAATGATAGCGATATCGAAAACGCCGTCGGCCGACTGCACAGTCCAATTCAGTGCGGAATCAGGCAACGGCCCTTCGTCAAAATCGAAACCGTGACCCTCGAAGTTAACGACGTTAGCCACCGATACGCCCGTACCGCCGGACGGCGAGACAATTGCCGGGGCAGGCGGGTGGTTGGGCGAGACAAACGGTCCGGCAGTGGCAAAGCCTAGATTGAAGCCGTCGCTGGCAATTACACGCAGGTATGCATTGTCACTCTGCGGCAAAGTGCTGCCGTCTTCGATAACCAGCGATGAGTCCTCGTAGTTTGTGACGATTGCTGACCAGCTGGTACCACCGTCGGGACTGTATTGAACGGTATAGTTGAGCGTGTCCCCATCGGTATCGCTGCCGGTCCAGGCTAGGGTTAGTGGCGCCAGCAGAGAGCCACTGGTGGGACTGTCGATAACGACGGTCGGTGCGCCCGGCGAAACCGTTGCTGTTGCGATATCCAGGCTTTCGTCTTTCCGGATACGGAAAGACGTTGTCCCCGGAACATAGGAGACAGTTGCGTGGAAGTGGAAAGCGTCTGCATTAACTTCCTGGTCGCTGGCGATAATCGGGAAGATCGGATGCGATTTGAGAACTGTGCCTGAAGAGTTAAGTAAATCGAATGTATAGCTACCAACTGTTCCCGTGTCGCCGGTACCAGCCGAGGCCGTAGACTCAACATCGAGGCCAGGCGGCACATAAAACACGGAGAAGAATTCGCCACCACTTTCGTCGGCGAAAATCCGCCCCGATACCATGATGACATCGGTGGCTCGATTGACCTTCTCGAGGTTCTTACCGCCGGCACGATCGGGGAACTTGTCCACCATCAGGTTCCAGCTGTAGTCCGATGTCCAGCCCGGCTCGCAGTACGACATGTAGTCTGCAGCGAGGTTGCCGTTGTCCCAGGCGAGGTCGGGCGGGATTACTGTATTGGTGATAGTGTCATAACCCCATCCAGCGGCACCATTAAGCACACCCCCGCTCATGCCAATGGAATTGGGATCGTAGGGATAGAAAGAGTTGAAGTCGGCACCGGCCGGCAAATCGCACATCACGTGCTGATAGTTTTCGTTGGTGCCAAAAAGGTCGTTGTACGTATGGCGTAGCTCGTGAGCGGAGATCGTACCGGCCCAGGGATCTTCGAACGTGGCCTGACCGCCGGAAACCTGGCGCACCATCAACAAGGGTTCGCCGAGTCGCGCTTTGCCAAGCACAGATGCATTCACCATCCCGTCCGGGACCATTGCGTAATAATGAGTGCGGGCATTGTCAGCCGAGCACCATCCGGGTGCGTCATCCCAGACATTGTGTTCCCATAACGCCGCCAGTACATGATCAACATCGGCATCGTTATTGAGGTTAAACGGTTGCGCAGGACCGAGGAACTGCGGCTTGCGCAAGGAAGTGGTTTGCGTATAAAACCGAATGGTAGGTGAGGGCCATACCGATAGTGTCCGGTCATAGGTCGCGAGCCAGTGCGGGTTGTACTCTCCGGTTGCGAGATTACGGACGCGGTAGACGAGGCTGTCGGTATTCAGCACGGGTAAGTACTTCACGCAAATCGGTGCCTTGGGTTCGAAAACCAGGCCACTCTCGCTAACCGTGTTGTTGCTGAGATTGGTATCGGCGATGCCGGAGATACTAATGGTCGCCGTTAAATCAATGGTTCCCGATCGCCAGTTATAAGGGAGTATGAAATCAAATGACGTCGCAGTATCCCGACGATCGGCGATCATGTTCTGCAGCCGCCTGGACTGTGGCGGCGGGGGGAAAGTTAGTGCCACACCATCCCGGGTGCCGGTCAGCTGCACCGTCACATTTACACTGGTTACGCCGCTGATGCCGGCAACCTGGGGATACACCCTGACAACGGTGGGCTTGTTTTCGACCAGGCTCACCGTGTTGTTCAACGTTTGCACGCCCTGAGTCACTTCCATGCCAGTTAACGACGCATCAGCCTGTACAGGCACAATCCCTGAGAGCTCAAGCCGCGTCACATTACTGATGCCCTGGCGCCAGTACAGGTAGTTGTCGCTGACATTCATATCGCTGACGCTGCCGACCTGGAGCGTAACTCCCTCCGGTGTGCCACTGGCCCACTGAAACTTGTTGAGACGGTAAATGACCTCCTGAGAAGCCACAGCAACGTCTTTGAAGTAGTAGAGGTAGTCATCCGCCGCTATCGCCATGGTCGTGACTTCGGGGTCGCTGGAGTCCCCGGCCAGGTGCAACACAGCGCCACTGGCATGTCCGGGAAGATTACCCAGACTGGCGCGACGCAACCGCCTTTCGCTGCTGCCATCGCCGACGGCTATATAAACATGCGTGCTGTCCAGCGCATAGGCATTAGTGAAGGCTGGTCCGAACACGGCACCGCCCGATGAGGTGTATCGGGTGAGGGTGTCGGGAGACAAAAATGCGTCGGCAATGAACCAGATGCCGCCCTGCGCATCGGCTCTGAGTTCGCGGATGGTGCCGAATGGCGCGTCGTACATCTGCTGGCGCGCACCGCCATCAATGGGGGCGCGGTACAGGATTTCATTCTCGGACCACCAGACATGCGTGTCAGTCAGTGCGATTTCGCCGGATGCGGTGCTGGCTTTGCTTGCAACAACGGTTACGCTGTCAGAAGGCGCAGAAAACATTGGGCGTCTCAGAACGTTGTTGTTACCGAGAAAATAGATGAGCCCGCTGGAAGCCTGCAGCTCGAAGTTGAATGAGTCGATGCTGTTGTTTACGACAGACGCTTCATAGAGGGTCGATGGAAAAAAACCACCCTCGGTCCGGCCGCGGATACGGCATGGCGGGGCAAGCTCACCCCCGGGGCAGGTCGCGGCTTCCTGCATCCACAGGACGTAGGGGTAGCTGACGACGAGATCCCGGAATACTTCACCGCTGGCGAAGATTTCCTGTGACTGGGCTGGTGTAGCCAGGAGTAATAATGTCAGCGCGCCGAGCGCGCCAGTCATTGGTGACTTCATTTTCTTGCATCCCTTCCTGTGATGATTATTCGCTGTTTCCGCTGTCAGCCCCGTAGCTCGCGGGCGTCCGCACTGCAGCAACGGCGACCTTATTGCTGGATCTACTACTAAAGACGAAATCCCCCTGCAAAACAGGAAATCGCGTTTACCGGATTGGACATAAGCCCGAACCAATGTACGAGGAAAGATCAGGCGCCTTCACGGTGCTGGTTTACAATTGAGATACGATGACAAACGATTCGGCTGCACAGCGATTCGAGCGCATAGAGAAGCTGTTTGAGCAGGTGGCTGATATCCCGCCGGGCGAACGGACGGCGTTGCTGCATGCGTTATGCGCGGGCGATGCTGCGTTGCGTTCTGAAGTGCTGAGCCTGATTGACCACGACCGGGAGAGCCAAATTGCTACCGGCGGCGCAGCCAGGCTGGCGGTAGAGCCACTCGACGAGATGGGTGCTGGCACTGTCGTTGGGCGCTATCAACTGATTGAAGAAATCGGCGCCGGTGGCATGAGTCGTGTCTATCGCGCGCGTCGCACCGATGCCGAGTTCGAACAGGATGTCGCGCTCAAGCTCATGCGTGCCTTCAGCACGGCCGGTGAAGAGAGTGCCCGGCGGTTCGCCATTGAACAGCGGGTGTTGGGCAGTTTGTCGCATCCGAACATTGCCCGGATATTCGACAGCGGTCTGGCGGCTGGGCAGCGACCCTACCTGGTCATGGAGTACGTCGATGGGGATTCTATCCTTGAGTATTGTGAGCGCCAGCGCCCCGGTCTCGACGGCAGACTCCGATTGTTCGCTGATGTTTGTGATGCTGTCGCCCACGCTCACCAGCGTCTGATCGTCCATCGGGATATCAAACCATCAAACATCCTCGTTGACCGCGACGGTCATGTGAAGCTGCTCGACTTCGGTATTGCGAAGCTGCTCGACTCTTCTCTTGATGGAGATGCGACGCGTACCGGACTGGCCATGCTCACGCCACAGTACGCGGCACCCGAGCAGCTGACCGGTGGCGTGATTACAACAGCGACCGACGTCTATGCGTTGGGGCTCGTTCTGTATGAGTTGCTGACTGGCAGCAAGGCCCTGGCAATGCCGACGACCAGTCCGGCAGAGCAATTGCGTGTCGTACTCAACGAGCAACCACAGAAGCCTTCGACCGTGGCCACACGGGCTGGCGATGCGGGGATCGCCTCGTGGGCGCCACGCCTGCGTGGTGATCTTGACCTGGTGGTAGCCAAGGCGCTGGCTAAGGAGCCAGCTGAGCGTTACAGCAGTTGTGGCGCGCTCGTCGCCGATATCCGTCGCTGGCAGCGTGGCTTGCCGATACGTGCACATGCCCCGAGCCTGGGCTATCTGACAAGAAAGTTTGTCAGGCGAAACCGGATCGGAGTGGCAACAGCAGCTATTTTTCTCGTCGTAGTGGCCGGGTTTGCGCTTGCGTTGTTCAGCAAACACAGCGAGGCACTGCAGGAGCGCGATCGCGCCATGTCGGCCGAAGCCCGGACCAACTCGTTAAACCGTTTTCTGGCGGACGAGGTGCTTGGGGCCGCAACACCCGCACGTGCGCAGGGGCGGCAGGTGGACGTCGACGACATGCTCGCCAGTGCCACCACCGCTGCCGCCCGTCTTGAAAACGAACCGCAGTTGCAGGCCGTCGTATACCGCACCCTGGCCCGGACTTACCGCCAACTGGGTAACCTGGAAGCGGCAAAAACGCAGGCTGAGGCCGCGCTCGCCGCCTTCGGATCACAAGCTGCTGACACCGACCCGGAATACCTGAAGACAGTTGCGGAGGCGGCAGAGATTGCCCTGGTAGGGGGAGAACCGAAGACGGCATTGGGATTAGCTACGAAGGTATACGAGGCTCAACAGGCTACGCATGGCAAGACTGACCTGGCGACAATAGCCAGCCAGGTGTTATTGGGGCGGGTACAGACAGCGAACGCAGACTGGGCCGCCGCGGAGCAAAACCTGCAGGCGGCACTGACGCAACTCGGGTCTGACGATGAGCTCGCGCCGTTACGATTGACTGCGCTTGCCGCCCTGGTACACCAGTACACCCAGCTGCGGCGTAACCGGCAGGCTCACGATGCGCTGGTCGAATTGCTGCCGTTGCAACGCGATCGGCTGGGCAGCGGTCATCCAGACACGATTGCGAGCCTGGTGGCCTTTGCTGACATTGCCTTGCGACTCTATCGCACTGATGAGGCTCTGGCCGCGGCGGGCGAAGCGCACGCTACTGCCCAGGCCGTTTACGGAGAGGGTCATCCGCAGCTACTCGATAGTGTCGTAACCCTCGGTCGTGTGTTGTGGCGCGCGCGGCGTTACACCGAAGCCGAACAACTGTTTCGCGACGCATTGCGGCAGTTCGAGGAACGCCTCGGCGGCGAACATCCGGTGGTGCCAATACTCGAAGGCCGGCTGGCGGTGTTGCTGGCGACCAGTGATCGCCTGATCGAAGCCGAATCGCTTTATCTGCGCGCCCTGGAGGGTCATATCGACCTCTATGGCGAACGCCATCCCGATACCATTCGGGTACTCAAGAACTACGCATCGCTGCTGTCGCGTCGCGGCAAGAGCGATGAACGGGCTGCGGTGATGGCGCGGCTGGCCGGCATCGCTCGTTCTTACGCAGAAGACCCGGGTGTCGACCCGGTGCAACTTAGCGATATGGCCGACCTGTTGCTGTCAGTCGAGCCCGAGCATTTGCGTGACCCCGAACTGGCATTGGCAATGGCGTCTCGCGCGGTCAGCGAGAGTCGTCGCCAACACCCGAGCCCGCTGCTAACCATGGGCGATGCGTTACTGATGCTGGGTCGGCCTGCTGAGACGATCGACTTGTACGAAGAAGCAGCCACATTGCCCGACGGTCTTCGTATCCTGGTGATACCGAGGCGGCTGACCAGTTTGTACGCCGCGTCGGGGGAAACTGCACGGGCCGAAGCCTTCCTGCGACGGCATCTGCAGCGTCGTCAGGACGCCGGCGTTGAAGGCGAACTGCTGGTCGCATACAGCATGTTCGACCTCGCGCGTTTCCTGGTGCAGCAGGGACGGGCAGATGAGGCCGAGTCTCTCGCGCGCGACGCACACCAGTTGTTCAAAGCCTCCGATTCCGAAGCACTATGGTTGCAGGCGAGGGCGCAGGCGTTGCTTGGGGCAACGTTATCCGGGCAGGGCAGATTTGCCGAAGCCGAGGAGACGCTGTTGCAGGCTTTCGAGCAGGTGCGGAACGATTCGCAAACACAAAAGCGGGTCAAGCGAGAAATCGCCATGTGGCTCGCTTCGTTGTACCGTGACTGGGAGCAGCCCGAACAAGAACAATCGTGGCGTGCGCTTATCGCATCACACGAGGATGCGCCGACCTACTCTGCATGGTGATTTTCTGGAAACTTCGGGCGACCTGACACAACTGCTAGACCTGGCACGCGACGGCGATCAGGACGCGCATAGCCAGCTATACACGCGACTGTATGACGACCTCAAGCAGTGCGCGCGGCGACAGCTGGCGCGCCTGCCATCGGCGACTCTGACACCGACGGCGCTGGTCAACGAGACCTACCTGCGTTTGTCTGATCTTAGAAACCTGAGCATTGATAACCGACGGCATTATCTGGCGATGTGTGTCAGCGCAATGCGGCACATCCTGATCGACTATTACCGCGCTGGCGAGGCGCAGAAACGCGGTGGCGAGGCAAAACGCGCAGCCATCGATATCGAGGAGCTTGGCGCCCAGACCAGCGGCGTGACACTGCTCGAAATCGACGACTCCCTGGAGCGGTTGCGTGACTTGCGCCCGCGGCTCGCTCAGGTCGTCGAATTCAAATTCTATCTTGGTCTCAAGGAAACAGAGATCGCCGACGTTCTGGGACTGACCGATCGCACCGTCCGCATGGACTGGCGAAAAGCGCGCGCCTGGCTATCCCGCGAACTAGCCAGCTAACCCCGATTCGAATCCCCGTAGGAGCGGCTTCAGCCGCGATGGATCGCGCACCGATCCGGTCCCTCCCCGTAGGAGCGGCTTCAGCCGCGATGGCGGCGCAGCCGCCGTAGGAGGGACTTCAGTCCCGACCTCTTTCTTTCTAACGCTGAACCAACGCTTTCGTAACAAAGAATCGGGGCTAAAGCCCCTCCTACGCGCGCTGCGCGCGCCAGTCCCCGTAGGAGCGGCTTCAGCCGCGATGGCGGCGCAGCCGCCGTAGGAGGGACTTCAGTCCCGACCTCTTTCTTTCTAACGCTGAACCAACGCTT
>JABDKV010000013.1 GCA_013002045.1 Gammaproteobacteria bacterium
GTGATCATCCCGGCTGCGGCCAGGCGCTCGACTACTGCGGCGTCGTAAGGCGGAACGAAATCGGCCAGCATGCGCGAGGCGCAGGTGGTACGTAAGCCATTGGTACAAAAGATATCTTTGTGTGCAATCGGGATGCCGTCCAACGGTCCGGCATCGCCCCGGTGGCGGCGACGATCGGCGGCGCGGGCCTGCGCCAACGCCCGTTCCGGCTCGATAGTAATGAAGGCGTTTAGCTCAGCGGCAGCATCGGCGCGGGCCAGGGCCTCGCGCACCAGTTCCTCACTGCTGAGATCGCCGGCAGCCAGCGCGGCGCTCAATCCGGCTACAGTCCGCCTGGTCATGCTGATCAGTCGATGACCCGCGGAACGAGGTACATACCGTCCTCGACCGCCGGTGCATTCTCCTGGTAATGCGCGCGCGAGTCTTTTTCGGTGACCTCGTCAGCGCGCAGGCGCTGTTGCATTTGCAGCGGATGGGCCATCGGCTCGATGTCATCGGTGGCGACACTTTGCAACTGGTCGACGAAGTCGACGATTCGCGACAATTCGCCAACAAGTGCTTCGCTGGCGGTAGCATCGATGTCCAGACGTGCGAGCCGTGCTACATCGACTACGTCTTTGGCTGTCAGTGACACGGAATAGATACCTGAAAAAAGGGGTTTTTCGGCAGGCGCGCTATCATACAATGCGTCTTGCCCATTGTCGCCCCCGTTGCTAGATTAAGGCGCTTTTTTAACCCCTCACCGCGGCACGGAACCCAGATGCTGAAAAATCTCAAAGGTTATTTTTCTAACGACCTGTCCATCGACCTGGGTACAGCCAATACGCTGATCTATGTGCGTGGCCGCGGTATCGTCCTCAACGAACCGTCGGTCGTGGCTATCCGCGAAGAATCGGGTCGTGGCAGCAAGTCCATCCAGGCGGTCGGCGCCGAGGCCAAGAACATGCTTGGCCGCACACCCGGGAACATCACGGCAATCCGTCCCCTCAAAGACGGTGTGATCGCCGACTTTGTCGTCACCGAGAAGATGTTGCAGTACTTCATCAAGCGTGCGCATGGCAGTCGGTATTTCCGCCCCAGCCCGCGTGTGCTGGTCTGCGTACCGTACGGTGCCACCGAGGTCGAACGCCGTGCTATTCGGGAATCGGCGGAGAGTGCGGGCGCGCGCAAGGTCTATCTGATCCAGGAACCGATGGCAGCTGCCATCGGCGCCGGCATGCCGGTACACGAGGCGCGTGGTTCGATGGTGCTGGATATAGGTGGCGGTACTTCTGAAGTGGCTGTCATTTCACTCAACGGCATTGTCTACGCTGCGTCAGTTCGCGTTGGTGGCGATCGTTTCGATGAGGCAATCATCAATTACGTCCGACGCAACTACGGCATCCTGATTGGTGAAGCGACGGCCGAACGTATCAAGCACGAAATTGGCTCGGCCTACCCGGGTGAGGAAGTGCGCGAGATCTCAGTCAAAGGTCGCAACCTGTCCGAAGGTGTTCCCCGCAGCTTCACGCTAAACAGCAATGAAATACTGGAAGCACTGCAGGAGCCGCTGCAGGGAATAGTCGGTGCGGTCAAAGGTGCGCTTGAACAGACACCGCCCGAACTCGGTGCCGATGTCGCCGAACGCGGTATCGTACTGACCGGAGGTGGTGCCCTGCTCAAGGACCTCGACAAACTGCTCATGGAAGAGACGGGATTACCGGTCGTGGTGGCCGATGACCCGCTTACCTGCGTGGCCCGCGGTGGCGGCCGGGTGCTCGAACTGATGGACGAGCATGGCGCCGCCATGTTCGCACTCGATTGAGCGTTTTGTGCGACGGAACTCATTCGTTTCCCGGCTACCAATGTAATATAAGGAGAACCGGTAGCAACCGCTGCGGTCTTGGTAACAGCCTGCCGTGATGGACCTGGGAAAACCTGAGTCAAAACCGCTATTTCTGACTGGCCCCTCACCGGCCGTGCGCTGCTTTGGCCTGGTGTTGCTGTCTATCGTATTGATGGTCTTCGATTATCGCGCCGGTCATCTGGACACCGTCCGCAATGCACTGTCGCTGGCACTGCATCCGTTGCGCGTCGCGGTCGACCTGCCCTTCACTGTTACTGACTGGGCCGGTGAGTCCCTGAGCGAACGACGACGTCTGCTGGCCGAGAATGATCGGCTGCGTGAACAGCACCTTGAGACCCAGGCACGATTGCAACGCTTCGATGCCTTGCAACGCGAGAATGAACGACTACGCGAACTGATGGATTCATCGACGCAGGTATCCGACCGGGTACTGGTCAGCGAGATCATGTCTGTCGATCTCGCGCCGCGCCGACATCGCATCGTCATTAACAAAGGCACGGCACACGGTGCTTACCAGGGGCAGCCCCTGCTCGATGCCGATGGCGTCGTTGGCCAGGTGACCCACACCAACCCGATCAGCTCAGAAGCCATGCTGATCAGCGATGCCAGTCATGCGGTCCCGGTAGAAGTCAATCGCAACGGCTTGCGAACGATCGCAGTCGGTACCGGCGATCACGGCAAGCTCAACCTGCCGTTTTTACCAAACAATGCCGACATTGAACCTGGAGATCTGCTGATCACATCAGGACTCGGTGGCAGTTTCCCGGCCGGCTATCCGGTCGCCGTTGTTACCAACATTGACCGCGATCCCGGCAATCCGTTTGCCACCGTCGAAGCACGTCCGGCAGCGGCACTCAATCGTAATCGCCAGGTCATGCTGGTCTGGTCGAGTGCGGCCAGCGCTGTTCAGGTCGGTGCAACCGACAACGACGAAGAACCGGAAGCCCAGCCGTGACGGTTGCAACGGACAGGTTATGGCCGCGGGTCGCAGCGAGCATTGTGATCGGCCTGGTACTGGCAATCGTTCCATTACCGTGGTGGCTGGCGGCTTTGCGCCCCTCATGGCTGGCGCTGATCATTGTCTACTGGCTGTTGCACGAGCCACGACGGGTCGGCTTGCTGACCGCTTTCCTGGGTGGCCTGTTTCTCGATACATTGCATGGCGCACTGCTTGGACAACATGCACTGGCACTGGTGTTGATCGGCTTTGTGACGCAACGCTTCAACCTGCGCATCCGGGTATTCCCGATGAGTCAGCAAATTGCGACTGTGCTGATGCTGATCGCTCTCTACGAGTTCATGCTCTACTGGGTCGACGGTGTGAGCGGGCAACCTGCCAGTGACTGGCGTCGCTGGCTCCCGGTACTGAGTAGCGCCGCCTTCTGGCCAGTTGTCACTATCGTAATGCAGAAACTGCACCGGCCCCTGCCCCAGGCCAATCGCGTCTGATGCGTATAGGCTCGGTCACACTGCGCGATCACTGGCAGGAACAACGCGTGTTCAATACACGTCTGATTGCCGCGGCTATATTGGTTTTGTTGTCCGTTGGCGTACTGGTGGCGCGGCTGTTTGTGCTGCAGGTCGTCAACTACGAACATTTCCGCGACCTCTCGCAAGGCAACCGCGTACGGATCGAACCTGTGCCACCGACACGCGGACTGATCTACGATCGCAATGGCATTGTGCTGGCTGAAAACGTACCGGCATACCAGCTGGAACTCGTGCCCGAGCAGGTGGGTGACACCAGCGGCGCACTGACTTCGCTGCTATCACTGCGGCTGATTCGCAACGACGACCTCGATCGCATCAACAACCAGATTCGCCGGCGACGAGCATTCGAGGGTGTGCCGTTACGTTACCGGCTGTCGGACGAGGAAGTTGCCCGTTTCGCCGTGCTGCGGCCACACTACCCGGGTATCGATATACGGGCGCGACTGGCTCGTCACTATCCGGCCGGACCGATGGCGGTTCATGCAATCGGTTATGTCAGCGCACTGGACCAGGCCGATGTACAACGCATTGATGAGGCCGATTACGCCGGTGTTACCCATATCGGCAAGATCGGCATAGAGCAGGCACTGGAGAATGCGTTGCTGGGTCGGCCCGGGCACCAGCAAATCATGGTCAATGCGCAGGGCCGTTCGTTGCAGCGCATCGCCCGCGAGGCGCCGCTGCCAGGCAAGGATCTTTACCTGACACTCGACGTGCGACTGCAACGCGCGGCAGAACAGGCGCTGGGTGATCGTCGCGGTGCGGTTGTCGCCATTGATCCTCGAGATGGCAGTGTTCTGGCGCTGGTCAGCACACCCGGCTACGATCCAAACCAGTTCGGCGAAGGACTAACGCAGCAGCAATTTGCAGAACTTGCGGGGAACCGCGACAACCCGTTGTTCAATCGTGCCTTACGTGGACACTATCCGCCTGGATCCACGGTCAAGCCGATGCTGGCCCTGGCTGCGCTGCATTACAACGCCCGCACAATCAGCGAAGAACAGATCTGCCCCGGTCATTACATGCTACCCGGCGATGACCACCGTTATCGTGACTGGAAAAAAGAAGGTCATGGCACCGTCGACATGGTGTCGTCAATAGAGCAATCCTGCGACGTTTACTTTTATGAACTGGCGGCGCAACTCGGTATCGATCGTATGCACGAGTTCATGACACGCTTTGGTTTTGGCGAAGCTACCGGTATCGATATCAGTGGTGAAAAGCGCGGCCTGATGCCTTCGCGCGACTGGAAACGCCGCGCATTCAGTGAACCGGCCGAGCGGGTCTGGTTCCCGGGAGAAACCCTGATCACCGGTATCGGCCAGGGTTTTACTCTTAGTACTCCGCTGCAACTGGCGCATGCAACAGCCACATTGGCAGCGCGGGGCGAGCGCTTCAAGCCGCAACTGGTACGCGCGGTACGGGACCCGGTCACCGGCGAGATAAAGACGCGACTGCCGCAACGACTGCCGGGCCTCGGCGATATCGACCCGGTGCACTGGGATACCGTGATCGACGGGATGACAGCGGTTGTACACGGCGAACAGGGAACAGCGCGGGGTATTGCGCGCGATTTACAATACCGTCTCGCCGGTAAGACCGGCACGGCCCAGGTTTTCTCAATCGGCCAGGAAGAAGAGTACGACGAGGAAGAAGTCGAGGAACGGCTGCGTCATCACGCGCTGTTTATTGCCTTTGCCCCGATTGAAGATCCGCAGATCGCGATTTCCGTAATCGTGGAGAATGCCGGCAGTGGTTCAGCTGCTGCGGCGCCAGTTGCCCGTGCTGTGCTCGATACCTGGCTGCAGCCTGTCAGCGTACAGGCGGAACGATAGCGATGATTTTTGACGAAGCCCGCCAGTTTCGTGAAACACGGCCGCTCGGTCTTATCGCCAGGACTCTGCGCACCCTTCACCTTGACGGCCCGCTGCTGGTGGGGCTGATCGCCTTAGCCTGCCTTGGCATGGTGATCCTCTACAGTGCCGCTGGCCAGGATGGCGACATCGTCGTCCGCCAGGCGGTGCGCTTCGGTGCTGGTCTCGCTGCGATGTTTCTCCTGGCGCAGGTGCCACCTCATTTCCTCCGACTTTGGGCACCGTATTTTTACTTCCTCGCGCTGGTGCTTTTGCTGCTGGTTATCGTCACCGGCGACGTCGGCAAAGGTGCGCAGCGTTGGCTCGATCTCGGACTGATTCGCTTTCAGCCATCGGAAATCATGAAAATCGCCTTGCCGCTGATGGCCGCGTGGTACCTGCACCAGCGCTCGCTGCCGCCGGGACTGCTGACTATCATTGTGCTGACGATAATGGTGATTACACCGGTGGTACTTATTGGTATTCAGCCGGATCTGGGTACCGCGTTGCTGATAGCGTCGTCGGGTGCGATTGTCGTGTTGCTGGCCGGTGTGAGCCTGCGATTTATTGCCGTTTGCAGCGGCCTCGGGCTGGCGCTGGCACCGGCGCTTTGGCTGACGATGAAAGACTACCAGCGCAGTCGCGTGCTGACCTTTCTCGATCCTGAGAGCGATCCACTTGGGGCCGGCTACCACATTATCCAGTCAAAAATTGCCATTGGCTCCGGGGGCGTGTTTGGTAAAGGCTGGAACAACGGATCACAGGCGCAACTCGAGTTCCTGCCGGAACGCTCCACCGATTTCATTTTCGCCGTACTCGGCGAAGAGTTCGGACTACTGGGGCTGCTGACATTGCTGGTGCTTTACCTGGTCATCGTCGGACGCGGCCTGTGGATTGCATCACAGGCGCAGAACACCTTCTCGCGATTGCTTGCGGGCGCCATCAGCCTGACTTTTTTTGTCTACCTGATCGTCAATGCCGGCATGGTCAGCGGTCTGTTGCCGGTCGTTGGCGTGCCATTGCCACTGGTGAGTTACGGTGGCACCTCTATGGTGACCCTGATGGCCGCATTCGGTATCCTGATGTCCATTCATACCAATCGCAAGTTGCTTTCTACATGATGCGAATAATCATTCTGTCCCTCCTGCTGGCAGTCGCTAACACTGCGATCGCTTTCGATCAGGAACAAATAGACACTTTTGTCGACGATGTCGTAGCTCGCTACGATCTGGATCGCAGCTGGGTCAGCTCGCTCTTGCAACAGGCTGAACGCAAACAGAGCATCCTCGATGCCATCAGCCGACCGGCGGAACGCACACGCGAATGGCACGAGTATCGAGACCTGTTTGTAACCGACCAGCGCATCGCTGCCGGACAGCGTTTCTGGGCCGAACACGAAGACACCCTGGCTACGGTAGCCGAGGAGTGTGGCGTACCGGCCGAGATTATCGTGGCCATACTCGGTGTCGAGACGCAGTACGGTCGCCAGACCGGCGGCTACCGCGTAATTGATGCGCTCAGCACACTGGCCTTCGCTTACCCGCCCCGCAGCGATTTCTTTCGTGGCGAACTGGAGCAGTTTCTGCTGATGGTGCAGGAGCACGATGTCGACCCAACTTCAGCCAAGGGCTCTTACGCCGGTGCGATGGGGGCAGCGCAATTTATCTCCAGCAGCTACCGTAATTATGCTGTCGACGCCAGTGGCGACGGGCGTATAGACCTGTGGCGCGACTGGCGCGATGTCATCGGTAGCGTGGCAAACTATCTGCACACCTTTGGTTGGCGGCCAGATGAACCCATTACCTATCCGGTCAGTATTGAACCCGAACAATACGAAGCCCTGAAGACTGAGCGGATCGAACTCAAGTGGAGTGCCGCTGAGCTACGTGCGCGAGGCATAGATATCCCGGTCGAGGTCGCAGACGATGCCGAAGCCATGGTCATGGAGCTGATAACGACCGACGGGCCACAGCACTTTGTCGGTCTGAAAAATTTCTACGTAATCACCCGCTACAACCACAGCCGCATGTACGCGATGGCTGTGCACGATCTTGGCTGGCAAATCGCCAATCGGCGCAAGATGGCCCGGTTGTCCGACTAGGATGAGAACGCCGCTGTTTTTGCTCTGCCTGCTGCTGGGTATCGCCGCCTGCGTGCGCCTGCCGCCGCAACCGGCCCCCGACACCCGCACGGCGACCCGTGCAGACGGTCAGGTCAAACCACCCTCGTACGTTGTTTTCGGTCGCCGTTACTACCCGATTCCGTCGGCGCATGGCTATCGCGAACGTGGCGTCGCTTCCTGGTACGGTGGCAAATTCCATGGCCGCAACACCTCCAACGGCGAGGTTTACGATATGCATGGCATGACTGCAGCGCACAAGACGCTGCCGCTGCCGACCTGGGTACGGGTGACCAACCTGCGTAACGGCTCGAGCGTCGTCGTGCGCGTCAACGATCGGGGGCCATTCGTCAAGAATCGCCTGATTGACCTGTCGTACGAAGCAGCCCGACGTCTCGACATGCTTGCGGCTGGTACCACCCTGGTCGAGGTCGAGGCGATAGATCCGCCGACGCAGACCGACGATCCGGCTGCTGAGACCGAGCCCGTGCAGGCCAGTGTCGCGGCACCAGTGCAGACGATTCCGCTCGAGACGGCGCCACCGGTAATCGGCCAGCCGGTCGAGACTGTTGCGGCCGTCAATATGCCTGAGACACCAGCTCCAGCGGCCACAGAGATTGATACGCCCGCCGTAACGACGGCGGCGCCCGAACCTTTGACAGCGCTTTTTGTCCAGGTAGGTGCATTCAGTGATCGCGCCAATGCACACCGCATGCGAACCACGTTGTACAATGCGGCGATTGACAACGTACGGGTGGCAGACGGCACGGGCCGTAGCGGATTACCCGTGTTCCGGGTACAGGTCGGACCGGTTGCCGATGTAGCCAGCTACGATGCATTAATCGCGACTCTGGAAACACTAGGTATCAGCGACACGCACCTGGTCTACGATTAACCCGGATCGATCACCGGTCTTCACGATAGGAACGACATATGCGCACGACGTATCTGTTGCTGTTTTTCTTGTTTTCGTCCCCAGCCCTGGGCTTCGACGTCCCCATACCCGGTACCGGCCCGATTGCCGGCACCAGTCACATTCTCGTCGATTTCCAGAGCCAGCAGACGATCGTCGAGAAGAACGCCGACGAGCGACTCGAACCCGCCAGCATTACCAAGCTCATGACGGCTTACATAGTCTTCTCGGAACTGAGCAAGGGCAGTATTGCGCTCGATGATCGGGTCAGTGTGAGCGAGAAGGCCTATCGCATGGACGGCTCGCGCATGTTTATCGAGCCGAATAAGCCGGTAACAGTCGAGGAGTTGCTGCTCGGAATGATCATCCAGTCCGGCAACGATGCCAGCGTGGCTTTGGCCGAGCATGTTGCCGGGACCGAGGCCAGTTTTGCCGAACTGATGAATCACTACGGACGTCAACTCGGCCTCGATAACAGCAACTTTGTGAACAGCACGGGCTGGCCCCATGAGGATCATTACTCGACCGCCCGCGATATCGCGACTCTGGCAGCCGCACTGATTCGCGATTTCCCCCAGTATTACGACTGGTACTCGCAACGGGTCTACAAGTACAACGGTATCGAGCAATACAATCGCAACACGCTGCTGGGTCGCGATGACAGTGTCGACGGAATCAAGACCGGTCACACCAATTCTGCCGGCTATTGTCTCGCCTCGTCGGCAATTCGCGACGGCCGCCGCCTGATCGCCGTGGTACTCGGCACCGACAGTAAGCGACAACGTGCCGACGCCAGCTATAGCCTGCTCAACTACGGTTTCCGCCACTTCGAAACACATACGCTGTACGAGGCTGGCAAGCCCCTGACTTCAGCGCGAGTCTGGAAAGGCAGCGAAAAAGAGGTCACGCTTGGCATCGATCGTGACCTGCATGTAACCATCCCACGCGGCTCCTATGACTCGCTCGAGGCCAATATGGATTTGCAGGCGACACTGGTCGCCCCCCTGCAGACCAGCGATGAGCTTGGGTCCGTGCGCGTGAATCTGGGCGACCAGGTTTTGGCCGAGGCAACATTGCGACCGCTCACCGAAATCAGCACGGGTGGTATCGTCCGCCGCGCTATTGACGAGGTCATGTTGTGGTTCGAGTAAACATGCCGGCGCCGTTGCCACAGGTGTGGTTCAACGGCGCGCTGTGTGCGATTGAGGATGCGCATGTTTCCATCCTCGATCGCGGATTCCTGTTTGGCGACGGTGTATACGAACTACTACCCGTCTATCGGGGTGTTCCGTTCCGGGTCGACCAACACATCGCCCGGCTCCAGCACAGCCTGCGGGAAACAGGCATCCCGACCCCCTATGACGCCCAGGGCTGGCGCAATGTTATCGACACCACTATTAATGCCAACGGTGAATCCGACGTAACCGTCTATGTGCAGGTGACACGCGGGGCTGATACTCACCGCGATCATGCCTTCCCACGCACGCAACTTGAACCGACCGTATTGGTGTACTGCGCTCCATTGCCGCAGATGTCGCCGCATTTACGGCGCGACGGTGTCAGTGCCATAGTCCGCGAAGATATCCGTTGGGGACGGTGTGACATCAAGTCCACCTCGTTGCTTGGCAATGTGCTGTTGCGACAACAGGCGGTGACCCATGATGCCGCCGAGACTTTCCTGCACGATGGACAGAATATTATCGAGGGCTCGGCCAGCAGCCTGTTTGCGGTCATTGACGGTCAAATCCTGACCCCACCCGACGGTCATGAGATCCTGCCTGGCACCACCCGCGACCTGGTGCTGGAGCTGGCCAGAGAAGCCGGCCTGCCGGCTCGCTTTGCCCACATCGCGCTTGATGATTTCCGCCGGGCTGACGAAATCTGGGTGTGTAGCTCGGTGCGCGAAGTCTTACCCGTTACCCGTCTCGATGGTGTCGAGGTCGGCAACGGCCGGCCCGGACCGCGCTACCGCGAGATCGATGAATTATTCCAGGCTTACAAGGAGCGGCTGATCCGGGAGCAGGCTGCGTGAGCGAGGAGTCACTACTCGAATTCCCCTGTGACTTCCCACTAAAGATCATGGGCCTCGACCAACCCGACTTCCGCGGGCAGGTAGAGCAGATTGTCACCAGCCATGCTGGTGAGGCTGAAGCGACGTTTCGGCCCAGCCGCGATGGCAAATACGTCAGTATCAGCTACACCTTGCGTATCGAGTCGCGCGAGCAGCTCGACGCGCTGTACCGCGAGCTGAGCACCACTGACGAAGTGTTGTTCGTCCTGTGAGCGGGGTGCAGCCACCGTTGTTACGCGACCTCGGCAGTCAGCCTTACGAACCGGTGTGGCGACGCATGCAGGAAATCACGCGGACGCGTGACCAGGATACCCCCGACGAGATCTGGTTCCTCGAGCATCCGCCGGTGTTCACGATGGGTCTCAATGGATCTGCCGAACACCTGTTGGCGCCCGGCGACATCCCGGTCATTAATATCGATCGCGGCGGCCAGGTGACTTATCACGGCCCCGGGCAACTGGTGGTGTACCCGCTGATTGATCTGAAAAGATTGGGACTGGGTGTACGGGCACTGGTCACGGCGCTTGAGCAGGCCGTCGTTGACACCCTGGCCACATTCGGGATCGAGGCCGCAGCCCGCGCCGATGCACCGGGTGTCTATGTTGACGACGGTGCCAAGATCGCCAGTATCGGGTTACGGGTAAAACGTAATTGCAGCTACCACGGGCTGGCGTTCAATATCGCCATGGACCTGTCGCCATTCCAGCGCATCAACCCCTGTGGCTTCACCGGGCTGGCCGTCACCCAGGTCAGCGCCCATAGCGGACCTGACTCGCTGACCACGGTTCGGGACCGGCTTGCAGGACCGCTGCTGCGACACCTGGGGTACAATACGCCGCCGGAACTGGTGTTCCTGTCCCACCCGGAGTTCGAAGAAGCCTGATGAGAGAACAACCCCGCCGTCCGTCGCGCCTGGTACCGGGCAAGAAAATGAGCGCCGAAGAGAAGATGGCGCGCATACCGGTGCGCATCGAACCCACGGTCACGCCCCTGCGTAAACCGGAGTGGTTGCGTGTCAGGTCCCCTGCGACCACCGCGGTTGCTGATCTGAAGAAAATCCTGCGGGAGAACAAGCTCTACACAGTTTGCGAGGAAGCCAGCTGCCCCAATATCGCTGAATGCTTCGGCAAGGGCACCGCCACCTTCATGATCATGGGCGATATTTGCACACGACGCTGTACTTTCTGCGATGTCGCGCATGGCCGGCCACGCGCGCTCGACGCCGATGAACCGGCCAATCTTGGCCGCACGATTGCAGCGATGGGTCTGAACTATGTTGTCATCACTTCGGTGGATCGTGACGATCTTCGCGATGGTGGCGCCGGTCACTTTGCCGATTGCATCGCGGCGGTGCGCGAGGCCAGCCCGAAAACCACTATCGAGGTGCTGGTACCGGATTTCCGCGGTCGCATGGACAAGGCAATCGCCGCGCTCGATGTTGCCGTACCCGATGTGTTCAACCACAACGTCGAAACGGTCCGGCGCCTGTATCTGCAGGTGCGACCCGGCTCAGATCTCGATCACTCGCTCGAATTGCTCAGGGTTTTTGGCGATAGTCATCCGCACATCCCTACGAAGTCCGGCATCATGGTTGGCCTCGGTGAGGAATTTGACGAAATCGTCGAGGTCATGCAGGAGTTGCGCGATCACGACGTTAATATGCTGACGGTCGGTCAATACCTGCAACCGAGTCGTTATCATCACCCGGTGGTTCGCTACGTCACGCCGGAAGAATTTGTTGCACTTGAAAAAATCGGTTACGAAATGGGCTTCACCCATGTTGCCAGTGGACCACTGGTGCGTTCGTCCTACCACGCCGATCAGCAGGCAGAGAACGTTTTAGCCGTCTAGTAAAGCGTTTTATAACGCCTTCCCGTTTGTTGTGAATTGTAAACGTCCTGGAAGGGCGCTCACGATTTCAAGAACGGGTCTAATCTCAAGCTTGTCCACGATTGTAAAAACTTATGCGTACGTATGGCGTTCGCCGGTCGGTAAGCGAATAATCCGCTCCGAGCCGTTAGACACCACTTGTCAGACGGTCTGATTTTTTTAACTTTGGGGATTTACCTTGGGAGGTAAAACTAAAATGAAAGCACGTGCTTTTACCGTACTGCTCGCATCGGCATTCGTCTTTGCCGGTTGTGCTTCGCAGACCGACACCATGTCATCGAGCAGCAGCGCAAGCTCTGCAACTTCAAGTTCCGCTAACGCCAGCAAGATCGCCGAGCAGCAACGCAAGATCGCTATGCTCGAAACTGAGCTGCGCAACAAAGAACGCCAGGTTTCGACCCTGACCACCAACCTGGACCAGGCGCGTACCAGCACGACTGCTGCCGCACCGGGCTCCGGTAACACCAGCGCTGTTGGCGATCTGTTCCCGCCGAACCCGCGTCCAGGTGAATGCTATGCACGTGTCATTATTCCGGCACAGTACAAGACCACCTCGAAGCAGGTTCTGAAGCGCGAAGCTTCAGAGCGCATCGAAATCATTCCGGCCAAGTACGAGCCGAGCACCGAGCGCGTCCTGGTGAAGCCCGCCAGCACCCGCCTGGTTGAAGTTCCGGCCAAATACGACATGGTCACCGAGCGTGTACTCGACAAGCCGGCACACACAGTATGGAAGCGTGCTACCGGTAAGGGTGCTGCTTCGGGTGTTGCAGTCGCCAGTGGCGGTGCTGCTGCCATGATCGAGCGCTTCGGCGACCAGAAAGTCCTCGAGACGCGTGTCGAAGACACCGGCGAAGTCATGTGCCTGGTTGAAGTTCCGGCTACCTACAAGACCGTCAGCAAGCGTGTACTGGTTTCACCCGCTTCGGTACGTCAGGTCGAGATCCCGGCTGAGTACAAGACTGTCGAAGTCATGAAGCTGGCTCGTTCCGCTCAGGAACGTCGTATCCCGATCCCGGCCGAGTACGAGACGGTAACGCTGACCGAGAAAATCACCGACGAAGCCATCGAGTGGCGCCCGGTGCTTTGCGAAGTCAACATGACCGTACAGAACGTCAGCTCGCTGCAGGCGGCTCTGAGCAAGACCGGTTGCTGCAAGTGCGGTCCTAACCGCAACGAGTGCAAGGTCGATGGAATCATTGGTCCCTGCACGATCGAAGCTGCACGTTGCTACGCCAACCAGAAGGGTCTGCCCTCAGGTGATAAGTACATCACGATGGAGATCATTCGCTCACTCGGCCTGAAGTTCTAAGAACGACTCGCAGAGTAACGAACGAAGCGGCCACGTCGGGAGACGTGGCCGCTTTTTTATTTGCGCCTGGCAAACTCCCGCGCCGCAGCCAGGCTTTCCACCGTACCGGTATCGAACCACGCCCCTTTGTAGTGCTGACCGCCAACCCGGCCGGCCGCAATTGCGGAGCGCAGTAACGGCACGACCGAAAACACGCCAGGACTGCAACCATCGAACAACTCGTGGCTCATCACCGAGATGCCCGCAAAGGTCAGGCGTGGGGTAGCAAGGCCAACACGGCCGTGATCGAGGCTGAAATCACCGTCAGGATTGGCGCTGGGATTGTCGACCAGCACCAGCGAGGCCAGGTCCTGTGGCGGCATCCCGGCAATCTGCTGTAGCGGGAGATCGGTCCAGACATCTCCATTGATCACGACAAAGGTCTGATCGAGGTGTGGCAGCGCCTTGTGAATGCCACCACCCGTCTCCAGTGCCTGCTCGCCCTCATGTGAGTACTGGATGTTTAATCCAAAACGCCTGCCATTGCCCAGCCAGTGCTCGATCAATGCTCCACGCCATGCGGTGTTGATCAACACCCGATGAATACCGGCGTCAGCCAGGCGGTTCAGGTGGCGTACGATCAATGGCTCGCCGGCCACCTGGATCAGTGGTTTCGGCACATGGTCAGTGAGCGGGCGCAGCCGCTCGCCGCGACCCGCGGCCAGGATCATTGCTTGTTCTATCAAGGTCTCTCTAAGCGTTTGAAGAGGCTGGGAAAGTGTGCCATTGTAACGGCGTTTTGCACAACGGAAGAAGCATAATCAAGCCGGTGCTGGCGGTCACCCTGCTGCTCGCCCCTACTCTCTCGTCTGGCGCCGGGGAGTCGGCCGGTTTGCAGCTGCAACTGACCCGCGAGATTCAGCCCACCCGTATCGAGGTCAACACTGACCGCGCGGTGTTATCGCGTGACGACGAGTCGGTTTTTACCGGGGATGTCGAAGTCCGTTACGGCGAGCGCCGCATCATGGCTGACGAGGTCCGTTATAACCCCGAAACCGGAAGGCTCGACGCCAGTGGCAATGTCAGTTACGCCGATCCTCGCATTGAGCTCAGTGGCAGTCGGGGCGAATTTGCCACCGACGATGCAACCGGCAACTTCTTCACCGCAGAGTTTCGCCTGCCGGCGCAGGATGGTCGTGGTCGTGCCGGGCGTATCTGGACCCGTGACGATAATGTTGTCGAAATGCGCGATGTCAATTACACCACCTGCCCGGTCGGTGACGACGACTGGGTGCTGGTCGCACCCGAAGTAACTCTCGATCGCGAACGGGGTATCGGTGTCGGGCGCAACGTGCAATTGCGTTTCATGGATGTGCCGATATTGTACGCCCCCTGGCTGTCATTCCCGGTTAGTGAGAAACGCAAAACCGGCATGCTGGTACCCGATATCGGGCGTTCCGACCGCAGCGGGACCGACTTTGGTGTACCCATCTACTGGAACATGGCGCCAAATTACGACGCCGTCATCACACCTCGATTGCTGAGCAAGCGTGGCGTACAGATCAACACCGATTTTCGTTACCTGTGGCCACGTACCCGTGGTGAGCTGGCGATCCGCTACCTGCCCAATGACAAAACCAGGGATGAAACACGCAGCCGCGTCGAACTCGATCATGCGACGGTGTTCGACAATGGCTGGCGCTTTGACGGCCACCTGCAGCATGTCAGCGATGATGAGTACTTCGAAGACCTCGGGCGCAGCCTGGGAGCTGCCAGCCCGACTTATCTGGAGCGTCGCGCTGACCTGCGTTACCGCGGTCGCAACTGGCGCATGCTGGCGCGTGCCCAGGGCTTCCAGACCCTGGCCCAGAACATTACCGAGGAAAACCGCCCTTATGAACGGGTACCCCAGTTGCTGGGTAGTGGCAGCTGGCGCACCTGGGGCAACACCAACCTGTCGTTACGCGGCGAACTGGTGAACTTTCAACGTCGGTCCGGGGTCACAGGATTACGACTCGACCTGCGACCCGGTCTCAGCTGGCCGATTACCGGTCCTGGTTACTCGATTATTCCAGCGGTCGAGTTGCGTCATACACATTACGAACTCGATGATATCGATGAAAATACGGACGACAGCCCCTCGTTTACTGCACCGGTGTTCAGTCTCGAGAGCAGTGCCGTATTCGAACGCCCCATTGGCGCAAACGGCCAGTTGACCCAGACCCTGGAACCGCGCGTGCAATTCACCCATATTCCGTTTCGCGATCAGTCCGGATTGCCGGTTTTTGACAGCGGTGAGCCCGATTTCAACTTCGTGCAGCTGTTTCGAGAGAATCGCTTCACCGGTGGCGATCGCCTCGGCGATACCGATAAGCTAAGCATCGGCCTGACATCGCGCCTGATCGACTTTGCCGATGGCCAGGAATTGCTGACCGCCACATTGGGTCAGGCCATTTTCCTGAGCGAACGCGGTGTCGCGCTGCCCGACGGCAACCGGCCAACCGCCGATGCGTCGAGTCTTATCGGCGAGGTCGGGATGCAATTCAGTCGCCGCTGGAATGCCGATATCGGCTACCAGTGGGACCCCGAGCGCGAATCGGCCTCGAAGGCCGAAGTCCGGGTACAGTTCCGCCCGCAACAGGACCGGGTCCTGAATCTGGCCTATCGCTTCCGTCGTGATGAGCTGGAGCAGTCCGACCTGTCATTTGCCTGGCCTTTGGCCGAACGCTGGAACGTGGTCGGCCGCTGGAACTACTCGATCCAGGACGAGACGACACTGGAACGGTTTGCCGGGGTCGAATACGAGACCTGCTGCTGGGTCGCGCGGGTCGTTTCCCGCAATTTTGTCAACAATCTCAATGGTGAACGTGATACCGCGCTGTTTACCCAGCTCCACTTCAAGGGGCTGGCCAGTGTCGGTGGCCGTGCCGACCTGTTCCTCGAAAATGGTATCCTTGGCTATTCCGCGAACTGACTCCTGAAACATGTTTAAAAAAATCCTGCTGCTGGCAGCTATCTCCCTGTGCCTGCCCGTCCACGCCGAGCTGAGCGATGACGGGCTATTGCTCGACCGCATTGTTGCCGTCGTTAACGATGGCGTCGTATTACAAAGCGAGTTCGAAGCACAACTGCAATCGATTCGGCGTGGCCTGAATGCGCAGGGGGTAGCCCTGCCGCCCGAAGACCTGCTGCGTGCACAGGTACTGGAAAACCTGGTGCTGAAACGTATCCAGTTACAACGGGCCGACCGCCTGGGTCTGACTGTGTCAGATGAGGACGTCAACCGCGCATTGGCCACGATCGCTGAGCGCAATGGCATTCCGCTGAGCCAGCTACCCGCAGCGCTCGCATTGCAGGGCATCGACTACAACCTGTACCGCAACGAAGCGCGCACTGAGATGATCCTTGAGCAGTTGCGTATGCGTGATGTCGCATCACGGGTTACCGTCTCCCGCGGTGAGGTCGAGCAACTGCTGGCAAACGAAATCGGCGACAACAACGAGTACGAGGTTTATCACCTGTTGATTGCGGTTGACGCCGATGCCAGCGAAAGTGAAATTGCTGCAGCCGAAGCGGAAGCGGCACAACTGGCCGGGCGCCTGCGCAATGGCGATGACTTTGGTCCGATTGCCGTGACCTACTCCGACAGCCCGGGCGTACTGCAATCCCGCGGCAATCTTGGCTGGCGTGGCGCTGATGAGCTGCCCTCGATTTTCGCCGACCAGGTAACCGGTATGAGTAAAGGTGAGGTGGCCGGGCCATTACGCAGCAACAGCGGTTTCCATGTTATTCAGCTGAACGATTTACGCGGCACCGAACGCGTCATGACTGAACAACGCAAAGGACGTCATATACTGATTCAGCCGACGGAAGTACTGAGTGAAGACGAAGCACGCAGTCGTCTCGAGGCCCTGCGCGCGCGCATTATCAACGGTGAGGACTTTGCCACCCTTGCCGAGACCGAATCCGATGATGCCGGTACTGCCCGTCGCGGTGGTGATCTCGGGTGGGCCAACCCGGGCACCTTCGTACCCGAATTCGAGGCGCAACTGGCAAACTTACAGCCGGGTGAATTAAGCCAGCCTTTCCGTACTCAGTTCGGCTGGCATATCGTCGAGTTGCTCGACGTACGCCAGCAGGACACGACCAATGACGCACGTCGCAACCAGGCGGCGCAGATGATACGCATGCGCAAGATCGAAGAAGAAACCCAGAACTGGTTGCGCCAGCTCCGGGATGAAGCTTACGTTGAGGTTCGTCTCGACGACAGCAGTAACAGTTGATCGACGCGGCAACACCTCGTCTTGCAATAACCGCTGGCGATCCCGCAGGTATCGGTCCTGATATCTGCCTGCAGCTCGCGCTGGAGGAATGGCCGGCAGCACTGGCCATCATTGGCGATCCCGAAGTAATCGGCGCTCGTGCCCGGACCCTGGGCATCGATGTCGATGTCGTCATCGTTGACCATGTGCGGGACGCGACCGCCCATCGGCCAGGTCATCTACAGGTGGTGGCGTCGAAAGTCGCCGTGCCTGTCGTTGCAGGCCGGCCGGATCCGGCAAACGCCGACATGGTATTGCAGACACTGGATCTCGCCGTTGCAGCGGCGATGGGGGGCGACTGCGACGCCATCGTCACCGCACCGGTCAGCAAGGCGACGTTGACCACTACCGCACGCCCCTTCAGTGGTCATACCGAGTACCTGGCTCAGGCCGCCGGTGGTGTACATGCGGTCATGATGCTGGCCGCCGGTAACTTCCGGGTGGCCCTGGCGACCACGCACCTGCCATTGAGTGCCGTGCCTCGTGCGATTACAGCCACGACGTTGACGACAGTCATTGAGATTCTGCACAACGACCTGCAGAAGCGTTTCGGAATAGCTAAACCGAAAATACTGGTCTGCGGTCTGAATCCGCACGCCGGTGAGTCCGGCGAACTGGGTCGCGAGGAAATCGAGGTCATCACCCCGGTCATCAAGCGTTTGCAGCAACAAGGGCTACGACTGGTGGGTCCGTTGCCAGCCGACACCCTGTTTCTGCCACGCAACCTCGCCACTGCTGACGCCGTACTGGCGATGTACCACGACCAGGGGTTGCCGGTGTTGAAGTACGCCGGATTTGGAGACGCCGTCAATATCACGCTGGGCCTGCCGTTTATTCGCACCTCGGTCGATCATGGCACGGCATTCGATATAGCCGGGAGTGGCCAGGCCGATGCCAGCAGCCTGCGGGCAGCAATAAGAACTGCTATTGACCTGAGCATGCAGAACGCGGCCTGAGAATGCGAGCGCGCAAACGCTTCGGACAGAACTTCCTGCACGACCCGCGTGTCATTGCCCGCATCGTTGATGCGCTTGATCCGCAACCGCAGCAACGGCTCGTCGAAATCGGTCCGGGACGGGCGGCTCTGACAGCACCGGTCCTGGCACGCAGTGGCAGACTCGATGTAGTCGAAATCGATCGCGACCTGGCGCACGACCTGCGCGCACGCGAGGAAGCCGGACTTACCGTGCACGAGGCCGATGCCCTGGCATTCGATTTCACAGCGTTGTCGCAGCAATACAACGCGCCTCTGCGTGTTTTCGGCAACCTTCCCTACAACATTTCTACACCGATACTGTTCCACCTCATTGAGCATGTCGATGTCATCAGTGACATGTTATTCATGCTGCAGAAGGAGGTGGTCGAGCGCATCGTGGCACAGCCCGGCAACAAGACTTATGGCCGCCTGACAATCATGCTGGCGGTGGCACTGCGGGCGGAGTCGCTTTTCACCATCGGCCCGGGCGCCTTCGTTCCGGCACCAAAAGTCGAAAGCGCGATCGTGCGACTAACCCCGTTGCCGCAGCCACTGGTCGATCATGAGACGCTCAACAGCATGCGCATGATCGTCACCCAGGCATTCAGTCAGCGGCGCAAGACTTTGCGCAATGCTTTGCGCGGCCTGGTCTCGGCTGAAACCATGGAATCGTGCGGTCTCGACCCAAAACAGCGCCCGGAAACCGTTGATCCGAAACAATTTGCTGCACTCGCACAGAGCCGTTTGTAGCCGCGCCTGATAAAATAGGGCTATGACGTCCTATCAAAAACTCCTGGTAGCTGTTGATCTCAGCGCCGACAGCGATGCGGTGTGCAGGCGCGCTATCAGCCTGGCGCAGCTGGGTGATGCCGAACTGCACCTGTTGCATGTCGTTGAATACGTGCCGGTCGAGCCCATGGGCGAGGCGCTGTTACCCAGTGTAGAGGTGTCCGATGATCTGCTCCGCAGCGCGCGCACGCGACTCGAAACGCTGGCAGGCGAACATGGTATAGCGCAGGCGCCGCGTGAGGTGCGCATCGGCAACATTAAATCGGAGTTAATCGAGTACGCCGAGGAGATCCAGGCGGACCTGATCGTGCTCGGGAGTCGCGAGCGACACGGGCTGGCGATCCTGGTCAACTATACTGAAGACACGATCCTGCACGCTGCGCCGTGCGATGTGTTGGCTATACGCGTAGGAAAAAAATGAGAATGACTGACAACTACGATTTCGAAGTCAACGTGCTGACCAATTACGTTGACAACCAGTCTGATCCCCATACGGACCGGTGGGTGTTTGCCTACACAATCACCATTCACAACCGCGGTGAAGTCGCGGCACAACTACTGACCCGACACTGGATCATTACCGATGCAAATGGTCGTGTACAGGAGGTTCGTGGTGATGGTGTGGTAGGTGAACAACCTCATATCGAACCGGGCGAGAGTTTCCGCTACACCAGCGGCGCCGTACTCGATACCCCGGTTGGCTCGATGCACGGCAGTTACGGCATGCTGGCAGATGATGGTGGGCTGTTCGATACCGTCATCGCGCCGTTCACGCTCGCGGCACCTGGCAAACTGAACTGAAGCAGTGAGACTGTTTGCTATCGGTGACCTGCAGGGTTGCCTTGAACCGTTGCAGCGACTGCTGGATTCAGTCGGCTTCGATGCACAACGAGATCACCTGTGGCTGACGGGCGACCTGGTCAACCGCGGTCCGGCCTCGCTGGAAACGCTGCGCTATGTTCGTGAACTCGGCCATCACGCCACGACAGTTCTAGGCAATCACGACCTGCACCTGCTGGCTGTAGCCGAGGGTGTGGCGCCATTGCGCAAGAAAGACACGCTAGCGTCGATACTGGACGCGCCCGATTGCGCGGAACTGATCGACTGGCTTCGTAGTCGACCGCTAGCCC
>JABDKV010000024.1 GCA_013002045.1 Gammaproteobacteria bacterium
TCGCCGACCGGCTGCGGCTGGCCGCTGACAATCGCGCGCGACTGACGGAAGCGCTTGAAGCAGCCCTGCGTCATGGCAACGGCCACGTGCTGGTCTATCCGCTCGATGAGCAACGCCGGGCGGGCAAGGCCAGGCGGTTTTCGGCCGGACTGCATTGTCCCGACTGCGACAAGCAGTTCAGTACACCGGTACCGAGCCTGTTCTCGTTTAATTCGCCACTCGGTGCCTGCCCCGAATGTCGCGGCTTTGGACGCACCATGGGTATCGATCCGAACCTGGTGGTACCCGACCAGAATCTGTCGCTGGCCGGCGGCGCAGTCAAACCATTTCAGACCGAGCGCAACCGCCGGCACCAGACACGGCTGGTCAGTTTTGCGAAGAAGAAAAATATCCCCGTGGACAAGCCGTGGCGCGAACTGAACGACCAACAACGTGACTGGGTCATGCAGGGTGACGGCGGACCCCGCTCCGGCAAGTGGTATGGCGTCAACCGTTTTTTTGCACGACTCGAACGCAAGAGTTATCGCATGCACGTGCGTGTGCTGCTGGCCAAGTACCGCAGCTACGATGTTTGCGAAACCTGTCATGGCGCCCGCCTGGTACCCGCCGCACTCGACTGGCGTATTGGCGACAGGGCGCTGGCCGACGCAGCGCTGGCCGGGCAGCCTCGCCACCGCCATGACGGGATGAGCATGAGCGAGCGAAGCCATGCACGGCTTCCCGGCCTGGCCCTGCATGACCTGGTTTGTCTGCCCCTGGATCGGTGCCAGGCCTTCTTCGAACAGTGGTCTCCACCAGCGCCGCTTGACGAGGCCATCGAGCAGTTGCTCGAATCGATTCGCTCGCGCCTGCGATTCCTGAATGAGGTCGGTCTCGGTTATCTGACGCTCGATCGGCAATCACGCACCCTTTCGGGGGGCGAGGTGCAACGCATCAACCTGACCACGGCGCTCGGTACGTCGCTGGTCAATACCCTGTTTGTGCTCGACGAGCCCTCGATCGGTATGCACCCGCGTGACATGCAACGCATAGTCTCGGTGCTGCACAAGCTGCGCGACGCCGGCAACACCTTGCTCATCGTCGAGCACGACCCCCAGGTCATGCTGGCGGCCGACCGCATTATCGATATTGGGCCAGGACCCGGTCCCCAGGGTGGCAATATCGTTTTCGACGGTACCGTGCGCCAGATGCTGCGCAGCAAACGATCGTTGACCGCGCGCTACCTGCGCGGTGACCTGACCGCAGCCGGCGAACCCAGGCCATTGCCACCACCCGGCGCCGACGACCGCTGGCTCAGTGTTCGCGGGGCCCGTGCCAACAACCTGCGCGATATCGATGTCGACATCCCGCTCGATCGCATGGTCTGTGTCACTGGTGTCTCCGGCTCGGGCAAGTCCACGCTCGTTCAGGATGTGCTCTACAACGCCGTCGCCAAGATCAAGGGCGCCCACAAGGACATCCCCGGTGCACACGACGAGATCACCGGGCACCAGCACTTCGACGACATTGTCATGGTCGACCAGTCTCCCATTGGCAAGACGACCCGCTCCAACCCGGCCAGTTATGTCGGTGCCTTCGATGCCATCCGCAAGGCCTTCGTGCGCCAGCCACTGGCACGCGAACGCGATTACAAGCCGGGCACCTTCAGTTTCAATACCGGTACCGGGCGCTGTCCGGTGTGCAGTGGCAATGGCTTCGAGCACATCGAGATGCAGTTTCTTAGCGATGTCTATATCCGTTGTGCCGAGTGCAACGGGCGTCGTTACCGTGACGAAGTGCTTGAGATCAGGCTGCCCGGTTATGACCGCGACGATCAGTTACGCGGGCTGTCTATCGCCGATGTGCTGGAACTCAGTGTGACCGACGCGATGCACTTTTTCGCCGATTACGCCGATGTGCGCCAGGCACTCAAACCGCTGGTCGCCGTCGGCCTCGGCTACGTGCAGCTTGGACAACCCGTGCCGACCTTATCCGGCGGCGAAGCACAACGACTGAAGCTGGCTGGTCACCTGGTACAGGCACGCAAACGTGGTGGTGGTCGCACGCTGTTCATCTTTGACGAACCGACAACCGGGCTGCACTTCGAAGACATCTCCGTGCTACTGGAAGCCTTCCGACAGCTGCGCGACCACGGCAATTCGCTGGTGATCATCGAGCACAATCTCGATGTGATCGGTGCGGCCGACTGGGTTATCGACCTGGGGCCGGAAGGTGGCGCCGCCGGTGGCCAGCTGGTGACGACGGGAACACCAACGCAGGTCGCCAAAGTAAATCACAGTCATACCGGTGTCGCTTTGGCCGCTTATCTCGAGGAGCCCGTGCCGGCGTTACCATCGCCACGCAAGCGTAAAACCAATGGCAACGCTGCCATTGAGATACACAACGCGCGCGAGCACAACCTCGACGAAGTCGATGTGACCATTCCACGCGACCGCTTCACCGTCATCACCGGTGTCAGCGGCAGTGGCAAGAGCACAGTGGCTTTCGACATCCTGTTCGCGGAAGGACAACGGCGTTATCTCGAATCGCTCAATGCCTACGCGCGGCAGTTTGTGCAGCCGGCAGCACGGCCCGATGTAGACGCGATCAGCGGCATTCCCCCCACTGTCGCCATCGAGCAACGCACCAGCCGTGGCGGTCGCAAGAGCACGGTCGCGACCATGACCGAGTTGTACCATTTCATACGCCTGCTGTTTGTGCGACTGGGCGTGCAGCATTGTCCGGACTGCGATATCGAAATCGCGCCGCAAAGCACCGATGAAATCGCGGCGCAATTGCTGCGGCGTTATCGTGGCAAGGAAATCACGCTGCTGGCCCCGCTGGTGGTCGCGCGCAAGGGTTATTACACCGACCTGGCCAAATGGGCAGCAAAGAAAGGTTTCGCTGAACTGCGGGTCGATGGCGAGATGCTGCCGACCGACAACTGGCCCCGGCTCGACCGCTTCAGCGAGCACGACATCGAGCTGCCGGTGGCAACACTGAAACCGTCGAGTCGCAACGAAGCGGCACTGCGCCAGGCCCTGGAGCAGACCTTGCAGTTTGGTAACGGCCTGGTCCACGTCGCCGCAGGAGCACGTACGCAGGTGTACTCGACCCAACGTGCCTGTCCCGGTTGTGCCCGCAGTTTCCCCGAACCCGATCCGCGCCTGTTCAGTTTCAACTCCCGGCATGGCTGGTGCCCCGACTGTTTTGGTACCGGGCTCGAACTCGAGGATTTCAGTGAAGAGGCCACCGGAGAGGAGCCGTGGTGGCGGCATAGCGACGACAGTGTCACCTGCCAGGGCTGTGACGGTCGCCGGCTGCGTCCCGAAGCCCTGTCGATTTACTTTCACGATCATGACATTGCTGCACTGAGCAGCATGTCGGTCGGCGAGGCGGCCGGGTTTTTCGAATCGTTGCGCCTGCGGGGTCGCGAGGCTGAAATCGCCCGCGACGTGGTCGCCGAACTCCGCTCCCGACTACAGTTCCTCGAACAGGTCGGTCTCGCTTACCTGTCGCTCGATCGGGCCGCACCGACGCTGTCCGGAGGAGAAGCCCAGCGCATCCGGCTGGCGGCGCAACTGGGCAGCAACCTGCGTGGCGTCTGTTACATCCTCGATGAACCGACTATTGGCCTGCATGCACGTGATAACGACATGCTGCTCGACACACTGGGCCAGCTCGAACAACGCGGCAATACGGTAATAGTCGTCGAACATGACGAAGACACCATTCGGCGGGCCGAGCACGTCATCGATCTCGGTCCCGGTGCCGGTGTGCGTGGTGGCGAGGTCGTCGCCAATGGCAGTCTCGACGATCTGCTGCGCAGCAAACGCTCATTGACGGCGAAAATGTTGCGTGAGCCGTTAGCGCACCCGTTGAATGGACAACGTCGCAGCACGCGCAAGGCGCCCAAACTGGTCATTCGCGATGCCAGCCTGCATAACCTGCGCATGATCGATATCCCGATACCGCTGCAGCGACTGGTTTGTGTCACTGGTGTCAGCGGCAGCGGCAAGAGCACGGCCATACGCGACATCCTGCACGACAACCTGGAGCAGCTGCTGGCACAGAAACGCAGGCGGCGCAGCACCGAACTGCATGGTTGCCGCGAAATCGAAGGTTGGCAACAAGTGGGACGACTACTCGAAGTCGACCAGACACCGATCGGTAAGACACCGCGCTCGTGCCCGGCCACCTACGTCGGGTTTTGGGATGACATTCGCAAGCTATTCGCGCAGACACCGGAAGCGCGCATGCGTGGCTGGGGACCGGGACGTTTCTCGTTTAATGTCGCCGGTGGACGCTGCGATGCCTGCGATGGTCAGGGCGCCCGCCGTATCGAGATGAGCTTTCTGCCCGATGTCAAAGTGCCATGCGAAGTCTGCCGCGGCAGCCGTTTCAATACCGAGACCTGCATGGCCACCTATCGCGATCGTAA
>JABDKV010000025.1 GCA_013002045.1 Gammaproteobacteria bacterium
GCGCCACTGATCCAGGCGAAGATATGCGACAGGTAAACAGTACGCTCGTCCTGGTCGGTGAACTGGTCGCCGACCAGCGTCATGAACTGGTACTCGATAAATGGCGATGCCAGCTGTGCCAGTAACAGGATCACGGCAACCAGCAACAGGTAACTATTCTCGCTGGTAACCTGCGCCGGCGTTGGCGCCGGGCCATCAGCCGAGGTTGCCGGCGATTCATCGAACATCGCGGTACTACGCAGATAGATCGAGGTTGCCAGGATGACTCCTATGAACAGTGTCGCTACCAGCAACAGGTCATTGGTAGAGAGTCCGAATCGTTCGATGAGCTGTGCCGCAAGGACCGCACCGAGTAATCCGCCTATCAGGCCACCGCTGCCGATTATGCCGTACCAGCGACGCGCCCCGTGGGTGCGAAACTCACTGTTGGTCAGAGACCAGAACTGCTCGACGATAACGACACTGATAATGTCGCTGAAGCCATAGAACAATGCTGCCTCAGTGATGGTCGGCGTCTGCAGCGCAACCCAGAAAACCAGCATGCTGAAGATGGTTGCCAGCAGCGTCGCGAACAATAACGTAAATCGTGAGACATGGTTGCAGACCCACTGGTAGACCGGAACCAGGAAGATCATCAGCAATGCGCTGCCGATCCAGATATAAGGCAGGATCGCGCTGCCGGCATCTTCGAGGATTATCGAACGACTGGCCGTTTTCACCGTGTAGTAGGACACGATGATGAACAACAGGTTGAGTGCCAGCAGGAACGCCTTCAGACGCTGCCGCTTCAGTACCGGTGCCACTAGCGTGCCTCGCCGTGGATCGACTCCAGCAGGCGATGGATACGCATTGCCAGTGTCTGGTGCGCGACCGCCGAGTTTTTGTACAACACGTTAGACACTACAGCAACGGCGTACTTCAACTGCGGGTCATCGGCCGGGCTTTCGATAATGGCAACCGAACCGAGAATGTTGATGCGATTGCCCTTGTATTTCTGGCAAACGAAGTCGGGCTCGGGTTTGCAACCGTAAAGCGAGCCGGACTTGAAGTAGACTGCGCTGTCGTGCAATGCCGGGTGTGAGGCGTAACGGATGCGACGCTGTGTCATATACAGCAGGCGCTTGAGCTCGAGGCTGGACCAGTCATCGACCAGCGTGCCTGCCTCCATCATCGCCAGCAGCCGCACCAGTTCACGGGGTGTGGCATAGCTGGTAACACCAGCCGCAGCTCGTTTGCCACCGCGGGTAAAGTAACTGCCCTGGCGAATCAGGTTGGTATCAAAACCATTCGCTGTCAGCCCATGAGTCAGCGCATCGACAGTGACCGCGCCTTCGTCATGGTGCGAGGTTTGCTCGAGCCAATCCTGGTGAGCCTGTACCCCGGCCGGGTAATCGCGACCGAAGTGGTTAAGCAGCGTCGCCTGCTGCACCACCATGCTGGCGGCGGCGTTGGAACTGGCCGAGAACATCCAGTCGAGCCATTCCCACAGGTTACCTTCGTCGCCGACACGCAGCTTGCGGTAGTCAAGATCGCGCGCGGCTACATCGAACAGCGGCACCTCGTGATGATCGTAGTTGGAATATTCGTCGGCGACGATGCGGGTATCACGCAGGATCCGGCGACGCGCCTCGATGTCATTCGGATAGATGTCAGCAAGCTGCTGCATCACTGCAACACCGACGATCATTTTGCCGACGCTGCCGACGTTGCTGTGGAAGTCGTCGTTATGGCTGGCGTAAACCGGGTTGTCCGGATCGCTATAGTCGAGCACGGCAATGCCATATCTTGGCAGGTCTTCGGCGGCCAACAGGTCACTGATGCGTCGTGACAACAACACATCGCGTTGCGGCAGCTGCACATGACCGGCGGCATCGACGGGGAGGACCGGGTAGTTGAGCTCGATGTCGTCGACACCCAGCTTGCCACCGGCTGGTAACTGCCGACCGCGGATTTCACCGAGCTGGGCCAGGCGATAGAACTCGAGACGCTTGATGCCGGTTTCTGGATAAGCATCTATGGGATAAGCCTGGGCAACAGCAGCGACGACCAGCATTAACAGCGTCAGCATCGCAAAAAGAAATGACTTTTGATTATTCATGACTGCGCTACCTCTATAGGACGGTCGAGATCAACCAGGCGACTCGCGGTGCGGCGCAAGCCCGCATCGAGAGCATCGAGATAACGACTGCGGTTGGCACCGTCTGACTCGACCAGCGGCCGGATCTGGAACAACCACAATTTGCCGTCGTGAAAACCGAATTCGATATCGGCGGCAGGTGGTTTGTCACCGCGGGCGAACTCGGGGACGCGGCGCGGAACGACTCGCGCCAGCTTTCGCAGGGCCCGGATTTCGTCCTTATTCAGGACATAGTCACGCCCGCTGACCGGCACCAGGCGACTGCCACCGGTGTCGAGCAATATGCGTCGTTCGGTCGCGGTCGCACTCGATACCCGCCTGGCAACCCCGTCCGCCAGCGAAATCTTGAGCATCTCGGCCAACTGTCCGTCGACACCGCCACCGACGCCCTCATTGACGACGACCGTGACGACATCGCGGTTGCCACTATCGACATCCTGGGTGACCAGCACGCCGGATTTTTCCGCCGGGACACCTTGCTGTAACAACACCGAGGCATAGACATGCTCGGGGTGATCCATCAGGGATTGCCGCCAGGCGAATGCGCGCTTGGTAAAGGGCGAGGCCCAGACACGGCGTATGGCATTGAGGGTGGCATCGAAGCCGACCACATTGTGTACGGTCAGGTTGAGACCGGCACCGGAAAAATCAGGCAGGTCTTCGACATTGGTATCGCTGCGTACGAACACACCGTAAGTGCCTTCACGACCAAATTCACGCGCCATCGCGCGCCGCAATCGTTTTTCGAAACCATCGGGAAGCGGTGTGCGCATGAACCATTCACGGGTGAACTCGAGCGTCCGTTCGAGCTCCTGCTCATACGCAGCAGCGTCCTGTTGCTGCAGCTTTTCCAGCACCCCATAGCGAAACTTCAGCCATTCGAACATCGATAGTCTGGAGTCGTCACCGACCGGTTGCGACAGCAATTCCCGATAGACACCGAAGGGGATCGCCAGGCCGGGTGCAACCTGCCCCGGGAACTGGTGCATCAGCTCGCCCAGTTTGGCGGCTTTAGGCCCGACTACGCGGCCTGAGTGTTTTGCTCGCAACTTCTTTAACGAGTACAGCTTGTCGCGATCGAGGTCCAGCTTGTCGGTCGGTACCCGCAATGGCGCACGCTCACTGTCGGCACCGGCGCGGAATACGTTGTCCCATTCGAAACTATCACCGGCAATACGAATGACACCACCGCTGCTGGCGGCGATGACAACGCGTCGCCCAACATAGGGCTGCAGCGTCTCCAGCGCCTGTTCTGACAGCACGATATTGGGAATCCCGAGGTTTCGTGCCAGCAGTTGCACGTGCGACAGGGCGTTGCCCTCCGACAGCGTCAGTATGCCGGCCACCGGAGGCAGCTTCGGCAGGGTCTCCGGCACGATGTAGATACCGTGCGCATCAAAAGACGACATCGGTGTGTCGTGATCGGCGATGTAAAGTGTGCCACGGGCAAGGCCGGGGTTAAGGCTGCGCAGGCCGCGGACCACCGGCTGACCAAATATCTCGTGACGCACGTTGCTTGCCAGTTGTGCATCGAGGGCCAGGGCTGCATGAATCTCATCAAAGCTCAGCATCTGGCTGCCACGTAGCCGATCGGCAATGTATTGCTCGGCCAGGGGCTCGATGTCATCGAGACGGTCGATGGCGTGACCAAAGTGAAAACGCAACTGGCGCGCCGCCCATTCCGAGACCATGCCCAGCTGCCCCAGCTCCTGGCGGTAGCGTTTCAGACGCAACGGCTCATCGTCGATTTGCTCGAGAGTGACCCGTATCTCGCGGTGTTCAGGTTGGGTAATCAGGCCGGTGCCATACAGGCCGTCGGCGTTGTGTTGTAACCACTGCAGCAATGTACGTCGCGGAATGTTGCCGCTGCCAGCCTGCAACTCACGGGCGGCAACGAAGCCAATTCGTTCGAATTGCAGGGAGGCATCGAGCAACGCGACGCGGGTGGCCGGATCCGGCTCACCTGCAAGGGCATTACGAATCGAGGCCATGGCGTTGGCCGTTATTCGCAGACGGTCCGCGTCCTCTGAGTTACGCGCAGCGTCACGTGCAAGCTTACGTAGCGATTTGCGTAAAGACTTTTGCGCCGTGGTCGCGCTGGCCTCGCGCAGCAGTTGCTCAAGGTTATCTGTCCGGTAAGCCTGATCGATCGCCTCAGCCAGTTCCGCATAGCGCGGGAGCAGTTCCTCGCGGCCATTTGAGCGCGCGTAATCACGGACCCGCTGAGCGTCGTTGCGGTCGGGCCGACCGTGAATTTTTCCTCGCAGGCCACGGAACCCCGAATCTGCGTTGGCTATCGCGGCGGCCATGCCGCGCACATCCGACAGCGACACCTGGGCGTTGTTGTGGGGCAACAGTCGCACGGCTTCGCGCAACACCAGGAAGTCCGGGCCCAGATAGTCATCATCGTTGGCCATTGCCTGCAGCAGTGCCTGCCCTGAGCGCTCCTCATCTTCGTACTGGATGGCGCCGCGATAGAAGCGAGCCTTGCGAAAAATCCAGCCATCGTCGAAACCGATCAGGAACTGCTCGAGCAACATCGCCTTGAGCAAAGCGGCGCCGTCGGGCTCAGCGACAATATCGGCAGGCTGCAGGTCAGCGAGCAACGTTGCAATCGGGTAGCCTGCGGAACGAATCTGCTCGGTCGTGGCTGAATACTGACCGTGTTGCACACCACCACCGTGATCGGCGCAGGCGTAGGGTTTTGGCGGCAACACTGTACCGTCGTTGCAAAACCAGCGCAGGCGACGAAACGGGCCGCGTTCGGCGGATTTCATTTTTTCGATTTCCTGTTGCCATTCGCTCGCGTCGGCACGTGCTGCATGACTTGCGAACACGCCCGCTACAACGACGACTGTCAGCAGGAACAGCAGTGATAACGTTTTATTCAGGCTACCCATTTTCAGTGACCTCTTGGTGCTGCCGTAGCGACAACGTGTTGCTCTTAGCGGCGCAGGATGATGATCAATGCGTGGATGATGCCGGGGATATAACCAAGCAAGGTCAACAGGATGTTGATCCAGAAATGCAGGGTCAGTCCGACCTGCAGGAACACGCCCACAGGCGGCAGCAGGATTGCGAGAATTACACGTAAGATGTCCATAACTTGTCCTTCCAAATGATTAAAAAAGCGGTGTACCGAAGCAGGTGCAAGATCGGTGCCAGCGTTAAAACATGCGGATAAACAAGGGTTTGGGATTGTCGCAATGACACATTGGCGGGAAAAAACTACCCGCATTGCAACCCAAAGGTCTTGTTAACAAGGGAACGCGTCGCCATATAGTCAGTCTGTCCTCAGACAGGCCAGGCAACTCAGGCTGGCATGACTAATAACATGCACCTGAAGGTGCAACACGACTCAAACCGAATGGGAACTCATTAACGGAATGAACAAATTGCGTTATCTGACCGCGATGCTGGGTTCGTTGCTCATGCTGAACGGTAATGCGGCGACCGCTGAACGTCGCGCTTCACCGCAGGTTACAACTCTGACTGTGATGACGCTGAATGCGGCGCATGGACGTGGCACCAGCATCCACCAGTCGTTCGTGCCTGATGGTCGCCACCGTGAAAATCTTGACCAGATAGTGTCATTGATGCAACGAGAGAAACCCGCGATCGTGGCACTGCAGGAAGTCGATGGGGTCTGTAACTGGAGCGGTGACTTCGACCATGTCGATTACCTGCGCAATGCTGCCGATTATCGCGATGCCATTCGGGTAGACCTGGTGTCGCGCCCGGGTCGCCAACATGGCGTTGCCCTGATCGGTGCGATGCCATTTGAAGAGGTCGATGAGGTGCGCTTCCGCAAAGCTACAGTGGCCACCCCTAAAGGCTTCGTGGTCTCGACTGTCGACTGGCCCGGCGAAAAACAGCTCGAGGTCGATGTTGTGTCGGTGCACCTGGAGGCCTTCCGGCCTGGGTTACGCCGCCGCCAGGTTGAGGCAATGATCGAATACCTGGAAAAACGCGAGCGACCGATGATCGTGATGGGTGACATGAACACCGATTGGGAAGGTCGTCACCGTGTGCTGCAAAAGCTGGTGACCGAACTTGGCCTGCGGGCTTTCGAACCGGGGAACAGGCGTCACGTAAGCTTGCCATCGCTCGGACGCAGACTCGACTGGATCCTGATTTCGGAACCGTTGCAGTTCGTCCGCTACGACACACTGCCAGAATCAGTGTCTGATCACCGCGCGGTCGTCGCGGAGATCGCGCTGGCGCACTAGATTTTGCCGTGGATGCCTACGGTACCGTCAAAACTGATACCGAAGTAGACCTTCTTATCAGCCTTATCCGGACTGAGTTTCAGTAGCGGCAGGCACTCAAGGTCTATTGCCTCTTCAATCACTTGCGGTGTAGAAGAGCTCCGCATTTCTATAGCTTCGTCGGTCGACGATGGTTTTGCCGCGGCCACCGGGCGGTTGCGAACTTCGGCACGCAGCGCTGCCAGGTCGCCGGTGTTAGCCAGTCGCGGTGCGCGCATCATCGCTTCTGTTAATGTCGCCTCACTGGTGTCGACATTTTCCTCGACAGGTTCAAGTGCGAACGCCGAACTGAAGAACATAGCCAGCACCAAAGCCATGCCAGTCATACCGACAATGCCTGCCACGCGATTCAGCTGATAGTTTTGATGCTGTTTCTTCATATAGTCAGTAAAGCAAAAGCCGGGCCAACTTACTGTTAAGCTTTGTTTTACGGTAGAAAACCCTTATTTTCAGCGACTCGGTGTGAAAAATAGGGATACGAATTAGAGACATTGTCTGCTTTGTTGCGC
>JABDKV010000027.1 GCA_013002045.1 Gammaproteobacteria bacterium
CTGTGTAGTCGACAGTAACCGTCGACTTGGCCGCACCCTGCAGCACGCAGTCTCCGGAAACGGCCGCTGTCCCGCGGGTCGGCAGAAAGCCCGCGAAAACGCCGGTATCCGGGCCCGTTTCACTAAGCCGGACCGATTCAGTATCGCCGCTGGTCGGATGGCTCACCGTAACGATTGCGGTGTCGATGACCTGGTAATCGACGTTTTGGTCGAGGTCGGCAAGTCGAATAAACAATGGCTCACCGAGATTAAACGCGCTGGTCGGGTTTACCGGCTGAGCCTGTGCCGGGTCTATGACGTTGCCACCCACCAATTGCGGGTCCGGCAAAGGGTTGTAGGAACCGCCGTTCAAACACGCGGATGGGCCGACTGGCTCTTGCCAGATTCCGCTGCCGGCAACGACTCTCGTGAACTCGATCGTCGCCGGACTTCGAACGACCGCCGTGGTTAGTTCAACAATGTTGCTGTTTTCAGTCGCAGGCTCGTTGGCAATATTCAGATAGTCCACACGCGCCTGGTTGGAAATGATCGCGCCCGGCGGTGCAGCAACGGCGTTGCCAACAAGTAGAAAAATGGCCATTGCGGCCGTGAAAATGCGGTGCCTCAATGACATTCGCAATTCACAGACGTGACTCGGGGGGAACAATCGTCCCCCCCGAGCATCTGCTTTTTGGCGAGCGAATCGCTCTCGGCCAGGCGGCCCGGATCGGTTGTGTGCCAACCGACCGGACATACTCAGGCCGCCGCCGTTTGCGACCTGAGCTATCCCAGATTTGAGCATACCCGCTAACACCGTGATGAAACGTCAGTCGCCAGCCAACTACTGGATAACGACCCGGAACGTGATGGTTCCTGTTGTTCCATTTGCGACGTTGATGGGATCGCCGGCCGCGTTTCTACTAGCTACCGTCAATACTCGACCGACGGAATCCCACGTGCATGCATCTCCGTTGTCGCCTGCGGTAAGCTCCGCCCGGCAGGTATCCGCGGGGTTGGTGCCGTCATTGACTGTTATATCGCTGTATCCCGAAGCACCGCTGTCTTCCAGTTCGATGCTCGCATCGATCGTGTCACCAATCGAGATCGCGGTAGCAGGCGCCACACCACCTGTGTTGTCGATTGTGATCGTGTAGATCACGATCGCGCCGGGTATGGCAGGGCCACCACCCTCGACGACGTAGCTTTTCGTAACCGCAAGCGCCGGGACCTTGATCCGGAAACCGTCGATATCGTCCTCGGTGTTGGTGCCGCTTGACGTCGCGAAAACATTTTCGACACCGTCTTTAGTGTCTGCCGATTCGACCAGCGGTGTTGCGGTATCATCGGTCGCTGTAGCGGTCAGCCTCAAACCGGCAACATCGTCGTTGATGGCGCCCGCCGGTGCGCTGGCGCAGAGAAAAACGCGTACGGAGATATCCTCCGGCAGCTCATCGATAATCGTCGCAGGTGCACTACAGTCGGGAAGACCGGCATCGCCGGCACCCGGGGCGCTTTCAAACGTACCTATTGCGTAGGTCGGCGCGCTGGTGTCACGACCATCGTCATCTATTGTGGTCGGGTCCCCAGTATAAATTTCGCCATCAGCTGCTACCAACTGTGCGGATCCTAGATTGAAATCGAGGAAGTCGTTACTCGTGTTGGTAACTACAAACTCGAGTGAACCTGCAGCGCCTGCATTAATGTCGGTGAGCGCGGACCCTGTACGAACTACGGTAAAGTCGACCCTGCGATCGACCGCGAAAGTGACCGCACCGGAGCTTTCCTGCGGCTGTGCGACGCTTCCGACCTGGTAGTCAACCAGCGCCGTATTGCTGATGACCGTTCCCGCATCGGTGCCTGCCGCCAGCGCATGCTGACTGATCAGCAGTGCCGCGGCACTTATCCCCAGCCTGACAATCAGACTGAAAGTTTTACTTACAGTTTTCATCACGGTACTCCTTAAGATATTTCCAAAACTTCCTGTTACTGAAGAACGGCGGCGAAGGAAGCAGAACCCTCCGCACCGACTTCGAGTTGGGTTTGCATGATCCAGCGGACATGCGTGTAATCCTGTGTTGCTGCCGGCCGCTCCATGTCACCGTCGACAACCCGTAGTTCACTCGCGAGGCCGAACGTCTTGCCGCCATCGGCCGAGAATTCGGTACGCATGCTGCCGTTCGAAGCCGAGCCGGCTACGTAAGTGAGGCTTTCTGAGATAGGGTTGGTGATGACGACGTTTTCAGCAGCGGCATCGCCCACGTTCTTGAACGTGATCGTGTAGACGACTTTCTCGCCTGGCACGACTGACTGTGCTTCGACCAGCTGTGTCGTGGTCTCGCCTTCCTCGGTCTCGACGAAGATTTCCTTTTGCACTATCGTCGTTACTTCCAGATGGCCATTCCCTTGCGCAAGCGCGCTGCTACTCAGAAACAGCGCAAACGTTGACCAAATCGCTGCTGCGGCTACCTCGGATTTGAAAATTGACGCTCTCATAGTCTTTCTCCACCTAATCGATCGTTACTTGAAATTCGACGGTCTGGATGCCATCCGCCGCCGTGAGATCACCCAGCCGCACCACGACCGTTGGCGCGCCTGAAGTGTCGTAATCACCCGCGTCATCACCAACAGCGTCTGTGAGTGGTGACGCGTTCAATTGGATTGAGCCGGATACAAAAGTCGTAAACGTAGGAATCTGGTCGTTCACAGCACTGCCTGTAGCAGTACCTGCACCGATCACCTCGACGGTGATGGTGTAAGTGATCGTTGCGCCCGGTACAGGCTGGTTGCCGCCAAACTGGTCGTTGACGACCTGCGATTTGGACACATCGAGCTGCACGTCGGATACGATGTATTCGCCGGTCGCGTCCGAGTCACCTTCGGTAGGCCCGGCGACAGCGTCGACG
>JABDKV010000030.1 GCA_013002045.1 Gammaproteobacteria bacterium
ACACGATGGACGCGCCCTGCTCGGACGCCAGACTACCTGGCCCGAGGGCATGTATTCGACCATCGCCGGGTTTGTCGAACCGGGCGAGAGTCTCGAGGATGCCGTGCGCCGCGAGGTTGCCGAAGAAACTGGCATCGTGGTGGGTACCGTTGCTTACTGCAGTTCGCAACCGTGGCCGTTTCCGTCATCGCTGATGCTCGGGTTTACAGCCAGGGCGGAAACGACTGCGATTACACTGCACGATAACGAACTGGAGGATGCGCGCTGGTTTAGTCGCGACCAGTTGGCTGAGGCTTTGCGCGCTGGCGAAGTGACCCTGCCGACACCGTTTTCGATTTCCACCCGGTTACTGCGTGACTGGTACGATGACGGGCAACGCGGCCGTCTCGATGAACTGGTGCAGTCGATTACCACGTCATGATCGAATTCCAACGCACCATTAGCTGCCGCGATGGCTACGAACTGGCTGCCACTTTCTTCGAAACAAAGACTCACACCCATTGGGTCGTAATCAACTCCGCCATGGGTGTGCGTCGCCAATACTACCGGGCCTTCGCCAGTCATCTCGGTCAGCGTGGCTTCAATGTCGTCACTTACGACTATCGCGGTATTGCCCAGTCTGCGCCCGACAATTTGCGCCGTTTCGACGGCAGGCTGTACGAATGGGGAGAACTCGATTTTGCCTCGGTCATTGACCATGTCAGGCAGGAGCACCAACCGCAGACCCTGACCGGCATCGGTCACAGTGTCGGTGCACAACTGTTTGGCCTCGCCGATAACAACGAGCATCTCGATGCGCTGGTCGCCGTCGCCACCCAGAGCGGTTACTGGAAAAACTGGCATGGCCTGCCACGCGTGGGGATGTTCCTGTTATGGCATCTGTTGCTGCCATTAATAGCCAGAACGCTGGGCAAATTCCCCGGCTGGCTTGCCGGTGGCAGTGTCAGCCTGCCGGGCAGCATCGCACGCGACTGGGCCACCGCCGGACGACATCCGCAGTACCTGCGCGGCGCCTTCAAACGCGAGGCCAATGCCGGCTATGCCCGAGTCAGGGCACCGATCCTGGCGCTGAGTATTGCCGACGACCGTTACGCACCGCGCACGGCGACCGAGGCATTGATGAGCTGGTACGAAAACACCGACCGCACTATCGTCGATGTCACGCCAGCCGAACTCGGCGTTGCCAGGATCAAGCACTTCGGCTGGTTCAAACCCGACATCGGTACTGCCTCGTGGGAACGGGTGATCGAGTGGCTGGCTAGCGTGCTGCCGCAGTCACCGTCGAACTGACCACACCGAGTATCGCTTCGGCCAGTTGCATCGGCACTTCCTCCTGCAGGAAATGCCCGGCGACAGTCTCAGTCACCGGTGCCTGCGGGAATAGTTCGCGCGTCTTGTGCAGACTGCGACCGAGTATCGGGTCGCGCATACCCCACACCAGTCGTACCGGCCCGGCAAAGGTGGTCGCCCACTGTTCGACCTCACCCATTAACGCGACTGTCGGGTGTTGTAGTTGGGTCGGCACCATGCGTGCCAACGCCAGCGGGGCGGTGCGATCGGCGAAACGGCGTAGCGCCCAGCGATAGGGTCGCTTGCGTGCCGCACCGAGTGAGTCGGGATCTCCCTGCACCTTGTGCAGCACCGGTAACGGGAAATTGAAGATCCTGAAGGCGATATCACTGGCAATCGGAATATTGGCAAAGCGGTGAAACGGCGTGACTCGCGGTGGTTTACGCGGTTGGCTCAACGATGTGTTCGCAAAAACGGCGCCACGCACCCAATCGGGATTGCGTGCCGCCAGCAAGCCAACTATCGGCCCACCCCAGTCCTGGCCGACAATGGTCAGTGGCCCCGGCTGCAGGGCAGCGACCAGCGCAGTCAGCTGGTTGGCATGAAAATCGAGCGTGTGGGTGGTCGCGGCGGGCTTGCTGCTGAGACCCAGGCCGATCAGGTCGGGTGCGATAACGCGCACGCCACCGGGTATCAGCCGCGCAATGACACGCCGCCACAGGTACGACCACATCGGGTTGCCGTGTTGGAGCAGCACGACCGGGCCGCTGCCCTCATCGACAAAATGCATGCGATGCGGGCCGTTACAGAATACGCGGCGACTGAATGGGAATTCGGCGTTGATCCAGTCCGGCAACGGCGGCGCTGCTTCGAATCGTGTCTCCCCCATTGCCCGCAGTGTAGCAAACCCACACCGCTATAATGTCCTGCTCTGCAACCAGAGGCCGCCTCTACATGTGCACGCTCGTTTTTGCCTGGGATCGTCATCCTCGTTACCGCTTCGTCTTCGCCGGTAATCGCGACGAATTTCACGACCGCCCCACGGCGGCGGCGCATCGCTGGGCCGGCAGCGACATCGTGGCGGGCAAGGATCTGGTCGGCGGTGGCAGCTGGCTCGGTGTTACCACAACCGGACGCTTCGCGGTGGTCACCAATTTTCGCGAGGGGCAGGTCACAACTGACGACAAGCGCTCACGCGGCCAGCTGGTGATCGATTACCTGCAAAGCGCGGACACCGATGTCTTTCGCCAGCAGCTGGTGGCAGACGCTGAACAATACAGTGGCTACAACCTGATATTCGGCGATTTACGTGCCGCGCTCTATCACGACAGCAATCGCGGTCAATCGGGCGGGATAAACCGGGAATTACATGGTCTGAGTAATCATTTACTCGATACACCGTGGCCTAAGGTCGGAAAAGCGATGAAATCGCTGGCACGACTATTGCAAGAACCTGACCTGAATCCGAACGAATTATTCGACTTGCTTGGCGATCGCAGCCAGGCGCCGACCGCCGATCTGCCCGATACCGGGGTCGGCCAGGAAATGGAGCAATTACTGTCATCTGCTTTCATCGTCAGCCCGACCTACGGCACCCGCAGCTCGACCGTGGTGCTGCTCGATCACGAGGGTCGGCTGCAGTTCTGCGAACGCAGTTTCGAGCGCGACGGCAGCCTGAGCAACGAGGAACAGTTCGAGTACATGCTGCAATGATCACGCGCAGCTTGCTGGCGCTTCTGTGGCTGCTGCTGGCGGCACCGCTGCTGGCTGACACCGTCAGGGTCAACGTCGATGGTCTGGACAACGAGCTGCGTGACAATGTCCGTGCCAACCTGAGCCTGGTGGCACTGGGTGATCGCGACGACCTGACCGAAGCGGCGATCCGCATGTTGCATCGACGTGCCGCTGGCCAGATACGTCGTGGCCTGCAACCGTTTGGATACTACGAGCCCGAGATCACGCGGCGGCTCGAACGGCTCGAAGATGGCACATGGCAAGCCAGCTACAGCGTCAGCGCCGGCCCGCGGGTGCACCTCGACAATGTCGATGTGCGGGTCATCGGACCCGGTAGTCATAACAAGGATGTGCAGGCAGCGTTGTCGCAGTACCGACTCAAAAGCGGGTCGCCGTTACTGCATACCCGTTACCAGTTGCTCAAATCCGCCGTGCGACGGGCCGCGCTCGACAACGGCTATCTCGATGCCGTCTACAGTAGCCACGAGCTGCTGGTCGACCCGGCTGCTGGCAGCGCCGATATCACGCTGGTCATGGATACAGGGGAACAGTTTCGTTTTGGCGAGATCGTTATCGAGCAGGATGCGGTAACCGACGAGCTGGCCGCACGCTATATCGAGTTTGCCACGGGTGAGCCTTTTAACCAGGGATTGTTGCTCGACGCGCAATACGCGCTGCAGGACAGCGGTTACTACAGCGCGGTCAACGTCAGCGCCGAGCGCGAACGCGCCAGCGACCGCCAGGTCCCCGTGCGTATCGTGGCAACGGCACAACAGCGACAGCGCTATTCGACCGGTATCGGTTTTGCTACCGATGTCGGTGCCCGTGTTTCGTTTGGCTGGGAAAACCGGCGCATCAATAACCGCGGGCACCGTGCCAGCGCCAACTTTCGCATCTCGGAACCCGAAACTGAGTTCGCCACCCGCTACATTGTTCCATTCGACGATCCCCGTACCGATCGCTACATCTATTCCATCTCACATCTGGACGAGGATCTCGGCGACGACATTCGCAGTCGGCGTGACGAACTCAGTGCCACCCAGGCGCGGGTACTCGGCGATTGGCAACGCAGTGTTTACCTGCAACTGACCCATGAGCTCAGCGAGATCGCCCAGGATAAGTCGGTAGACACATTACTGCTGCCTGGTATTAGCTTCAGCCGCACGCTGAGCGACGCCCCCATTCAGCCACGCAAAGCCAGCCGGATCACAGCTGACCTGCGCGGATCGTTTACCGGCCTCGGTGCCGATACCAGTTTTGTCCGACTGACCCTGGAGACACGGCTGATCAGGCCGGTGGGCAAAGGGCGTCTGTTGTTGCGTGGCGATATCGGTGTGTCTGATGTCGATGATTTCGGCGACCTACCGGTCTCGCAGCGCTTTTTCACTGGCGGTGACCGCAGCGTACGCGGGTTCGGGCGTGACCAACTCGGGCCGCTCGACAGCGAGGGTCGCAGTATCGGTGGTCGTCATTTTCTCGCCGGCAGCGTCGAACTCGAGTGGCCGATTGCCGGGCGCTGGAGTGCGGCCGTGTTTGTCGATGGCGGCAATGCCTTCAACAGCTTTGGCAGTGAACTCGAATACAGTGTCGGCCTCGGTGGTCGTGTGCGTACACCGGTTGGTGTCGTGCGTTTTGATATTGCCAAGCCGGTTACGGTCAGTAAGTCACCGCGTCTACACATTGGCCTGGGGTCCGACCTGTGATGCGGCGTCGCTGGCTAGTCCTGCTTTCTATTATCCTGTTGCCGCTGGTGGCAGCCGCAGTCATTTTGTTTACCGGGCCGGGATTGCGACTGGCATGGGACATGACGCGTGACCTGGTGCCGGGAAAAATCAGTGCTGAACACATCAGCGGTCGCCTGGTCGGGCCTATCGAAATTACCG
>JABDKV010000033.1 GCA_013002045.1 Gammaproteobacteria bacterium
CGGCGGCGGCGTTAGCCGGTTCGATAAAGATGCGACCTCATTCAGCAATTTCGCGCCGCAGCCTGGCGACACTACCAGCCTTTCCGCTACCCGTGCCACAACCATTGCCGAAGACCGGTTCGGCATCATCTGGGTGGGTACCGATGGCGGTGGGCTGAATGCGCTCGATGGCGCTACTGGTCGTTGGCAGCGACTACAACACGATCCCTCCAATCCATCGAGCCTGAGCTCGAATACCGTTTATTCTCTGCACGTCGATCACCACAACCGGGTATGGGTTGGCACTCGTGCCGGACTCGACCTGCTGCAGCGCGATCCGAACACCAGAACGCCTGCAGGTTTTGTCAGTCTTACCCAAAGCGATGGCCTTGCCAACGACACGATCTACGGTGTCAAAACTGATCAGTCGGGCAATGTCTGGATGAGCACCAACTACGGACTAGCCCGATACAACCCGATCAGCGGCAATATCAGGAACTTCCATCGCACGCACGGACTTCAGGGCGAAGAGTTCAACTTTGGCGCTCACTACGCCAACGACGCAGGCGAGCTTTTTTTTGGCGGCACCAATGGCTTTAACGTTTTTAACCCTGCCGAGCTTGAACTGCACTCAGCGCCGCCCGGCATTGTGCTGACTTCCTTTTCCAAGCTTAATCTTCCAGTCGATACAGGCGGCTCGCTCGAGAAACTGCAGGCTGTCAGGCTTGACTACGACGAGAACATGGTGACTTTCGAGTTTGCGGCAACCGACTTCATCGCACCAGCCCGAAATCGTTACCGCTACATGCTGGAAGGATTCGATAAGGGCTGGGTTGACGCAGGCGTGGATCGCCGTATTACCTACACTAATCTGGACGCCGGCAACTACACACTGCGGGTCAAAGCAGCCAACAGTGACGGCGTGTGGTCTGATGCCGATATCGCATTACCGATCAGCGTTGCGCCAGCTCCCTGGCGCACCTGGTGGGCTTATGTGCTTTACACCATCGCCGGTGTGGGTCTGTTGTTGATGCTGGGCAGGGTGCAACAACGCAAACTCGCTCGTGAGGCACAATACAGTCGCCGCCTCGAAGCGGAGGTCAGGGCTCGCACGCTGGAGCTGGCAGACCGCAACCAGGAACTGGAAGTGGCCAACGGCCGACTCCACGAGGCGAGTCACACCGATGCCCTGACGGGATTGCGTAACCGCCGATACCTGTTCGAAGAAATTTCGCGTGACATCGACCTGGTCAAACGCCAGTTCGATAGCGACCCGAAGGGCCGGCGCCGCGCTTGCAACGGCGATATTGTTTTTATCGTCGTTGACCTGGACAATTTCAAGCCAGTCAACGACACCCTGGGCCACGAGGTTGGGGACAAGCTACTGCTGGCAGTGTGCGACTCGTTAGTCAGCTCGTGCCGCTCCTCAGATATCATTATCAGGTGGGGTGGCGACGAATTTCTCGTCGTTGCCCGCGAAACCAGCCGGGCAGAGGCTACTCAGCTGGCAGAACGCATTCGTGCCGGGGTAGAGAATTGCCGGGTCGAGCTGCGGAATGGAAAGGCTGCAGTAACGACTTGCTCGCTGGGACTGGCCGCTTATCCGTTCCTGCCGGAGCGAGTCGATCTACTCAGCTGGCAGCAAACCCTGTCGATCGCCGATATCGCAATGTACCGGGCGAAAGCTGAGCGCAATTCCTACTGCGGCATCTATGGCGCGAGTTGGGCGGGAACGGGTGATGCACTACTCGAACAGCTGAAATCCGATTCGGATAGCCTCGCCGAAAACGGGCATGTGCAAATCGTCGATTCAACCTCGGACAGCACGCAGCAACACATAGCCTGAACCGAGGGTATAGGTGATCGGCATACACCGGGGGGAAATGGAGCTCTCGCCGGACCTGTATAATAGGTCGGGCGTCCGTAAATTCGAGGGCTAAGGTGGCCCTGTGAGGTAGCGGGTAATGGCGTCACTGCACTCCGAGATTCGCAAGCTTTTGACCTTTCTGAAGTCCCATCCGGATGTCCGTTCTCGTATCGCGGCGCCGCCGGATAAGACCATCGTTTATTCCGGCGACATGACGTCGCCAGCCGGTGTCAGCGCTGCCTGGCGGTTGCTCGAACAAGCCAAGAAGCAGGATCCGCAGCGCTTCGATTACGTCACGCTGGAGGAACGATTACGTACTTTGCATGTGCCGCGGTTTGGGGAGACTATCTTTGAACATGCCATGAGAATCGCTAGGCAGCTCGCAAGCGAAGGGGTCCCCGATAATCAGGCCGTTATTCTGTGGCGTGCCCTGTCCGGCATCTACGTCCAGGGTGCAGTTGGCAAGGTCAGGGCCCTGATTTTTCCCGGACCGCGAACACCGAACTCAGTTTTTTCGCTGACTGAAGTTAACGTGCTACTAAAACCCAGTGTGTTGGCAAAAATAGACATCGACCGTCAGCAGCTTGAGGATTTCCGCATGCTCGCCAGAGCGGGCGTGACTCAACCGCCCATTGTTATCTTCTGACTAAATATCGCGACTGGTCAGTTTGGTGAAGAAAATAGCGTTGGTTGGCGGGCTCGGACCGGAAGGCACGCTTGAGTACTACCGAGACATCATATCGGGGTTCAGGAACGACTATAGCGAACTTGGCTACCCCGAGATGGTCATCGAAAGCCTCAACATGAAGCCGATGCTGGCGCTTGCGGACTCAGGGAACTGGCAGCAGATAGCACAAATCATCGCCGAGAAGTTTGAGGCTGCGCGGCGCGGTGGAGCAGAGTTCGGCGCGATCGCTGCCAATACGCCGCACAAGGTATTCGATGAAATCCAGGCAACGACTGCGCTCCCGTTAATCAGCATCGTGACTGCCACCTGTGATGCGGTGGGCGAGCGTGGCCTGCGCAAGGCAGGACTGCTGGGCACCGGATTTACGATGCAGTCCGATTTCTATTTCAAAGAATTTGCCAATGCCGGTATAGAGTTGGTTGTCCCCGCGCGATCGGATCAGCAATACATGCATGCAAAGCTGTTCGCCGAAATCGAGCACGGAATCGCCACGCCGGAAACCCGGCAAGGCTTCCTGGACATCGTCAATCGACTAATACGGAATAACGACCTGGAGGGCGTCGTATCGGCTTGCACGGAGTTTCCGCTGGTCATGCAGGCAACCGACTTCTCGGTTGACTGGTTTGACACGGCCGCAATCCACATCGCCAGCATCGTCGATCGCGCCAAAAGCTGACCCAGCCACAATTAACCAGGTAACAGGGAAGAAATGGAGCTGGCGATAGGAGTCGAACCTACGACCTGCTGATTACAAATCAGCTGCTCTACCAACTGAGCTACGCCAGCGTCCGGGTCCGCGAGCGGCGTCGCGGGACCTGTATGATAGGTCGGGCGCCCGTAAATTCAAGGGCTTTGGTCTACTTCCCGGTCAGGACCCGGTCTTGCCGGCTACTTGTCCGGCCCGCAAAACATCCCGATTTTTCGATGGTTTCAACCCGGTTGCTGCCAGGTGTCCTACGATGCATAACGGAACACATTGAATTTACTGGCGGCCGGAAAACGAACATACAAATAACAAAATTTCCACAGGCTGTGCACAGCTTGTTGCATAGACAGAATTGCCGCCTGGGCCGATACTACAGTCACGGATATCGGAGACGCGTTCAAAGATTCCGACTCCAACTGACAGGAGTAACGGGTCACCTGGTCAGGGTGGCCAAAGGTAGCGGGAAGCTGCGCGTGGGTGCCGATCGAAAGATCGCGCCAACGAAGCCGGGGGATGACTCAATTCTTTGGCATAGTAGTGGAAAACTGCCGGAGCCCGTGGGAATGTGTCCGGAACAGTTCGGCGGGGGACGTAGCTTAAAGCGTCTTTAAATGAAGTGGGAAGTCGAGAACGGCTTCCAGGCCGGCAAGAGCCGGGGTGCTGAGAGGCACTGCGGAAGAGGCCGAGCTTGATGAACCGACGACACGGTGATTAAAGGCACTACCGTCGCACGGACAGAAAGCTGAACGGGGATGAGGTGCGCGACCTCATCCCCTTTTTATTGCCTGGGATTTCTGTTCTGCCCTCCTCGCCTGTCGGGTCGCTGCGTGACCGCTCGCGGCTGAAGCCGCTCCTATGTTCAGAACTTGACCGGACGATTGCGCTTTGCATCGGGTCTCTCGTTAGAAAGAATCGGGGCTGAAGCCCCTCCTACGGCGGCTGCGCCGCCATCGCGGCTGAAGCCGCTCCTACGGGGAATAAAGAAAGCCATCGCGGCTGAAGCCGCTCCTACGGGGGAGGGATGTGGGTCAGCCGGTGCTGCGGGGGCTGGTAGAATACGGCGCGGGTGGATTGGGGGTGACGTCGTGATCAGAGTTTTGAAATGGGGTGGCGGGCTAGTTGGCCTGGCCCTGCTGGTGTTGGTTGTTCTGGTTCTGCAGGCGGTGTATTTCCGGCCGCTTAGTATCAGTGTTTTCTATGAAAAGGCGTTTATCGAATTTGCGCTCAAGAGTCCGGAAACACTTAGTGCGATACGGCTTTTCGATGCCATCGGCCTGCACGGGCACAACGCCGAACTGGACGATATCTCACCGGCGCAGACTGAAGAATTCGGTCGCAAGATGCGGGAGAACCTCGATGTCCTGCATGAGTACGATCGCGACAAGCTCAGTGGCCAGAAAGCGATGTCATACGACATCCTCGACTGGTGGCTGGGTCACCAGGTAGCCGGACAACGCTTCACCTGGCACGGCTACCCGGTCAACCAGTTGTTCGGTGTGCAAAGCAACCTGCCCGATTTCATGGCCAATATTCATCACCTGGGCGAATTACGCGACGCCGAGCATTACATAGCGCGACTGTCGAAATTCGACACCAAGTTCGAACAGTTACTGGAAGACCTGGCCGTCCGCGAACAGAAAGAAATCCTGCCACCCCAGTTCGTGATTACCAAGGTGCTCGAAGAGATGCGAAACTTTGTCGCGCAACCAGCGGCAGAGAATATCCTGTACACCTCGTTTGCCGAGCGCATTGCCGACCTCGACTCGATCGACAGCGACACCCGCGACGACCTGGAACAACAGGTGATGGCAGAAATAGACGCTACTGTTTATCCGGCCTACAACAGCCTGATCGATTACTTCGAACGACTCGACAACAAGGTCTCGGAATCTCACGGTGTGTGGGCGCTGCCCGATGGCGAGGCTTACTACGATCACCAGCTGAAGTCACACACGACCACAGACTACGACGCGGAGCACATTCACCGTGTCGGCCTGGCTGAAGTCGAACGCATCGAGGCAGAGATGGATGCCATCCTGCGTTCGCAGGGCTACGACGAGGGTTCGGTGGCCGAACGGGTACTGCAACTAAACGAAGAGCCGCGTTTTCTTTATCCCAATACCGACGACGGACGCGAACAGATCCTGGCCGATTACACGGCGATAATCGACGAAGCATCAGAGTTGATGCCACAGTATTTCGGCCGGCTGCCGCTGGCCCCTGTCGAAGTCAAACGCGTGCCCGAATTCAAGGAAGAAACGTCGCCGGGCGCCTATTACCAGGGTCCTTCTCTGGACGGTGAGCGTGCTGGCGTGTTTTACGTCAACCTGCGCGATCTCAACGAGCTACCGACCTACTCCATGCGTACGCTCAGCTATCACGAAGCCGTGCCGGGTCATCATTTCCAGACCGCTTTGCAAACGGAGATGAAAGGCGTACCTCAATTTCGCAAGCTGCTGGGCTTCACTGCTTTCTCCGAAGGCTGGGCGCTGTACACCGAGCGACTGGCCTGGGAAATCGGCCTGCACGAAGACCCCTATGACAATCTCGGGCGCCTGCGCGACGAGATGATGCGGGCCGTGCGGCTGGTCGTCGATACCGGTATCCATGCCAAGCGCTGGACGCGTGAACAGGCCATCGACTACATGTTATCGAAGACCGGCATGGTCGAGTCCGATGTCGTGACCGAAATCGAGCGTTACTTCGTACTGCCGGGACAAGCCACGGCATATAAAGTTGGCATGATCAAGATCCTCGAATTACGCGAACGCGCCCAGAGCAAACTCGGTGAGCAATTCGATATTCGTGCGTTCCACGACGTCGTGCTCGGCCTCGGCGATGTCCCGCTGAACATCCTCGAGCGCGAAGTCGATAACTGGATCGACACCACGCTGCAATCAACATAGCAGCGGCTTCAGCCGCGATCCCTCCCCCGTAGGAGCGGCTTCAGCCGCGATTCTTTCTTTCTAACGAAGGTGTTTGTCCATCGTTAGAAAGAATCGGGGCTGAAGCCCCTCCTACGGCGGCTGCGCCGCCATCGCGGCTGAAGCCGCTCCTACGGGGACGATTGTTAGCAGGGTTCGAGGCGCAGGACGCGGCTCGGGGTGGCCTGGTAATCAGTCGGGTCCAGTGACATGCCCGGTGGCAGGTCGAAGTCGACCCAGTACACCGAGCTGTCGCGATAACGGTCGCGTATCTGTGGACTGACACCCATGCGACGGATTTGCCCGGCCCGCGTCTCGGCGTGTGCAGCATCACTGAAGACACCCAGCGAGATTGAGTTACGGAACGGCCCGCTGGGTTCGATGTAGATGTCGGTGATGCCCTTGGCCCTGAGGTCTTCTACGATTGCGATCGCCGCGTCGCGCGATGGCAACGAAGGCAGGTGCACCCAGTGACCGAACCACACCTGCGACTCGGACAGGCGCTGGCTCGGCTGCAATCCCTGGTCATTGAGACGCGCAGTCGCCTCAGTGGCTTCACGCAGGTTTACGAAAGGACCAAGACTCATACACGCCGGTGCTGCAGCTTCAGCGGCCGGGGGTTCCGATACGCTGCCTGCGCTGGCCAATTCGATCGGTTCCGGGGTGGCTACCTCTTCGTCGTCGGCCGCGGCTACCTCTGCCACTGCTTCCAGCGACTCGTCGATTCCCTCCGGCAATGGCTCAATGGCCTCCACGCCAGAACTGGCCGCGGCCAGATCATCCGACGCAGCATTACCGTCGGCACCCTCACCAACCAGCTGCAGTCGCGGAATGTCGCCGGCTTCGACGAAGGCCGGTGGTGCCTCGGTCGGCACTATCCACATGCGCCATCCCAGGTACAGCGCATTAATCGACAGCAAGACAAGGAAAAGCGCTTTCATTCAATCCCCGGCTGCGACCTGCGCCAGCCCACGTAGTACCAATTCGCGCAGCACGTGCACGTCGCGTTCGATATGCGGTGCAATCATACCGGCCGCACCGCCGGTCAGGAAAAGCATCGGTGGGTCGCCACAGATTTTCTCCAACTCACGCGCGGCGCGCTCGACCAACCCTACGGCCGCAAACACCGAGCCGGCCACCACTGCCGCTGCAGTGTCGTCGGCAAATAACCCCGATGGACGAGCTACATCGACCGCGCGGGCCGCGACTTCAGCTGTCTGCCTGAGCACCGATTGCTGCATCATGCCGAGGCCCGGACATATCGCGCCGCCCAGGTGCAATCCATCCTCATTGACGGCATCGACCGTCAGTGCCGTTCCGGCATCGATTACACAAAATGCGCCGGCGCAACCGGCGCGGGCAGCGATCATCGCAAGCCAGCGATCGACCCCTAACCGTTGCGCCTCCCGGTAGCCGACCGTAATACCCAGCGCGGGCGTAGCAACCTCAACCGCGACTGGCTGCATCGCAAATGTCTCTGCCAACGCGATCGACAACTCGCCGGTCTTCTCGCCAGCGACACCCGCCAGCCAAATTGCCGTGGGTCGATGCATACCATCGGCCATCGCGTCGACAATCGCACCGATACTGTCGCATCCGTGATTGCGTTGATCGAAATCATACAGGCCGCGATCACGATGCCATGCCCACTTGACGTTGGTATTGCCGAGATCGATCAGCAGGTTCATGACGGCCGAACACTCACATCGGCAGCCACCAGCCGATGCTTATACTCACCATCGCTGACCAGCAGTGCGCCCTCCTCGTCGATGGTCTCGACTATGCCACGAAAGCGGCCATTGCTATCAACGACGTCGACCTCACGGCCACGCAAGACATCGAATCGCTCCCAGTCCGCTCGCCACCCGCGATCATCGCCGTGCTCGAGCAGACCCGCACTTTCAATAATCGCGGTAATCATGGCTGCTGCCAGTTGCTCGCGACCCGGCGTCTCATCGCCGGTTATCTCCTGCAGCCCAACCGGGGTGAGACCACCGTCTGCGCTGACCTGCTGACGCTGGACGTCGCGCACCCCCAGGTTCAGACCGATACCCACGACCAGGTGTGCCTGTGCACCGCGCTGATGCAACTCGATCAAAATGCCTCCAAGCTTGCCGCCACCGTGCACGATATCGTTTGGCCACTTGAGACCGACATCATCGATACCCAGAGCTTCCAGCTGGCGCACAACTTGTACACCAACACAGAGACTGAGCGCCGGCCGAACCGCAGTGGCGTCGGTGGTAGCTGATACAGACAGACACAGGCAGTCGCCAGGACCGGCAACCCATTCGCGCTCGCGACGACCCCGCCCGCTGTACTGATAATCGGCCAGACAGGCACGAAATCGACCGGGTTGGGCTGGCGATAAACGCAGCAGCGCAGAGTTGGTGGAGTCGATCTCATCGTAGACATCGAGACTCGATAGCCGGGCCGCTATATTTACCGATAGCGCCTCGCGTATCGCGATTGCCGCGCGTCGGTCAGTGGCCATGACGGTCACGGCGCCATAACATCGCCGCCTCCATTCGATTTTCATCGCCGGCCAGCATGCGGCCGATATTCGACCGATGCGCGTAAACGATCAGCAATGCGACACCGACACCGAACATGAGTAGCGGCGCATCGAATCCGTCGGGACGATAGAGCAACGGAAATACGGCGACGGTGATCCCGGCCAGCATCGTCGACAAGCCAACAAAACCGGTCGCAATAACAGTAATAACCCAGACCGCGAGCACCGGTGCCAGCGCCAGTGGCGATAGCGCCGCCAGCGCACCAATTGCGGTCGCACCGCCCTTGCCACCCCGGAAATCGAACCAGAAGGGAAATATATGCCCGATCACCGCAGCAAGGCCGCAAAACGCGGCAATCCACGGCAGCGGCAACAGCTGCTCACCAAAGCCGGCTAGCGGAGCAATAACCAGCACCGCCAGCACACCCTTGCCGACGTCGATCAGCATCACCAATGCGGCAAAACCAACACCATGAGTACGCAGCGCATTGGTAGCACCAGCATTGCCGCTGCCCTCATTGCGTATATCGATACCGCGGTAACGTCCAGCAACTAACGCACCGCTAACCGAGCCAACAAGGTAGCTCAGCAAGATTTTCAATCCGAGGTCGAGCAAGAGAGCGGCTCAGTGGCTAAACGGGTTTCTGCATTTTATCAGTCGTGGCAGGCGAATTGTCACGTTGCGAGCCCAGCCAGATTGCAAACAGCGCCAGTATTGCGCCACCGGCTTCGTAAGCGGTGATACCACGCGCAAAAAATACGATATCCCAGACAAATGACAGTGTCGGCTGCAACAGCAACAACAGGCCGGCACGCGATGCCGGCACATGCGGCAAACTGCTGGTAATCAGCATCCAGCCGATCACCTGTGAGCCGATGGCATAGCTGACCAGCCACAAGCCATCTTCAATATTCGTGACCACCAGCGAATCGCCGGCCGGGATACTGGCCAGTCCGAGCAACAGGGCCGTTCCCAGCGACACCCACGCCAGGTCAGCCGTGGGCCCGCGATCGGCCGTGCGAAAACGGGCCTGTCGTAACGACAGCAGGTACCCCGAGTAGAAAACGGCCGTCGCCAGCCCGAGCCAGACCCCGTTGCGTTTTTCCGCTGACAGGACCGACCAGTCGATACCGACGAGCAAGCCCAGACCGATCAGTGCCAACGGAATCGCGACCAGCAATCGCCAACCCGCGCGCTCGCCCAGGAACAACACGCCAAAAGTCGTGAGCACAAAAACCTGGAAAGCGGCCAGCAAGGTTGCCAGCCCGGGCCCGATCCAGGCGATGCTCTGGTGCCAGACCCACAGGTCTCCCATGTAGAAAAAACAAGCCGCACCCAGCAGCAGAAAGCCACCGCTACCGATCAGCGTCTTACGTCCCACCAGCACGATGATCACCAGGATCACACCGGCGATACCCACCCGATAAAAGCCGATTGCCGTCGAACCCATATCGATCAATGCAACAAACACCGCAGAAAAACTGATCAGCACCGCACCGATCAGCAGGCGTATAGTTGCCTGGCGAGTCGTCAGCGTACCGCCTCGAAAACCACGACGTCGTCAGTCACCTGTTGCTCGTCGCGCATACCGCCGACGATTGCATAGCCCTGCCCAAGTGGCAGCAGACCGCGATGATCCATTGTTGCCTGCTGCAGGCGTCGCAGCCTGAGCCAGCGCTGTCCCTGCACCGACCAGGCAAACACCCGGTCTGACGGGTCAGATGGCCTGCCGTTGTAACCGACACCGTCGTAGTTGTATGGGTTGGCACTGCCACCGGCAAACAGGATTACCGACCCATCCCCAACCCGGGCACCGGTCGCTGCCATCCGATATAGCGCCGGACCAGGATGATGGGGCATCGAGTACCAGTCGATGCGTCTGATGTCGTCCGCACGAATCACGCCTCGTCGACAGGTGGGCGCAGACACGAACCGGCGTTGATCGCGTGTCGACCGGACCGCTACGCCATCGCAAATCACGATGGTGTCGTCGACAATACCGCCAGCCGCGCCAAAGACCGGTGTCGCCGGCCACGGCGTCGCCTGGGTCCAGCTATCGGTCTCAGTGTCGTAAAGCTGAACGAGATTGACGTTGCCACTGTCGTGCCAGCCGCTGACCAGGTAGATGTATCGATCGCGGTAGACCAGTGCAACGGTATCGTCGACCGGTACCGGCATCGGCGTTTTCTCCGTATAGCTTTTGCTTTGCAGGTCCAGCGCGTGGACCGACGGTACGGAGACCTCAGCGTGATCGGCCGCCACCGTGTAACCGCCGACTATATAAATGTGCTCGCCTACACCGACCGCGACGCCGGCAAGCCGACCCTCATCACCGGGGACATCCGGCAGGCGGCGCCACGATGCTGCAGCCGGCGCGAGATGCCAGGCAGCCAAGGTCGTGTCCTGCCAGGTCTTGCCGCTACCTAGACCCATCAGGCTGACCAGATGAAGCCCGTCATCGAGCTGCACGCTGGCTACCGCGTTGTTGGTGACCGGTTCAGGCAGCGGCGGAATCTCAGCCCGCGACAATGGCACCGCTGTCAGCAACAGCGCCATTACCAGCTGCCTCAACGCGTTTTCCCATCGAGCCACAATTGTCGTCGTGCCTGGCAGTCCTTATCGGCATGGTCGTCGATAGCAATACTAATAGCGGCATCGGGTGCCGGTTCAACGGTCATCTGTGCCTGGTGGAGCTCGTCACGACGGAAAAAATCGACGTCGACAACACGCCCGGGTCGCAGTCGGGTAACGACATCGCGGAAATTGGTCGCGGTTATCCGCAATCCGTTAATTGCGACAATCTCGTCACCGCTGGCCAGCCCGGCTTTCTGGGCCGGCCCCTCGGTATAGACGGTCGTCAGTACCGCATGCCCGTTGTCGTTGCGGAATCCGACCTGCAGGGCTGCCGGCACCGGGCTTCCGGTTTCGCGTTTCATCGGCTTGCGTTCGCCATCGAGTACCGGGGCGGTCTCGAAACGCACACCCATATGACCGAGTAGCTCGATTAACGGCGGGTCGTTGACCCCACGGACGACTACATCGAAATAGTCGGCAAAGTCCGTAGCGCAAATCTCGCTGACGATGGCCTCAAATTGCCCTTCTTCGAGTGGCTGGTCAGTGACGCCATGGCGTTGCCAGACGGCCCGCATGACATCGTCAAGGGAATGTCGCGAGTCGGTTCGCTGGCGAATCAACAGGTCGAGCCCGAGAGCAGCCAATGCCCCCTTGGTGTAGTAATTAACCTGGGTGTTGGGAAAATTGTCGTCGCGCTTGTACAGCTTTACCCATGCATCGTAGCTCGACTCAGCCAGGCTCTGGACAAAACGACCGCGTCCGAGCCAGACAATTGTCGCGGTGATCCCGAGTAATTCAAAATAGCTGTCGCGGTCGATAACACCACTGCGTAACAAGGCCATGTCATCGTAGTACGACGTCACACCTTCGAATATCCACAGGTCGCGAGTGTAGGCCTCGTCGAGCAAGTTCGAGCTGGCCACGGCGGCCGGACGTATACGCTTGACGTTCCACAGGTGAAAGTACTCGTGACTGACCAGCCCAAGCAGGCGGCGGTATTTTTCCGAAGGTTCTTTCTCGCCATGACGTGGCAACTCGTCGCGGCTGGCGATCAGTGACGACGACCAGCGATGCTCGAGACCGCCATAACCATTCCCCATGACGGTTAACAGGAAAAGGTAGCGGTCGATTGGTATGGGCTGCCCGAACATATCCATGTGGGTCTCGCAAATCGACCGGGCATCGCGGGCAAGTCTCTCGAGATCGCCATCGTG
>JABDKV010000034.1 GCA_013002045.1 Gammaproteobacteria bacterium
CGTCAAGTCTGTTATTCTAGCGCCGCCCCGGATCAAGGACGCTCACTTTGGAACCATTCGTCAATATTGCCGTGCGTGCGGCACGCAAAGCCGGTGACGTGATGATTCGCTACATGAATCGCATTCACCAGCTCGAAATCACGGCCAAGGCGCGTAATGACTTCGCCAGCGAGGTCGATCGCATGGCCGAGGCCGAGGTCATTGAGACCATCCGCCGGACCCATCCCGACCATGCTTTCCTCGGCGAGGAAAGCGGTCAGAGTGGTGACAGCGAGTACCTGTGGATTATCGATCCTCTCGATGGCACCACCAATTACCTGCATGGCTTCCCCGTATTCTGCGTTTCCATTGCATTGCAAATCGAGGGACGCCTGCATCACGCCGTCGTATACGATCCCATGCGACAGGAATTATTCACCGCCTCGCGCGGTAGTGGCGCCCAGCTCGATGGTCGCAAGATTCGCGTCAGCAACCGGCGCGGACTGGAGGGCTCACTCATCGGCACCGGCTTCCCCTATCGCGCCAACGTGCGCTACATGGACGACTACATCAGCATGTTCCGCAAGGTATCGGAACAGGCTGCCGGAATTCGTCGTGCTGGCTCGGCGGCGCTCGATCTTGCCTATGTCGCCGCGGGCCGTCTCGATGGCTTCTGGGAGTTTGGCCTGGCGCCGTGGGATACCGCCGCCGGTGAACTGCTGATCCGCGAGGCTGGCGGCCTGATTACCGATCTCGACGGCGAGGACACGCATCGCGAATCGGGCAATGTACTGGCCGGCTCACCAAAAGTTTTTACCGCGCTGCTGGCAGAGATTCGCCCTCACCTGCCAGGCGACTGACCAGTCGCTAAGGCAACTCGTCGAGTTCGTCATCGTCGCGCTCAGGCGGCAGCATGTCTTCGACCGTGATGTCGAGGCCCAGGGCCGTGGCGCTGGCGACATAGATCGACGAGTACGTTCCGACGACAATGCCGACGATCAATGCGATCGAAAATGGACGTATGACTTCGCCACCGAGGAAAAACAGCGCCAGCAACACCAGTAAGGTGGTGATGCCGGTGATCAGCGTGCGAGCCAGCATCTGATTGATCGACAGGTTCATAATGTCGACCGAATGGCCACGACGTGCCTTGAGAAAGTTCTCGCGTATCCGGTCGAAAACGACAATGGTGTCATTGAGCGAGTAGCCAATTACCGCCAGGATCGCGGCCAACACCGAGAGGTCGAAATCGAGCCCGAGGATAGAAAAGAAACCGACAGTGACGATGACGTCGTGCAGCAAAGCCGCGACGGAGCCGACCGCGAACTTCCACTGGAAGCGGAAAGCAACGTAAATCAGAATCAGGATCATGGCAATCATCATTGCCAGCGCGCCATTCTCTGCCAGTTCCTTGCCTACCTGAGGCCCGACAAACTCGACACGACGCAATTCGACATCGGGCTCGACTGAGCCCAGCGCCGACAAGATGCGATCGCGAATGACGTTGCCATCCATCTCCTCTTGCGGTGCCAGCCGTATCAGCACGTCGCGCGCAGTACCGAAGTGCTGCACGATGGCGTCGGTGTAGCCGACTCCGTCGAGTTGCGTGCGCACGAGACTGAGATCGGCATCGTTGGTATAGCCGACCTCGATCAGTACACCACCGGTGAAGTCGATACCGAATTCGAGACCGCGTGTGAATAACGCGGCGATCGACACGATAACCAGTATTATCGAGATGCTGACCGCCAGACGGCGGCGGCCCATAAAATCAAAATTCGTTGTCTTGTTAAGCAGCTTCATCGTGTACTCCGTCAGATCGCCAGCCGCTCAATGCGCTTGTTGCCGTAAAGAAGATTAACTACCGCGCGCGTTCCGATGATCGCGGTGAACATCGATGTCATGATGCCGAGTATCAGCACAGTGGCAAACCCTTTAATCGGTCCTGTACCGAGCGCCCACAGCACGATTGCCGCGATTAACGTCGTCAGGTTGGCGTCGGCAATGGATGAGAACGCTTTTTCGTAGCCGGCACTGATAGCCGCCTGCGGCGTGTTGCCGTTACGTAATTCTTCTCGTATTCGCTCGAATATAAGCACGTTGGCGTCGACCGCCATACCAACCGTCAGCACGATGCCGGCAATCCCGGGCAGCGTCAGTGCCGCACCGAGTAATGAAAGCAGTGCAATGATCGTTGCCAGATTGACAAACAGTGCAAGATTCGCGAACAGGCCGAACATGCGGTAGTAGACAAACATGAACACCACCACCAGCAGGAAGCCAATGGAAACTGCGAGCTTGCCCTTGGCAATGTTCTCCTTACCCAGCGACGGTCCAATCGTCCGTTCTTCAACCAGGAATACAGGGGCTGCCAGCGCACCGGCGCGGAGCAACAATGACAGATCGCGTGCTTCAATGCTGGTCAGACCTGTGATCTGGAAGCTGCTGCTGAATACGCCCTTGATGTTGGCCTGGCTAATGACCTCTTCGGTAGTGACCACTTCATACTCGTCATCACTGCCGGGCACCAGCTCGCGGCTTTGTTCCATGAACACAACGGCCATGGGGCGCTCGAGGTTGTTCTTGGTCGTTTCCAGCATGCGACTGGCACCGCGTGGCCCGAGACTGACGAAGACCGCAGGCTGACCCTCACTGAATCCAGCCGATGCGTCGGTGATCTGGTCACCGGTGACAATGACGTCACGCTTGAGCAGAACCGGCTGGCCGTCACGCGATCGATACAGGCGCGAGCCCGGTGGAGCACGTCCCGTTCGCTCAGCCTCAAGGGGATTGTTAGTCGGATCGACCAGCCTGAACTCCAGCGTCGAGGTCGCCTTGAGTACTTCACCGGCGCGACCCGGGTCCTGGATGCCCGGCAATTGCACGACAATGCGGCTCAGACCCTGGCGCTGCACGATAGGCTCGGATACACCGAGTTCGTTCACCCGGTTGCGAAGCGTAGTCAGGTTCTGCTCGATAGCAAAGTCCTGCCTGTCGCGTAATTCCGTGTCGGTCAGCGTGACCACAATAGCCGGGTTGCCATTGATAGTTGTGTCGTTCAACTCAACGTCAGTGGTGATCTCGCCTATCTCGCGGCGAGCGGCATCGCGATCGGCAATGTCGCGCAGAATCACCGTGACCTGGCCATCGTCGGCGCGCACATCACGATAGCGAATCTTGGCTTTGCGCAGACCACTCTTGAACTCGCGCTCATAGTTGGTCATGACGCGATCGATGGCGGCATCCATATCGACTTCGTAGAGAAAGTGCACACCACCACGCAGGTCGAGCCCGAGATTCATGGTTTTCAGGCCAAGATTACGCAGGAACTCCGGCATACTCGGCGCGCGGGTCAGAGCGACGATATAGCCACGACCGAGGTTTTGTTCGACCAGCGGCTTGGCCCGCAACTGTTGCTCATCCGATGCCAGCCGCACGATCGCCTTGGTATCGTCGACATAAGCACCGATAACCTCGATGCCATCGGTGGTCAGTGCGCCCTGCACCCGTTCTGCGAGCTCTTCACTTACAGCCGTGCCATCGTCGAGTGTGATCTCGATGGCCGGATCGTCACCAAAGACATTGGGCAGAGCGAAAAACAAGCTCAACAGGACGATGGTGAGAACCAGCAGGTTCAGCCACTGTGGATATCGATTCATAACGGACTCTTAGGCGTTTTTGATCGTGCCCTTGGGCAACGTGCGAGCGACGGTATTGCGTTGTACTTTGACCACGACTCCATCGGCAACCTCGACAGACAAAAAGTCGTCACTGCTGTCGGTAACCTTGCCAAGCAGACCACCGGCGGTGACGACCTCGTCGCCATTACCGAGCGCGGTGACCATCTGGGCATGTTCCTTGGCGCGCTTCTGCTGCGGCCGGATCAGCAGGAAATAGAACACGATGAAAAACAGCCCGAGCATCAGCAACGGGCCAAGACCGGCGCCCGGTGGCGGCGCATCGGCGGCCCAGGCGCTAGAAATCAGCAAATCCACAGCAAGGTCTCCAGGGGCGGATGGCAAAGAGCGCGGTATTATGCCACAGAGCCGGCACTATGCAGCCCCATCTTCAGCTTCCCCCTCGCCGGCGTAGCGCGAACGCCATCGCCTGGCGTACTCAGCGAGCCGTCCGGCGGCGATCGCGGAGCGCAAGCCACGCATCAGGTCCTGGTAAAAGTGCAGATTATGGATGGTGTTGAGCCTGGCACCGAGGATCTCACTGCAATTGTCGAGATGGCGCAGATAGGCGCGGCTGAAATGACGGCAGGTGTAGCAGCCACAGGCCGGGTCGAGGGGGCCCGTATCGGTCCGGTAACGGCTGTTACGCAGGCGCACCGTCCCGGTCGACGTGAACAGGTGCCCGTTGCGGGCATTACGGGTTGGCATGACACAGTCGAACATGTCTACCCCACGCTCGACCGCATCAATAATGTCCAGCGGTGTGCCTACGCCCATCAGGTAGCGTGGCTTGTCCACCGGCATGTGCGGTGTCAGTCCCTCGAGCACCGCATTGCGCTCGCTGACCGATTCGCCGACCGACAGGCCGCCAATTGCGTAACCGGGAAAACCGATCTCGATCAGCCCGGCCAGCGAAGCCTGGCGCAGGTCATCGTAGACACCGCCCTGGACGATGCCGAACAACGCCCCGTCCCCGGCATAACTGTCGCGACAGCGGCGCGCCCAGCGTAGCGAGAGCTGCATCGAGTCCCGAACGCGCCTTTCCGGCGCCGGGTGCTCGGTGCATTCATCAAACACCATGACAATGTCCGAACCCAGAGCTTGTTGTACAGCCATGGAGCGTTCCGGGCTGAGCAGGACCCGGTCGCCATTGACCGGTGATTGAAACGTGACGCCTTCCTCGGTCAGCTTGCGCCGCTTAGCCAGGCTCCAGACCTGGAAACCACCCGAGTCGGTCAGTATCGGTCCCTGCCAGTGCATGAAGTCATGCAGGTCACCGTGCTGTTGGATAATCTCGGTGCCTGGTCTCAACATCAGGTGGAATGTATTACCGAGGATAATCTGCGCGCCAAGCGACTGCAGTTCCTCGGCAGTCATCGCCTTGACCGTGCCATAGGTACCCACCGGCATAAACGCCGGTGTATCGACGATGCCGCGGGTAAAGGTCAGGCGACCCCGACGGGCGTCGCCGTCACGATGTAGTAACTCAAAACGCATTGTCGTTCCGGGTCATGAACATGGCGTCGCCATAGCTGAAAAAGCGGTAGCGTTGGTCAACGGCATGCCGATAAGCCTGCATGATGTGGTCGTAACCGGCGAAGGCACTGACCAGCATCATCAACGTTGATTCCGGCAGATGGAAGTTGGTGATCATCGCATCGACGACCGCAAAGCGATAGCCGGGTCGAATAAACAGTCGCGTCTCCGTATTGACCGGTTCGATAGTACCGTTGGCTGCGGCCGTCTCCAGCGCGCGTACCGAGGTCGTACCCACGGCGATGACCCGACCACCCCGCGCCTGGGCTGAGCGCACGGCATCGCAGGTTTGCTGGTCGACCTCGATACGCTCGGCATGCATGACATGCCTGTCGAGATCATCCACACGAACCGGTTGAAACGTGCCGGCACCGACATGCAAGGTCAGGAAGCTCATGGCCACACCCTGCTGGCGTAACGCTGCCAGCAACGGCTCATCAAAATGCAATCCCGCCGTCGGTGCGGCCACGGCGCCGGGTCGGTCTGCATAAACAGTCTGGTAACGCTCGCCGTCGAGTGCCTCATCGGCACGATCGATATACGGCGGCAATGGCACCGTTCCGAGTCTTTCCAGCACATCGGCAACCGGCGTGTTGAAACGCAGGTGCCAAAACTCCCCGACCCTGCCGCAATAGCGGGCATGGGTTTGGTCGTCGAGTTCGATGTTGCTACCCGGTTGCGGTGGTTTGCTGGCACGCAACTGCACCAGCGCTTCGTTTGGGTCATCAAGCAGTCGCTCGACCAGCAGCTCAACCCGTCCACCAGTCTGCTTGCGGCCCTGCAGACGCGCAGCGATTACACGGGTGCGATTAAACACCAGCAGGTCGTCCGGCTCGAGAAGCTGCGGCAGCTCAGCGAAACATCGATCGTCGATACTGCCGTTGTGCCCATCGAGATACAGCAGGCGTGACCCCGTCCGCTGCGCCGCCGGGTAGCGGGCAATCAGCTCATCGGGCAGCTGGTAATGAAAGTCGGCACGGCGCATGGCCGCGCATAGTAGCCTAGCTCTGGCGCTGCGGCACGACCAGTTCCAGCGTGCGGCCCCGCTTGTCGCGCAGGATCTCGATGACCAGCTTGTCGCCCGGCTGGTAAAAACGCAGCATGCGCATCGCATCGGGTGGCGACTTCGGGGTCGCCCCGCCGATGGTCCGAATCACATCGCCATCCTGCAATCCGAGCTTGTTGTCTTCGGAGGAGCGCACCACCAGCAGGCCTTCGTCAGTACCGAAATAGCGACCCAGTTGCGGTGTCAGAGGCACCAGTTCCAGCCCACCCCACTGGCGACGGTGCATTAACGGCTCCAGCGGCAGCCGTTCCAGAACCGGCTCCAGCGTGTCGCGCACGAAAACTTCGGCGTCGAATGAATCGAAGTCATCAAAGCCGGACCCGATGACTTTCAAACCGGAGAACTCGCCGGTTTCGACTTCGACCGTGTCCTCGTCACCGTCACGCAGGTAACTTACGCGCACGCGTGTCCCGGGCTCGATATCGTCCAGCAGCGACATCAGTTTCCTGTCCGGGTCCTCATCGTGTCCGGCCAGCCGAACGTCATCGAGCGCGATGATCAGGTCACCAGAGCGAATCCCGGCCTTGTCGGCCGGTCCACCCGGGGTTACACCGAGCACTCTGACACCCTCTCGGGTCGCGGGATCATCGGTATCGGCACCGACATTGATACCGATCATGGCCCGTTTTGGTCCGGTCTTGTGTACGAACTTGAATACATGGTCGAGTTTGTCGCCATGCAATTCCATTTGTATCTCGGCCATTTCCCTCGCGGCATCGCGCATGCGCGCCTCGGCATCACGCAGCTGCTCGGCGAGTTGCTCATCGCCGCCTTCCGCCAGCACCGCCAGCGGTGCCAGCAGCAAAATAATCAATAAACGTTTCATTGCTTTCATAACTCCTGGCTGGCGTAGGCCTGTAGCTGCTCGCCACGCACCTGCACCAACGTGTTCATCAGTTCTATTCTTTGACGCCACAACTGCTGTGAATCGTCGCGACTGAGATCCGGTGCCGCTGTCAGGCCGTAGTCGATCATTGCGATATTGTCCTGCAGCGACGCGATCGTGTTGGCCGTGCTCGCCGTCATCAGCCGCGGCGATGCCTCATCGAGTTGGCGCAATAACTGCTCCAGTTGCTGGGAGCGAGCGACCAGTCGTTCTACCGGTTCGGCATCTGTGGCTGTCGCCGGTGATGCCACTGCGTCGGGGACCTCGACAACCGGCTGCGCAGGTTGGCGCGCGCCGTTGATAACCACCAGCACGGCGAATGCAGCGATCACACCCGCAGCCAGGCCCAGCCATCGTCGTGTGCGCAGCGCACCGGCATCGTCGTCCAGACGCGCAGCGATGCCCTCCCAGCCATTCGCGGGTGCAGACACTGCGGGTAATTGCTGCAACTGTCGCTGCAGGGCGCGCGACTGCTCCAGCGAGGCCTTGCACTGGGTGCAGTCAGCAACGTGCCGCGCCACCTCGGCTGTAACCGGCGCGCCATCACGCAGGCTTAACAGTTGTTCAGTACTTGCATGCATGGCACAGACTCCGAACTAGCATCCAGCCACTGACGCATGCGCTGGTGTGCACGCGACAGTTGCGACTTGGAAAAACTGGGCGTTTTGCCCATCAATTCACCGATCTCCTTGTGGGTATAACCTTCGACATCGTGTAACCACAACACAGCTCGCGCCGTCGGCTTGAGCCGCTCCAGGCCGTCGAGCAGGTGCTGATCGAATTCGACCGGGGCTGTGGCCTGCGGCTCGGCAACACCATCCAGAGGCTGCGAGTAGCGGTGCCAGGCCGAACGCAGTTGCGACAGAGCCCGGTTGACCGCAATGCGTCGGATCCAGGCACCCAGTGGCGCATCACCGGCGTAGGTGTCGAGCTTGCGTAAGACCTGTACAAACGTGTCCTGCAGCACCTCCTCGGCCGCCTCGCGCTGGTGCAGGATACGCAACGCGGTGGTGTAGACCGCATCAGCGTAGGTCGTGTAGATCGTCTGCTGGGCCGCGCGCGCGCCGCCCCGGGCGGCACGAATCGTGGCCTCATCGACCTCACTGTAGCTACAGCCTGCCATATTCCCCTATGACGCCTCAGACGTGAAAAAGGTCGCATCTGCCGGTTGACCCCGGTGCCGGCCGTGCAATAATGGCCCGCCGCGCCGGGGTGGCGGAACTGGTAGACGCGCCGGATTCAAAATCCGGTTCTGGCAACAGAGTGAGAGTTCGAGTCTCTCTCCCGGCACCATCTGTTCGGATAACCGATGAAATATTGTAGCCATTGCGGCAGCTCCGTTTCGCTGCAGATTCCACCCGGTGACAACCTGCCGAGGCGGGTTTGCGAAGACTGCGGCACGGTGCACTACCAGAATCCCAATGTGGTGGTGGGTTGTGTACCACAGTGGCAGGACCAGATCCTGTTGTGCAAGCGCGCTATCGAGCCGCGCAGCGGCTTCTGGACGGTCCCGGCAGGGTTTCTGGAAAACCGCGAGACTCTGCAGGAGGCGGCAATCCGTGAGACAGCCGAGGAAGCTTTGGCCAATGTCGATCTGGGTTCGTTGCTGGCTATCGTCAATGTTCCCCACGCCAGCCAGATACACATGATGTTCCGCGCCCGGCTGCTCGAGCCCGATTTTGGTCCCGGAGACGAAACGCTGGAGTCGGCGTTATATACCGAGGACCAGGTACCGTGGTCGCTGATCGCGTTCCCCAGCGTGCGCTTTACGCTGGAGCGGTTTTTCGCCGATCGCGCCAGTGGGGGCGAGGAGCTACACATCACCACAGTCGGGCCGATAAAATACTAGGACGCTACGGGAGCCTTATCTATGACCTTTGTCGTTACCGAGTCCTGCATCAAGTGTAAATACACTGACTGTGTCGAGGTATGTCCGGTGGACTGCTTCCACGAGGGGCCGAATTTCCTCGTTATCGATCCTGATGAGTGCATCGATTGCACCTTATGCGAGCCGGAATGCCCGGTGGAGGCGATTTACTCCGAAGACGAGTTACCGGACGGGCAGGAACATTTTCTGCAACTCAATGCCGAACTGGCGCAGGACTGGCCTGTAATAGCCGAGAAGAAGGATGCGCCGGAAGATGCGGCTGAATGGGAAAATGTCAGCGACAAGGAGCATCTGCTGGAACGTTAAGTATTAAGCGCAACCCGCTGATTATGGTGCGTTGCGTGGCGTCGCTGCATCCAGTAGATTAGCTCGTTCTGCAGCGAGCAGGTGCGTGCCGCCTGGCACCCCGATCCTGATCCGATAATAAGCCTCACGGCGACCGGACTACCCTGCGTTGGAATTTACATAATGACTACCGAATCGAGACAATCGGCTATCTGGACGCACCCAACAAAGATGTTGGTCGTGCTGGGCATTGCCGCGGCCCTGCTGGCAGCGCTGTACTGGGACGGGCTGGTCAACCTGTACGAGGTGTGGACGGATCCGGACCGCGAGGAATACAGTCACGGGATCCTGATCCCGATGATCAGTCTGTTCCTGATCTGGCAGTTAAAGAACCGCTTTGAAAAGCTCAAATACGATGGCTCGTGGCTGGGCGTAGGCCTGGTCTTTGCCGGCGTGGTCCTGCTGCTGCTCGGCGAGTTCGCAACGATTTATATCATCGTCCAGTACGGCTTTCTTTTTGCGCTGGCCGGACTGGCATTGAGCCTGGTTGGTACCCGCGGTTTTCTGTGGCTGATAATTCCACTGGTGTACCTGAGCTTCATGGTGCCGTTGCCGCAGTTTCTCTATAACAACCTGTCGAGCAAGCTGCAGCTGATCTCGTCGGAACTCGGTGTCGCTGTCATCCGTGCCTTCGGTATTACCGTGTTTCTCGAAGGCAATGTGATCGACCTCGGTGTCTACCAGTTGCAGGTGGTGGAAGCCTGTAACGGCCTGCGTTACCTGTTCCCGCTGGCCAGCTTCGCGTTCCTCGCGGCCTACCTTTATCACGCGCCGATGTGGAAGCGCGTCGTGTTGTTCCTGTCCAGCGTCCCGATCACCATCATCATGAACAGCTTCCGTATCGGCATGATCGGTGTCATGGTCGAACACTGGGGTATCGGACAGGCCGAAGGCTTTAAGCACTTTTTCGAAGGCTGGGTCATTTTCATGGCCTGTATCGGCTTGCTGCTGGCCGAAATCTGGCTGCTGAACAAGATCGGCAATAAACGTCCGTTCGCGGAAGTGTTTGGCCTCGACTTCCCCGAAAAGACACCGGCCGATGTCGAACGCCTGCCAAGGACTGTGCCAAAGCCTGTCTATGCATCGATTGTCATTATGGTGGTCGCGCTGGCCGGGATGAGCGTGGTCACCCAGCGCCCGCAGGCACACCCCGAACGGGTGTCGCTGGAATCATTTCCGCTTGAATTCGGTGACTGGCGGGGCCAGCCACTGGAGCTCGAACAGCACTTCATTACGGTGCTCGATTTCACTGACTACACAATGGCGAGTTTTCGTCGGCTTGGTGATCCCGAGATCGTCCAGTTCTACGCCGCTTACTACGAAGAGCAACGCACCAAGGGCAACGCGGCCCATTCGCCTCGCTCGTGTATTCCTGGTGGCGGCTGGCAGATCACCAGCCTGACCCGCGAGGACATCGAGATCCCCGGGCGTGACCAGCCACTGACAGTCAACCGCCTGCAGATCGAAAAGGATCGCTCCAAGCAGCTGGTCTACTACTACTTCAAGCAGCGCGAACGCGAGCTGGCCAGCGAGTATGCGGTCAAGTGGTACCTGTTCCAGGATTCGCTCACCCGCAATCGTAGCGATGGTGCACTGGTGCGTTTTGTGACGCCGGTAAATCAGAGTGCGCCGGACTGGAGTGCCGCCGACGAGCGACTGGCGGAATTAGCCAAAGAAGTCGTGCCGAAACTCGACGAGTACGTTCCCGACTAGGACCCTACGAGCCTCCAGCACATGAATGTGGCCCTCATCCTTCTGATCAGTGCAGCGGTTATCAGCATGGCCGTGATACCGCTGATGATGCGGCTGGCACCTGTGCTGGGTATGATCGATCAACCTGACGCACGCAAAGTGCACGCGATACCGGTGTCGCGTGTCGGTGGCATTGGCATCGTCATCGGCGCATTGCTGCCGCTGCTTATCTGGTTCCCGATCGATGAATTGCTACGCGCCTATCTGATCGGCGCAGCCGTATTGATGATCTTCGGTGCTGTCGATGACGCCCGTGAACTGGGTCACTATGTCAAATTCATCGGCCAGGGCATTGCCGTCATCTCGATGGTTTACGTCGGGGACCTGTGGGTCTCAAGTGTCCCGTTCTTCGATTACACACTGCCCGCTGCCATCGGCAAGCCATTTACTGTGTTCGCGATGATCGGTGTGATCAACGCGCTAAATCACTCGGACGGCCTGGATGGACTGGCGAGCGGCGAAGCGTTGCTGAGCCTGATGGCTATCGTCTATCTCTCTTACCTTGTAGGGGGCGATCAGATCGCGACGGCGGTGGCCATGGTCACTATCGGCGGCATCTTCGGTTTCCTGCGTTTCAACACGCACCCGGCGCGGGTTTTCATGGGAGACAGTGGTAGCCAGTTCCTTGGTTTCACAATCGGTTTCCTGGCCGTATTACTGACCCAGCGCATTCACACGGCGATGAGTCCGGCGGTCGTTTTGCTGCTGATCGGATTACCGATCGTCGACATCCTGGTCGTGTTCTACCTGCGGGCCTCCGGTGGCATGAACTGGTTCAAGGCAACACGCAACCACATTCATCACCGCCTGCTCGATCTTGGTTTCGAACACTACGAGACCGTCGTCATTATCTATTCGGTGCAAACACTGTTGGTGGCCAGCGGTATCCTGTTGCGTTACCAGCCTGACTGGCTGATCACGCTGGTATACCTGCTCGTCTGTATCACCTTGTTTGCGCTGCTGACGACAGCCGAACGCCGCGGCTGGCGCGCCGGTACAGGCACGTTTACTGCCCCGCTGTCGGCCGCTCTGTCCGACCTGCGCGACTCGCAGGCCCTGCGCAAGCTGCCCTACGCAATCCTCGCTACCGCGGTCCCCCTGGCCCTGTTTGGCGGCGCCTTCCTGGTCGCCGAAGTGCCACAGGATTTTGCTGTTATTTCCGGTGTCCTGGTAATCGTGTTGCTGGCCGAAGTCACCTTTGGTAAAGACTTCAACTCGATTATCCGACGCGGCATTGTTTACGTTACCGTCGTCTTCCTGACCTACCTGCTGGCAACCAGCCCGGCTGTCGAGCCGGCCCTGATGCAGCGGCTGGAGTTTTTCTACTTTGGTTTGCTGGCCGTGGCGGTGGCACTGACGATTCGTTATTGCCGTGAAGTCGAGTTTCGCACCACGCCGACGGACTACCTGTTACTGTTTATCGTGCTCGCCGTGGGCGTCCTGCCGGGCGAATTGCTCAGTGGCAATGAAATCGCCACCGGCCTGATCAAGGCAGTCATCCTGATCTATGCAAGCGAACTGTTGCTGATGGCGAGCGAGCGGCGCTGGACAGTCATGATGCTGGCAACCATCGGTGCGCTCACGGTATTTGCCTGGCAAGGTCTGCTGGCATAAAAAAGGGGCCAGCCGGCCCCTTTTCGGTAGTCTGTACTCAAGCGTTACTTGTCAGCCATGGTCGCCGTTTTGAACGACTCCAGTCGTGTCAGCATGGCATCAGCCGGCAGGTAACCCGAGATCAACTCGCCCGTCTCAGTGATGACCGCTGGTGTTCCACGCAGACCCACCATCTGACCCATTGCATAGTGTTCCTGGATCGGCGCGCTCTCGCACGGCTCTGCCTTCACTGACTCGCCGTTCTTGGCTGCGGTCAGCGCGTCATTGCGATTATCAGAGCACCAGACATTCTGTGCTTTTTGCCACGAAGCCGAACCCGGTCCGCTACGGGGAAAGAACAGGTACTGCACCTGGATGCCGTTCTTGTGCAGATCGGCCATTTCCCGATGCAGTTTGCGGCAGTAGCCACAATCGATATCGGTGAACACGGTAATTACGTGCCTGGCTTCGTCCTCGGGCGCGAAAACGATCATGTCATCGGCCTTGAGATCGTTCATCACCTTGACGCGAGCCTTGGCTCGACGCTGGTCAGTTAGATTTACGTTGCTCTCGATCTCGACTATGTCACCGCGAATCAGGTATTGCGCATCGGGGCTGACGTAAACGATCTGCGGCCCAAAGGCTATCTCGCAAACACCGTCCAGTGGAGTATCGCGGACGCTGTCGCTCTCGACACCCGGCAGGCGGGCCTGGATGTTTTCGGGTTTGCAAACGCTCTCGGCGTGGGCACTACCGACGACTGCGAGGGCCGCAAGGGCAAGGATTGTCTTGTACATATTATTGAAAAACCGTGTTGTAGGGTTGACGGCATTTATGACCGTCAGCCCGGGGGTTGGTTCAGTGTGGGGCGCCGATTGTAACAGACGGCAGAACCCCACAGCCAAGCCTTTGACTGCAGGGCTAATGTCAACTTTTGTGGGATCAGCCGCGTGGATGATGACGCGAATGCATATCCTTTAGACGCTCACGCGCCACATGGGTGTAGATCTGCGTCGTTGACAGGTCACTGTGGCCGAGCAGCATCTGCACTACCCGCAGGTCGGCACCATGATTGAGCAGGTGCGTTGCGAATGCGTGGCGCAGGGTATGTGGCGACAGTTCTTTGTCGATCTTGGCCTTGGCAGCGTAGCGCTTGATGATGTGCCAGAACGCCTGGCGCGTCATCTTGTCACCGCGCCGGGTCGGAAACAGGTAGTCAGTCTGGCGCTCGAGCAGGATCTCACCGCGAGGTCCGGCAATAAAACGCTGAATCCAGTCCTGGCAAAGTTCGCCCAGCGGGATCAGTCGCTCACGATCGCCTTTACCGACGATACGCAGTACGCCCTGATTGAGATTGATCTGGCTCAACTGCAGGCTGATTAATTCGGAGACTCGCAAACCTGTTGCGTAGAGCACTTCGAGCATAGTGCGATCACGAAAACCGAGCGGATCGGAGATCGCCGGTGCATTTAATAATGACTCGACTTCTTTCTCGGACAGCGACTTCGGTAAGGTGCGACCGATTTTTGGCATCTGGATCTGGGCTGTCGGATCCTCGCTGATATTCCCTTCGCGTAATTGCCAGCGGAAGAAACGACGGAAGCTCGAGAGCTGGCGTGCGGTAGAACGGGGTCGCGCTCCCGCCTGCACACGCGATGCGATAAAGGCCAGCAGGTCAGCCTTGTTGGCTTTTATAGCCTCGGTGTCGCGACCGGCCAGCCAGCGTGTCAAGGCCATCAGGTCTGCACGATACGCCGCAAGCGTATTCTTCGACAGCCCGCGTTCCATCCAGATCGCATCGAGAAATCGATCGATCGTAGCCTCTGATACCGAGGTATCATAATCGCCAGGTTTTTTCGGCGTGTTCGACATTGCCACACTCACTAGTTGGTTTCTCTCCCAGACGTAGCCTGGTATTTGCCCTGGCCGGGTTTAATCACGGCGCAAGTCACTGACCAGCTACGCGATTGAGTATGCTTTTAGCCCCCTGAATCAGCCGTGATCGCTGTCACAAAAAGAATCATGCAATTAACATAAAAGAGAACTGGATCACATTAATGGGTGGCGAGCTGAATAATCAGGGGTTAAAACGGGCCGGTACGGGACAGGCAGGCGGGTCGAAACTGCTGCGACGTTGCTGGCACGGCCTCTATGGCATCTACTTCGTGATGCTATTGATCGCGATAGTCGTGTTGACAACCATTATCCTGCTAGTGATCCCCGGGCTGCAAAGGCGGCGACGAGTGGCACGATTCGCAGCACGAGCGGTATTCCGACTGTCGGCAACACCGGTTTTAGTCAGCGGCAGGCCACTGCCATCCGATCCGGCAATCGTTGTCGCCAACCATGCCAGCTACCTCGACGGCATTGTCATGTTTGCCGTACTGCCGGTGGATTATTGCTTTGTCATCAAGCGCGAGATGCAGGCTGTGCCCGTTGCCAGCCTGCTATTACGTAGACTCGGTATGGAATTTGTCGAACGCAGCGATTCCCGGCGTGCCGCGTCCGATACCCGCCGCCTGATGCGCGCAGCCAAGGGCGGTCAGCATCTCGCGGCTTTTCCCGAAGGGACATTCCGGCGCGAACCAGGCCTGGGTCGTTTCCATGGCGGTGCTTTTCGCGCTGCGGTAACGGCCGGACTGGCGGTAATTCCGGTCACCATCCGGGGGACCCGCGCAATACTCGCGGATGGCCAGTACCTGCCGGTACCCGGCCGCATTGAGATCGAAGTGCATGAGGCCATCGCAGTCGATCGCGATGGCGGTCGCGCCGAAGTCGCGCGACTGCGGGAGCTGGCGCGCGAAGCCATCCTGGCTACGCTGGGTGAACCTGACCTGGTAGCCGGCTGAGCTTACTCCGCGGCAGCGTCGTCGTTGCTGGTGGCAATCTTGACCCGCGCCTTCTGTTGCTCGCCGACGTACTGGATCCAGCCATCTGCCTGGGCGCGAATAATCCGGTCACCGATATTCTTCGCCTGGGTCAGCGAATCGATAGCTTTACTGAGCTGGCCGAGTTCAGCTTCCGACATGCCTTTCAACAGCCACGGCGCGCCCGGCTTCTTCAACCCACCGCGGGCTATGGCCTGCTCTGCGGCCGGGATGACTTCCGCCCAGGCTGTGCGCTCCGCATATAGCTGCGCTTTCTGCAGGTAATAGTTGCCATCGCCGGTCATCGGCGCCAGCCGATCGATAACGGCGATGGCCTTATCGAATTCCTTGGCTGCGGTCCATGCACTGAGCAGTAACTCGAGGTTCTTCTGGGTCGCCTCAATCACACCCGCATTCATTTCTTTTTCCAGTAGTTGTGCCGCCTGGAACGGGTCTTCGATAAACAGCATCATGCGTACGAGATTGAGTATTTTCGATTGACTCCCCACCAATCCCTTGCGGTAAGCCAGGTTCATCGCAGAAGTCGCCTGTAGATCCTGACCGGTTTGCTGGTAAGCGCCCGATAACATTTCCCAGTAGGTTAGTTTGTCAGGCCAGTAACCGACCATACGCCGTAATGTCTGGGCAGCTTCACTGTATTGCTTTAACTCAAACTGAATCGCAACCAGTAACTGGTACCAGTTTTCTTTCGGCTTGTCAGACTTGGCAATCGCCTTTTCTACCCACGGTTTTGCCTGCGGGTATTCGTTCAACTCGGCATGTGCAGCGGCCAGCATGATGAAGGCGTCGGGCCTGGGATCGGGCTCATTCGGTAACCAGCGCTGCATGGTCTCAATCGTCTTGCGGTACTTGCCCTCGGCTGAATAAAGGCCGGCCAGCGAAAACAACATGCCCTGCTGCGCCGGATCGGGTAATGCGTCCAGTGCCAGGCAACGCTCGAAGTACTGCAGTGCCTGCCCATACTGACCCTGTTCGGCATACAGGAATCCATAGGTCTGATAAACCAGCGCCCGCTCATAATCATTGAGCGGCATGTCTTCCATCTGCCTCAGCTTGGTCACTACATCGGCGTATTGCTTTTCGCCCAATGCGGCATGCGCCTGCTCGAGTCGTTTGTAGACCCGCTCGCCAATGGTCTGCTGTTTCTTCTTCTCACCATCTTCCTGCGCAATTGCACCGCCGGCAAGACTCAATGCCAGCATCGTAGCGACTATAAGTTGGGATAAGCGTTTCATGTTCATCACCTGGGTTTCAGTCCAGTTCAAAATTGAAGATCTGCGAGACGGAGTGCGGTATCGCCTCGCCATTGACCCTGCGCGGGTCGCACTTCCACTTGCTGATCGCCTGCAAAACTGAGCGTTCAAAACTTCGCGGCAGATCACTGCGGGTAATTACCGGATCGGCGATGCGCCCGTCGGTCTGAATAATAAATTGTACTTCGATAGTGCCAGTCGTGCCGTCACGCAACCCTTCTCTCGGATAGACAGGTCCGATCCTGATCGGGCAACTGGCGGCGCCGGAGTACGAACCCTGCCACTCGCCGCTGCTCATAGCGACGGTAACGCCGCCGGCCAGGCCATCAGGGATCGGCATTTCGGGCAACTGCAGTTGTGGTGGCGTCGGCGTCTGCTCGCTCACTCGCGGTGCCTGCGGCGGACGTTGCACTGTCTCGCGTACCGGCTTGCGGCGCTCCTTGACTACGGTGCGCTCAGGCTTCGGTTCATGGACTACGTCGAGCACAACGGTCGGCGTCGGACCCATATGATCTGGCACCTCGTCCATGAGCAGCTGATGCATGAGCACAAACAGCCCGAGCGCCGCGATGACACCCAGGCTGGCAGAGATGATCGTGCGCGTCATGCCTACTGCGCGTCGAGCAGGAACTCGATCCGTTGTGAGGCCTGGCGTTTGATGGCCTGGCCATCAACCACACGGGGCTTGAACTTCCACCGCAGGATTGCTCGCAACGCGGCGCGGTTAAAGAGGCGGCGTGGTTGCGAATCGATAACGGTGGGGTCGGACACCGTGCCGTCTTCATTAATCGTGAACTCGACGTCGACCCATCCCTCGATGCCTTCGATCAGTGCTTCACGCGGATACTGTGGCTGAATCCGGACAATCGGGATGACATCGCCCTCGGCGGCCGGGTCACCCGGGTTGAATGCACCCAGGAAAGGGCCGCCACCGGTCGATGGCGAAACGTTGATATCCGGTGTTTCCATTTGCAGCGGTTGCGGTGGTGGTTTGTTCTGCTGCGCGACAGTCATCTTCGGTGGCGGTGGCGGTTTTTTCGGCGGTGGTGGCTTCTTCGGTTTTTGCCGTTCTTTTTGTCGGGTCATTTCATCCGGCGTAACGCGAATGAAATCGACCAGTTGTCCGTCAATGGCATCGGTATTGCGGCCACCGGTACCGGAAATCAGGCTGTGCATCAACAGGAACAGGGCCAACGCGGTGATAACACCGACAACGACTGCTACGACAAAACGCATTTCAGCTACCCTCCTCTGCCGCGACCGAGATATTGGTTACGCCACCCAACCGTACCTGGTCCATCAGGTCGATTAGCAGGCCGGTTTCGGATTCCTCATCGGCAATAATGATGGCGCTCGATTCGGGCGTTTCTTTCTTTGCTGATTCGACCATTGAACGAACATCGAGAATATCGACCCGTTTCTTGTGCATCCAGATCTGACCGGTCTCGGATACCGCGATCAGGATGTTGCCACGCGCCTGCTCTTCCGCAGTCTGTGCGTCGGGCCGTTTGGGATCGATACCCGTTTCCTTGATAAACGACGTCGTCACAATGAAGAAGATCAGCATGATAAACACGATGTCGAGCATCGGCGTGATGTTGATCTCCGTCTCTTCTTCGGTATTGGCGTGCTTGCGTGCCATTGTTACTCCTCAGGTCGCTTCCGCTGCCAATGAGACTTTGCCGGCACCGGCCACGCGTGCCTGATCGATAACCCGCACCAGCAGCCCGGCATCCGACGCACGATTGGCGATCACCACGACACTGGCTTCAGGCTTGGCGGCGAGTTGTCCCTCGATACTCGCACGCACCGCACGAATATCGATGATGCGGCCACCAATGATGATGTCGCCGGTATCGGAAATCCGCACTGCAATGACTTCAGAGATCTTCTTCTCTTCCTGCGGCTTGTTCGACGGGCGACTGACATCGACCGCTATTTCCTTGACGAACGAAGTCGTAACGATAAAGAAGATCAGCATGATAAATACGATGTCGAGCATCGGTGTGATGTTGATCTCGGCCGATTCCTCGTCATGTCGTATGTTGCGACGCATAGCTACTCCCCCGTCAGTGCGACAGCAGATCCTCTACTTTTTCGACCTCGTTGGTGGCTTTTCTATCCAGCCAGGTCACGAAATACAGCCCCGACAGGGCTGCCACCAGGCCAGCCATGGTCGGAATGGTCGCCTGCGAGACACCACCGGCCATGGCACGGGCATTACCCGTCCCCATCACCGTCATGACGTCGAAGACCTTGATCATACCGGTGACGGTACCAAGCAGGCCCAATAGCGGCAGCACCGCCATCATGGCCTTGATTACCAGCAAATTGCGATTCGATTCCACCGAGACGTGCGAGACCAGCCGTTCGCGTACACGGCGTGCGTACCACGAAACCTTGTCGTCGCGATCATCCCAGTGCTCACGGATCTCGCGCACCTTTGGCGGCAGATCGAGAATGAAAAACCAGGCCCGTTCGATAATCAGCGTCCACATAACGATGGTCACGAACAGGATGGCCCACAACACGTCGCCACCGGACTCGAAGAAATCGCGGATTGCGGCGAAGGCTTCGAGGAACAGGCTCATAGCTCTTTTTCAGCCTGCTCGGCGATAATGCCGGCACTCTGTTCCTCGAGTATTTCGATCAGGTGCTTGCTGCGACTGGCGACAATGCTATGCAGCAGCACCATCGGGATAGCCACGATAAGACCCAGCATCGTCGTCACCAGCGCTTTCGAGATACCACCCGCCATCAGTTTCGGGTCACCGGTACCAAACAGCGTAATCTGCTGGAAGGTCTGGATCATACCGACCACCGTGCCAAGCAGACCCAGCAACGGTGCCACGGCGGCGATGACCTTGAGTGCCACCTGCCACTTCTCGAGCTTCGGTGTCTCTTTCATGATGGCTTCATCGAGTTTCAACTCGAGTGTCTCGGTATCGGCGTCGCGATTCTTCTGGTACACGGCGAGCACCCGACCCAACGCATTGTTCTCGTTCGCTTCTTCGGACTTGAGCTGCGAGCGGATACGCGCACCGGCGGCAAACAGGTAGAACAGGCGTAACAGACCAATCAGCAGTCCGACTGCCCCCAGCGCCAGGATGACGTAACCGACGGCACCGCCCTGATCCACGCGTTCTTTCGTTGATGGCGCCTGAATCAGCAGCGACAACAGGGCACCGGCTGTCGGATCGACCGCCATTCGTACCGTGCCGCCCGACGCGCTGGTCAGGGCATCGGCATCGGAACGGAAGCGATCCTGCGGCTGGCGTGGCAGCTCCTGCACAGTTCCGGTGCCGATGTCGTACTTGAGAAACTTGTCGTCGGTAACCAGGTTGAATGTACCAACCCGCACGATCTCGACTTCGGCCGGTTCACCCGATGCAGTGACAATAGGGCCGTTGAAGCGTGCGACCTTGCCCGACTGCACCATTTCCTCGAGCATCAGTTCATGAAAACGACGCAGCTGCTCCGGTGGCGGAACGTTCTTGGTTTCAGACAGGTCGCGCAGCAAGGTGGTGCGATCACCAAACTGCGCTGAGACCAGCGAACTTTTCAGTGCACCGGCGGCATCACCGGCGTACTGGCGCACGACTCCGAAAACCTCGCTCATATCGCCAGTCTGCACCCGCAGGTTTTCTTCCATCTCCTCGAGTTGCAACTCGTTGGCTTCGAACGCGGCCGACAGCTCTGCACTACGCGCCTCGGCGGCCGCCAGCTGGGACTGCACATCGCGCAGCAGGGCGGCCTGCTGGTCGCGTTGCTGGCGGAACTGGCGCAAGCGTGCTTCGACTTCGGTGCTGACTTGCTGACGACTCTGGCGTACTTCCTGCAGCAACTCGTCGAGCGACTGGGCACTCGCCGGCGTGGTAATGACTGCTAACGAGAGGATTACGATTAGCTTTTTCATTGTGCGGCCTCCGGTGCAGGAACGGGCAGACGAATCAGGTCGGGTGCCGCCTGCTTCTGGGCGATGCGCAAGCCGTCAGTCACATAGTTTCGGTATTCATCCGGTAGCAGCTCCCACTGACGCGATACCGGATTGAAAAAGCCGGTCTCGGTGCGATCGTGGGTCTGGTAAGCCAGCACCATGCGACCGATGCGCAGGAAGTTGACTTCACGTCGGGGACCGTTGGCTTCCAGCCAGCCGGTATCGGCATCGATGGTACGACCGAAGTCCATTTCTATCTGGTACGCCTCCATGACCTGGCGGAACTTCTCGGAGTTGGTGATTTCCGAATTATTCATGTTGCCCTGCAGTCGCGCGACACGATCGCGGCGCTCTTCCAGGGCAAACGGCAGGTCCAGTTCGACAAAACGATCGAGTGTGTCAATCATATCGAGCATCAGCGGAACAAGATCCTGCTTGGAGCGCTCGTAGTTGTCGATTTTCTGACCCATCTCCGACATTGCTCGTTCCTGGTCGGCGACGACTTCGGCCAGGTTCTGGTTATAGATCCTCGCCTGGTTCAGTCGTTGCAACGCGAGCCGGTATTCACCGAGCAGGTCAGCGGTCTGCTCGGACAACTGGTCGATCTGGGCCTGGGCACGGATACTGGTTTGGTGGGCTTGCGATTCCTCGTTCATCGCGGCATTAACGGTGCGTACTTGCGCATGCACCAATGTCACGAAAAACAAGAGCACGGAGGCTACAAACGCGCGCCGCAGAGACGGGCTGTTCTTGAACATGGACTTTGTTCCCTTCCAACGAGTGACGCTTCGGCAGAACCGAAGCAATTGAAGCTAGCAGATTGATTCATGAAAAAAAAGCGTTGCCCGCCAGCAGCTTCCGGCTGCGGCAGGAAATCGCCATTTCTTCACATGTTGCGCCGGTAGCGGCCCCCTACCGCGTACAGCGCATGTGAAATTCGTCCCAACGAACAATACTTTACGGCTTCCATCAGTTGATCGAAGACATTGCCACCAGTCGCCGCAGACTCCTGTAAACAGTCCAGGGCCTTTACGCCCGGTGTCTTGTTGCGCTGCCAGAATGCCTCGGTATTGCGCACCTGCTGTTGTTTTTCGTCTTCGGTCGAACGGATCAGTTCGGCGCTGGCGATGTCTTCGCCACCGCCCTGGCCGCGAAACGTGTTTACCCCGATGACGGGCAAGGTACCATCATGCTTCAGCGCCTCGTAATGCAGGCTTTCTTCCTGGATCTTGCCACGCTGATACATGCTCTCCATTGCGCCGATAACACCACCGCGTTCCGACAGTCGCTCGAACTCGCGGTAGACAGCCTCTTCAACCAGGTCAGTTAAAGTCTCGATTGTGAACGAACCCTGCCACGGGTTTTGCGTGCGATTCAGACCCAGCTCTTTATTGATGATCAGCTGGATAGCGACGGCACGCCGTACCGATTCCTCTGTCGGCGTGGTGATCGCCTCGTCATAAGCATTGGTGTGCAGGCTGTTGCAATTATCGAACAACGCATACAGCGCCTGTAGTGTCGTGCGGATATCGTTAAACTGGATTTCCTGCGCGTGCAGGCTGCGACCCGAAGTCTGGATGTGATACTTGAGCATCTGGCTGCGGCGCCCGGCCTGGTACAGCTCACGCATGGCCCGGGCCCAGATGCGACGTGCGACACGACCGATGACCGCGTACTCGGGATCCATCCCGTTGCTGAAAAAGAAACTCAGGTTGGGCGCAAAATCATCGATCGACATCCCACGGCTAAGGTAATACTCGACGATAGTAAAACCGTTGGCCAGGGTAAAGGCCAGCTGGGTAATCGGGTTGGCCCCGGCCTCGGCGATGTGATAACCGCTGATCGAAACACTGTAGAAATTGCGCACGCCGTTGTCGATGAAATACTGCTGTACATCACCCATCATGCGCAGCGCGAATTCGGTAGAAAAGATGCAGGTGTTCTGCGCCTGGTCTTCCTTGAGTATGTCAGCCTGTACCGTTCCGCGGACGATTTTCAGCGTATCGGTCTTGATACGGTTGTAGGTCTCGGCATCAACTACCTGGTCACCGCTGACGCCGAGCAGACCGAGTCCGTAGCCATCGTGTCCGGCTGGCAACTCCCCTGAGTATTGCGGCCGGGTCCTGGCGGCAAGGAGTTCGTCGATGCGTTGCTGCGTCTTGTCCCACTGGCCGCTTTCGCGCAGGTGCCGTTCGACCTGCTGATCGATCGCGGTATTGAGAAACATGGCCAGAATCATCGGTGCCGGACCGTTGATGGTCATCGAAACCGATGTGCTCGGTGCACACAGGTCAAAACCCGAGTACAGCTTTTTCATGTCATCCAGCGTCGCGATCGATACCCCCGAGTTGCCGATACGGCCATATATGTCGGGGCGCTCGTGCGGATCTTCTCCGTACAAGGTAGTCGAATCGAACGCGGTAGACAGGCGGGTGGACGCATGACCAGCCGACAGGTAATGGAAGCGTCGATTGGTGCGTTCCGGTGTGCCTTCGCCCGCGAACTGACGTGTCGGATCCTCCTGTTCGCGCCGGTAGGGGTAGACACCTGCGGTATAGGGATAAGCGCCGGGCAGGTTTTCACGCAATATGAAACGTAGTTGCTCGCCCCAGTCGCTATAGTCGGGCGCCGCCAGTTTTGGAATCGGCAGACCGGAAAGACTCTCGCTGTAGTTGCCGCCAGTGATTTCGCGACCACGAACAGTGTAGCTGTATTGTTCCGAGCGCACGCCAGCCACCCGCTCAGGCCATTCATGCAGAGCCGCCAGCGCGTCGGTACCGAGCGCGGCCAGTGCATCGTTGTACTTGCGACGCAGTGCGATCAGTGTCGTATCCGCAGCGTCGGTCTCGACGTCGTTATAGGGCTGCAACGCGACTGGCTCATCGCCAAGCGCGGTCAATGCACGGAATAGTCCATGCGCCTCGCTGGCCGCGGTCACCCTGGCTGCGATGTCGCGGTCCTGATGCCTGCCGTTGTCGGCAATTTCGGCGAGATATCGTGTTCGTTCCGCCGGTACGACCGCCTGTCGCGGGCGCACTTCGCGTTGCTCGTTGAGGGTCACACCCCAGCTTTCGTGACCCTGCCCTGCGAGCCGCTGGCAAATGGCGGCGAACAGTTTATTGACACCGGCATCGTTGAACTGGCTGGCAATAGTCGGGAAAACCGGCAGCTCGTTGTCGGGTGTTTCGAAGGCGAGGTGATTACGCTTCCATTGCTTGCGCACATCGCGTAATGCATCTTCGGCACCACGCTTCTCGAACTTGTTAAGAGCAACCAGGTCGGCAAAGTCGAGCATCTCGATCTTTTCCAGCTGGCTCGCCGCGCCGTAGTCGCTGGTCATGACGTAAAGCGACAAATCCACCAGGTCGACGATCTCGCTGTCACTCTGGTCGATACCGGCTGTCTCGGCGATGACCAGGTCGAAACCGGCCTGGCGCAGGAAAGCGAGTGAATCGACCAGCACGGCACTGGTCGCCAGGTGCGCGCGACGTGTTGCCAGTGATCGCATGTAGATACGATCGCTGGCGAGGCTATTCATGCGGATCCGATCACCCAGTAACGCACCGCCGCTGCGACGGCGCGACGGATCGATGGCAATGACTGCTATGCGCGCGTCTGGAAACTGACGCAGGAAACGACTGAGTAATTCATCGGTCAGGCTGCTCTTGCCCGCCCCACCGGTGCCGGTAATGCCGATGACCGGTGCCTTGTCCGCAGCCGCCGCCCACTGCTCACGGAAACGGGCACGAGTTGCCTCATCGCTGTGCTCTTCCAGTGCCGTAATCACGGCTGCGACACCGCGATGGTCGTCGGCACGGGTGCCGGTATCGAATGCAATTTCCGGCCGCGGCCAACTGCGCACGCGCCTGAATACATCCTCGATCATCCCGGTAAGACCAAGACGCAGGCCATCCTCGGGTCGATAGATTTTCTCGACACCGTGCGCTTCCAGCTCCTCGACCTCGTGTGGCGCGATGGTGCCACCACCACCGACAACTACACGGATATGTTCGGCACCGCGTTCACGCAACATGTCGACCATGTAACGGAAATACTCGTTGTGCCCACCCTGGTAGGAGCTGCAGGCGATGCCATCTGCATCCTCCTGGATGGCGGCATCGACGATTTCGGCGACACTGCGATTGTGACCGAGGTGTATCACCTCCGCGCCCTGGGACTGGATCAGGCGCCGTATTATGTTGATTGCGGCATCGTGGCCGTCGAACAGCGATGCGGCCGTAATAAAGCGCAACGGCGTACGCTTACGGGCCGGATCGGGGGCAATTTCGCGGGCTGCAGTAGACATAGCTGAACGATTATAGCGACTGATGCGGCTGGCAAATGATGCATAGCAGTATAAAACAGGGCTGCAAGCCCCGCGGCACAGGCTATAATCGCGCCCGCCGACACCTTGATCGCGGCCCCACCAAGCATTACTAACAAGCACGCATGCACGGCCCGCAGTCGGCATGCGCGGGTGGCATCGGCCCCGTAATCGGCCGCGAGAACCAGTTTTTTGATGGAGGAAACCATGAACTTATTCGAATCGATAGCCGACCACGGTCATGAGCAGGTGGTCTTTTTCAATCATCGCGAGACCGGATTGAAAGCTATCGTTGCGATACATAACACGTTGCTTGGCCCCGCACTGGGTGGATTGCGCATGTGGCCCTATGCCAACGAAGACGAAGCGCTCCATGATGTGTTGCGACTGTCGCGTGGCATGACCTACAAAGCGGCCGTTTCCGGGCTCAATCTCGGTGGCGGCAAGGCTGTGTTGATCGGCGATCCCGAGAAGGACAAGAGCGAAGCACTGTTCCGCGCGCTGGGCCGGTTTATCGGCTCACTGGGTGGTCGCTATATCACTGCCGAGGATGTCGGCACCACAGTTGAAGACATGGAATACATCTTCCAGGAAACTGATCGCGTGGTAGGCGTGCACCCGGTGCACGGCGGCAGCGGCGACCCATCTCCGTTTACTGCTTACGGCACCTTACAGGGCATCAAGGCCTGTCTTAACAAGCGCTATGGCA
>JABDKV010000042.1 GCA_013002045.1 Gammaproteobacteria bacterium
TCACCGCCAAACTTCTCCGACAGCACCTTCGTCATCGCCGCCGTCAAAGTCGTCTTACCATGGTCAACGTGGCCTATAGTCCCAACATTGACATGCGGCTTGTTACGTTCGAATTTCTCCTTGGACATGGATGTTCTCCAACCGGATTAGCTAACTGTCTCTATTCAAATGACGATCGTAATCGTCACACCAACTCTGTTCTCTGGAGCCCACAACCGGATTTGAACCGGTGACCTCTTCCTTACCAAGGAAGTGCTCTACCACTGAGCTATGTGGGCGTCACTCACTGTCAATGGCAGCTCAACTGCCTTGCCGTCACTGGAGCGGGTGATGGGAATCGAACCCACATCATCAGCTTGGAAGGCTGAGGTTCTACCGTTGAACTACACCCGCTTTGTCTCAAAACCTCACTCGGTGGTCAGCCTGATAACCACCCAAAAACAATGCTGTCTCCAACCGGCGTAGTCGCCGCTCTGCGGCATTTTGTTAGTGCCGCGCAAAATGCTGGCCCGGCGGGTAAGCCGTCCAGCAACTGTCAGTTCGCGGTTTTGCGCTCCTCAATCGTGTCGCTAACCCGCAATGGTGGAGGGGGTAGGATTCGAACCTACGTAGGCATAAGCCAGCAGATTTACAGTCTGCCCCCGTTGGCCGCTTGGGTACCCCTCCCGAAATCGAGCCGGTAATTGTCGTTGCGGCTTAACCGACTGTCAACATGCAGGAAGCAATTTTCTTGCCAGACCTGCCTGGATCCACGCCGAGGGGCGACCGCGACCGGCGATGACTGCGGCTGACAGGCCATACAGCAGGCCCTTATATAAGGTGTTGCGAAAACACCAACCCCAATGGCCGCCTGGCCTATCTATGCTGCCTGTTTCGCGATCTGACGGATAAATGCGGATCCCACAAACAAATGGGCCGCTTCACCGGCCAACGGCGAAGCGGCCCGACAGCCTGTGCAGATGGCGCTTAGCGGGTACCTGCGCGGCGCAGCGCCGATGGACTGAAGTCGTTCCGGCCCAGCGAATCGACGAATTCGTACGTCTTGTTCTGCTGGTTGTTAAGACCCAGCGCCAGGTAACGGCCTACCTGCAGGTCGGTGTAGACATCGAGTGTCGTCCATAATGTCGGTACATCGTAGTAATTAATCGCATGACCCTCGGCGACTCGCCATATCTGGTCGCGATTGTCATAGATATCCTCAGCCAGGATCTGCCATGAATCTTCGTCAATGTAGAAGGTCCGTCGCTTGTAGACGTGTCGGATTCCATCCTTGAGAGTGGCATCGACCACCCACACCCGGTGCAATTCGTAGCGTGCGTGATCCTGGTTGATATGCAACGGCTTGATAATGTCGTCATATTCGAGCTCGTCACTATGCAGCTTGTACGCATTGTACGGAACGTACATCTCGCGCTTGCCAACCAGCTCCCAGTTGTAGCGCTCCGGGCTGCCGTTGAACAGATCCAGGTCGTCACTGGTGCGCAGGCCGTCAGCCGCAGTACCGGGATTGTCGAACGCCACATTGGGCGCGCGGCGCACGCGGCGCTGGCCTGGGTTGTATAACCACGCCTTGCGGTGTTCCAGCGCCTGGTTCAGCGTTTCGTGCACCAGCAGGATCTGGCCGGCCAGCCGGGGCGGTGCCTTGACCTGCTGCTTGAAGTAGACAATCACGTTGTCGAGCTCTTCTTCCTTGGCACCAGGCAGGCTGTAGGCCGGGTAAAATTCGTCCTGCAGCATGACCATGGTGAAGTCGCCGTTGCGCGTAACCGGTGCCTGACCAATGGTGCGCGAGGCACCGTCCCCGCGATAGCGCAGGATATGGTTCCAGATGACCTCGACCCCGTTGCTGGGGATCGGGAATGGCACGCTTTCGGTGGCCCCGGTGACGCCGTTGCCGCCCTCAATCAGCTCAGCGCTGGCGGCATTGCGCTTTGTCGCCTCGTAGATACGATCGGGGTAACCGGCACTTCGGCGGGTTGGGTAGACATTGATGAAATAGGTATCCGGGTAGGTTTTGAGCAGCGCCTTGTGACCCTCAGTCAGCTTGTCGGCGTGCTGGTCCATATTCTGCGCGTTGATGGTGAACGCGATGTCATCGTCGGAAAACGGATCCGGGTGATGTCCACCGGTCTTGAAGTCAGGAAAGCCCGCTTCCGCCGCAGAACGGATTCCACCTTCCCACGCCGGGATAGTGCCATCCGCATTGGCCGCCTTCTCGGCGCCCATCGGTGTCAGGTCGTTACCCAGCCGCGCGGCCTGCTCAGCGGAGACCGCTGCATTTGCCAGCGGTGTAATACCCAGTGCCAGCAGGGCCAGCGTGGTCGTCAGCATTTTTTGAGGCATAGTCATCCCCCGTCAATCACGGCACTTGTCTGGCGCCTTAATAATGATGAAATGGTCGGTCGGCCGGTTGGCCGTCAGAGCGATTGTTGCCATCGCTTCTGACACGGTTGACCGCAAAAGTTTCCTTGCCGATCATAAGCGATTGATCCGCAAACACCAAAATGGGGCCTGATTCCTCGTGATTCAACCCCTGCCGTGTATTATCGCGACAAATTTCGACATCAGTTTCAATTTGTGACAACTGAACAGAGTATTGCTACCAGACTGGCCGCGGGCGACCGCGAGGCGATTCGGCTGACCTGCCGTGGCCCATTACGCCTGCGTCATGACAACCTGGTCGAGCGCCCGTGGGGCGGATTGCGGATGCTCGACTACAAGGGTTGTTACCCATTGCCGGCGCAAAAGCAGCTGACGGGTCTAGGTCTGGGTGAGGCCTTCGAGACCGCAGCCTGCGACCGCGACGGTGAAAGCGCGGCATTCCCCAGCACCGTCGTGCTAGCCGATGGCTCTGAAATCGCACTGCCACGACTGGTCGAACTGGCCGCGGACTCGATTCTCGGCCAGGACCTGGTGACTCGCCACGGCCGGCATATCCCGCTGTTGCCAAAGACGCTCGATATCGAAGAATTGTTATCCGTTCAGGCGCACCCACCGGGAAATACCGAGCTCTATGTCATCCTCGATGCCGATCCGGGTGCATCAATCCGTCTCGGTTTCCGCGAGCAGATCGATCCCGTGCAGTTGCGTCAACGCCTGCATCGCGGCCGCGCCCGCCAACGAGACCTGCTGGGCTTACTGGCTGATGATGTGGACCAACATGCGTTGCATGCCACGCTGGCCCCATTGCTTGCACAACGAACCATCAAACCGTCTGAAGCCGGCGAAGCGCTGTCCGGCTGGCTGCGATCGGGGCAATCCGGGCGGGAACTCGAGACTGTATTCGGGCAATTGCATGCAACCTATTGGTACGTACTCGATCTGATGAATGAAGTTGTCGTACGCCCGGGACAGGTACTGTTCAATGCCAATCCGGAACGGATCATGAGTGCCAGCCAAAACCCCAGATCAGCCGAGGTGCACGCGCTGGGAAATCCGGGTCAGAAAGAAATCCTGATGCTGGAAATCCGGCGCCCGGGTGTAACCTACCGGGCCTGGGACAATGTGCGCTTTCCTGTGCGCGAAATCGATATCGACAAGACCCTTGATGCTCTCAATCTCGAGCCCACCGAGGCCGAAGAATTTTTCGTCGAGCCGCGGCTGTTGGCACCGGGTGTGGAACGACTGGCGGACAGCGAGCACTTTATAGTCGATCGATTGTGTCCGGATGACTCAGCCGTTGTACTCGACGATGATCGCTTCGCAACGATGCATGCCATCGCAGGCGCATGCCGGTTGCAATCCGACAGCGCAGACGAGGCGCTGCCATGCGGACACACGGCGGTTATCCCGGCCAGCGCGCGCGGATTGCGCCTGACTGGCGCCGGTACCGTTATCCGGGTGCAGCTGCCGCGGTGAACTTGCGCCAGCTGATTACCCATTTCGAGCAGTGGCGCAGCCAACGACGCCGACTGGCACTGGCCATCGTGGTGGCGACCACCGGCTCGACCTACACCAAGCCTGACGCCCTGATGTTGCTCGATGAGGAGGGGCAGTATTGTGGCTTGCTAAGTGGTGGCTGCCTCGAACCTGATCTTGCCGCGCATGCCGCCGAAGTGATTGCTACCGCGACAGTCAAAGTGGTTCGTTACGACATGAGTGAGCGTGACGACGATGAGCTCTGGGGTCTCGGGCTTGGTTGTGATGGCACGATGTCGATCATGATCCTGCCATTATCGGAAGATAACGACTATCAACCACTGGCGCGAGTCGCGCAGCTGCTCAGTTCGCAACAGGCCTGTCGGCTGTTACTCGATGTCAGCAGCACCCGTCCCGCCTGGGTCGGTGTCGCCAGCGACGACGATGATGAAGCCGTCGCCAATATGCACACACCGCATGAGCCATACACAGTAACGATAGCGCCACCATTACGCCTGCTGGTACTCGGTGCCGGTCGCGACGCGGCTCCGGTGGTTGCCGCTGCCCAGCGCCTCGGCTGGCATGTAACAGTGGCCGATCACCGCCCCGTTTTCCTGCAACAATCGGCGTTCCAACAGGCCGACTGCCGTATTGATAGCAATGAACCGCTGCCGCTGGACAACATTGATGCCGCAGTTGTCATGAGCCATCACCTTGGTCGCGACCGACTATACCTGCGCGCACTGGCCAATAGTTCCGCCCCTTATATCGGCTTGCTGGGGCCACCGGCGCGACGCGAGCGCCTGCTGGCTGACATCGATGCGGATGACGACTTGCGCAACCGGGTCAGGGGCCCGGTCGGCCTGGACATCGGCGCCCGCGACCCGGAATCTATCGCTGTCTCAATCGTCGCGGAGATATATCGTGACTGTCTCGGCAGCTGACCTTACAGCCATCGTCCCGGCAGCAGGCGCTGCACGCCGCTATGGCAAATCCAAGCTCAGCGATAACATTGATGGAACGACACTGCTGCAACGCTGCCTTGCGCAGTTACAACCCGTGACACCCAATATTGTCGTTGTTACCGGCGCCCATGCAGATAGCGTTGCAAAATCGATCCCGGGAGATTGCCTCTCTGTCCACAATAGCAACTGGCACCGGGGCCTCGGTAGTTCCATCGCCACCGCGATGGTTGCGGTAAAAACCAAAGCGGCGCTGATCGTATTGCCTGACCAGGCCATGATTACAACCGCACACCTGCAGCAATTACTCAAGCTATGGCAACAACGACCCGCGGCCATCGCCTGTGCTCACTACAACGGTATCAATGGTGTCCCGGCTATTTTCCCCGCTCGCCTTTTCGATCAACTGGCAGAACTCGATGACGACTACGGTGCCCGCCACCTGGTCGAAGCCGATGGCGAGGTCGTCGCCCTGCCCCTGCCCGAAGCCGCCATCGATATCGATAAACCAACTGATCTGGACCTGCTGTGATTAGCGTCAGCGAGGCCTGGCAGCGTATTGCCACCGTCATGGTTCCTCGACCGCCGGTCGAGGTGGCTGTCGCTGATGCCAACGGCCGCATCCTGGCACAGTCGGTCAGGGCAGAACGCGATCAGCCGCCATTCGACCGGGTGATGATGGATGGCATTGCGATTACCCTCGACCCGGCCCGGGATCAATACCAGCTGCAGGCAACGCAGGCAGCCGGTGCGCCTCGACAAACACTAGCCAGCGCCAGTCACTGCATCGAAGTCATGACCGGCGCCGTCTTGCCCCACGGTACGGACACCGTTGTGCCGGTGGAGCAGCTGCATCACGACGGTGATTGCATCAGTGTCATCGGCGGCAGTGAACTACAAAAGGGACAATTTATTCACCGGCAGGGCAGCGATTATTCAGCCGCCACGGTGTTGCTTGAAAGCGGTCAGCGCATTCGGGCACCCGAGATGGCAATCCTGGCCTCGTCGGGATTGGCAACGACACGGGTGGCCGCGCCACCATCGATTGCCGTCGTTGCGGTCGGCGACGAACTGGTTGCCCCGGGTGAACCGATTACCACGACGCAGATCCGCCGCTCGAACGACTTCGCCATCGCCAGCCTGCTGCATTCCCATTGCACTCCGCCAACTTCGCGTCATTGCTTCCCTGACGATCCGCGGGTACTCGAGCCTGGTATCGGCCAACTCATCGATGAGCATGACATCGTCGTACTGTCTGGAGGTGTATCGATGGGTAAGTTCGACTACATTCCGACGATCATGGACACCCTCGGCGTCGAAATCGTTTTACATAAAGTTGCGCAGCGTCCGGGCAAGCCCATGTGGATCGGTCGCCGCGCTGACAAAGTGATTTTCGCCTTGCCCGGCAATCCGGTTTCGGCTTTGGTCTGCGCGCGTCGTTACCTGGTAGCGGCAATTGACCATGCGATGGGCAGCCGTACCGTTGCGTCACCAGTTATTGTCGACGTGCAGCAGTCAGCACCGGCCAGACTCACCTGGTTCTGCCCAGTGATCGACGCCGACGGCGGCGGCTATCGTAGCCGCGGGACCAACACCTCCGGCGACTTCCACGCCCTGAAAAACACGGTCGGTTTCGTCGAGTTACCACCCGGAACCGTAGCTGGAAGCAGTCTGCTCGCGCCGTTGTGGCGCTGGTAAATTTCTGCTCAAGTCCATCGCCACCCGGCCGACAAATGGAGTCGAGAGGAACCGGAACCTCGGGTCGGCTATGTCTGGCCCTGTCAAAGGGAAACCTGCGTGGATTTACCGCAAGAGCTCCAGGAGCGCCTTAAGAACGTCTCCAACCTGCCCAGCCCATCGCGGGTGGCCATGGCCATCATGGACCTTGCCCGTGATCCTGACCTGAACCTGACAGCCGTCGCCGGATTAATCAACAAGGACCCGGCACTCGCTACCAAGATCCTGCGGACGGCCAATTCAGCGTTATTCGCCCAGCGCCGTCGCAGTGACAACCTGCGCAAGGCGCTGATCGTACTTGGCCTGAACGCCACCCTGACACTGGCGCTGAGTTTCACGCTGGTCAATGGATTTCGGAAACAGCAGGTCGAGGGCATCAATCTGCCGCAGTTCTGGCGACACTGCCTGTTATCGGCCACCTCTTCACGGGTAATTGGTGAGGTTCTCGGTCGCACCGATACAGAAGACCTGTTCCTAGCCGGACTGTTACAGGACATCGGCATCCTCGCCGTCGACAAGGCGATGCCGGGGTTTTACGCCGATGCACCTGAGCAATTTGATCACGCTGCCCTGCGTTGTCATGAACTCGATCAACTCGGTGCCGACCATGCCGATTTCGGCGCCTGGTTACTCAACCACTGGAATATGCCGCAACGTCTGGTCGATGCGGTTGCGGCCAGTCATGCCGATGGCCAGCCTGTCGACGACCAGTTCAATGCCTGTGTCGCCATGTCGGGGCGCGTGGCGGCGTTTTGCCTGGCTCAGGACCGTGAATCGACAGCCGACCTGGCCGAGGAATTTGAAACGACGACCGGTTATCCGACAGAGCGCCTCGGTGACATCCTGATGCGCCTGCAGGAACAGGTACCGGATGTCGAGAGCCTCTATGAAAGCAGCCTGATCGAGGCGGATCAGGCCGAGCAGATACTCGACCAGGCACGTGAAATCCTGATGCTGCGGAATCTGCAGGCATTGCGCACTGCTGAAACACGCAACCAGCAACTCGAAGAAGCAAACCGGCGCGACGCATTGACCGGAATGTTCAACCGCGCCCACATGGTGACCATGCTGGAACAGGAGTTCGCCGCATCGGTCGAGAACAGCTGGCCGTTAAGCGTGGCTTTCATCGACCTCGACAAATTCAAGCAAATAAATGACACCCATGGTCATCTCGCCGGTGACAAGCTGTTGATCAGTACCGCCACAGCTCTGGTCGACAACCTGCGCGATTCTGACATCGTCACGCGCTACGGAGGCGATGAATTCGTGATTATCATGCCCGGTACGGATCACGAGATGGCGTGCGCCGCCGGCCGACGCGTGAGCGCGCAAATGGCGCGGGTCGAGCATGATCTGGGCAACAACCTGACACTACCAGTAACACTGTCGATCGGTATAGCCAGCTACGACCGCGATAATCGCTTCGACAATGTCGATGAGCTGCTCGCTGCTGCCGACGCCGCTGTTTACGCAGTCAAGGCCAACGGTCGCAACGGCTACGCCACATGGACTGAACTGAAATCCGCGGGTGAGGCACCGGCCGCGCCAAAACGAGATTATCGTGTCGCGGATGCGGCCGTTTAGACAAGGAAGACAGATGGGATACGAAGACCTGGAAGTAGAAGAGCCCTCAGCGGAAATCGTAAACATGGCCGGTTTCAAGTTTGTGCAGCAGCTGGCTGCCGACCTGAACCGCGGTGATGTTAAGTTGCCGTCATTCCCAGACGTTGTGATGCGCATCAAGCGGGCGATTGAGCAACAGGACTGCAACTCCGACAAGCTGGCCCGTATCGTTTCCACCGAAGCCGCGCTGGCTGCGCGATTGCTGAAAGTCGCTAATTCGGCGTTGATGAAACGCGGTGGCAAACCGGTCAAGGACATTAAGACAGCCGTCAGTCGGCTGGGTCATGAAATGCTGCATACGACAGCCGTCAGTGTCGCGGTCGAACAGATCTTTCTCGGTGCTTCCCTGAAGCAACATCGCGAACGGTTGCGCGGGGTCTGGCGTGATGCGGCCCACGTCGCTGCAATCTCCTATACGCTCACACGCCGCGTTCGCTGCGGCATCAACCCCGACGAAGCGTTGCTGGCCGGCCTGCTGCATAACGTTGGCAAGCTCTACATCATTATGAATTCCAGCGAGCACCCGGAGTTCATCGATGACGACGCAACACTCGACCTGGTAGTCGAGACCTGGCATGGGCAAGTCGGCCGCGCGATTATTGAAGGATGGGGTTTCGCTGAGGACAAGGCACTTGCTGCTGCCGATCACATGGATCTCGAGCGTAACGCCAGCGGCGCACCCGACCTGACCGATGTGGTTACGACTGCCTGGCTGATGGCGCGCGAGGCCGATGGCGAAGAAATCCACTACGACAGCGCTCGGGCCCTTAGCCGACTGCAAATCGACGAAGAGAAACGCGAACAAATAATGCGTGAATCCGTTGATGATATTAATGCGCTGGCGCAGGCACTGAACGGCTGACACGAGCAGACCCGCTTCCACAACACCACCTTCCTGGCGCCTTCGTTGTGTGGTGAGAACTTCGCGCCCCAGCCAACATCATTTGTATCGATGTTATGGCAACTTAACCGCACAAAACTGTGCGCCCGTAGCAAACTATTGACACGGACGTCGCCAAAATACCGGCTATCACTACTCGCAGTTAATCAAAGTGTGAACGTGTTCACAGGAATTGCGAAAAACCGTTGGTAAGTTGTCAGCCGTGGATGCGTTAAGTTAAGCGCACGCAGGATCAACAGGATGATCGAAGACAATATTTTGACAGGGAGAGTCACATGCTCGGAAAGGATTCCGCTCACGGGATAGGTACGTCTGCTGCACTGGCGGCCTATACCACCGACCGGGGAACCGCCCCGGCACAACGGGCACGACACGGATTTTTCCGACCACGTGGTCGTTCGGCACAAATCCAGCTGCTCCACCAACTGATTGACCAGGTTGCTGCCTACGACACCAGTGTGCTTATCACTGGCGAATCCGGTACCGGCAAGGAACTGGTCGCCCGCAATATCCACGAACTCTCCGCCCGCAAGAACGCACCTTTCGTGCCGGTCAACTGCGGCGCGATCCCTCCGGAGCTCATTGAGAGCGAACTGTTCGGGCATGAGAAAGGTGCATTTACCGGCGCGATTACTGCGCGCAAGGGTCGTTTCGAAATGGCTGAAGGCGGCACCCTGTTTCTCGATGAAATCGGTGATATGGACCTGGCTATGCAGGTCAAGTTGCTGCGTGTGCTGCAGGAACGTTGCTTCGAGCGCGTGGGTAGTAACCAGACCAGGGACTGCAATGTCCGCATTATTGCCGCAACCCATCAGAACCTGGAGAGCTGCATCGCTGATGGACAGTTCCGCGAAGATTTATTCTACCGCCTGAGTGTATTTCCCATCGAAACACCGTCGCTGCGCGAACGCCTCGAAGACCTGCCCGAGCTGGTAAGTCACCTGGCATCCCGTACCGCACACCAGGGTCGGCCGCTGGTTCGCTTTAGCAAAGCGGCTATCGACACCCTTGCGGCCAATGAGTGGCCGGGTAACGTCCGCGAGCTGGCCAACCTGATCGAGCGCCTGGCGATCACCCAACCAAGCGGACTGATCGACGTCGATGACCTTCCGGCACGCTACCGCGGCGCTACCTACAGCTGCATGGACACAGCGGCGGGCAGCACACCTACTGTCAGTAACGGACCGGTATTGCCGGCCGACGGTATCGATCTGAAGAATTACCTGCGCACTATCGAAACCGAACTTATCCGCCAGGCACTTGGAGAATGCAACGGCGTCGTTGCACGCGCAGCACGCATGCTGCAGGTAAGACGGACAACGCTGGTCGAGAAAATGCGCAAATACGACATGCGTGCTACGGACTGAGCATGCATATACCCATTCGGAGTCAGGGCGCGGAAGGATTCGCACTATGCAACAAGGATTAGCTTCTCCGACACAGAGTCGCGTGGCCGAGCTGGAGCGGGCGTTTTCGGAATTCACCGAAACGTCACTGCAACTGGAAACGGCCTATCGCGAACTCGAACAACGCGCGGCACACCTGAGCCGCGAGTTAGCCAGGACTCAGGATGAGCGACTGGTTTATTTGCAGGAAAAAGAGCAACTGGCAGATCGCTTGCAAGGATTGCTGGAGACACTGCCGGCCGCGGTCATCGTGCTTGATGCCGCGGGCAATATCGAAGACTGTAATCCCGGCGCCGGGCTGCTGCTAGGCAAAAACCTGGCAGGACAGCCATGGACCACCATTGTTGCCGAACGATTCGCCAGGGAAGGCGACGGCGCCGGAGAGTTTTTGCTCAGGGATGGGCGCACAGTCAGTTTATCGACACGTAAGGCGGGTGACGGTCGAATCGTACTGCTCACCGACGTCACCGAGACCCGTCGCCTGCAAAAAATGCTGTCCCGTAACCAGCGCCTGACGGAGATGGGGCAAATGAATGCGCGGCTGGCCCACCAGCTACGCACACCACTGGCAACGGCGGTTCTGTATGCCTCACAGCTCAAGAAATACGATCAGGACGAGAGGACTGAACGTTACGCGACCAAGATACTCAACAGCCTGCAACTGCTCGAGCGCATGGTCAACGACATGTTGCGCTTCGCCGGCGGCTCCTGCGGCGAGCACCACGAAACGATCGCCATTAATGAATTATTTGCTGAGGTCGCAGCACAACTCGAGGCACGACTCGAGCAGGGCATCGAGCTGGAATTCGGTGCGCCTGCAGGGCTAATGCTCACTGGCGATCGTGAGGCCCTGGTCGGTGCGCTGCTCAACCTGGCCAACAATGCCATCGATCATGGCCGCAGCGACGACAGCCGCCGGCTGCTACGTATTGAACTAGCTGCGGAAACAGCTGAAGACCACCTGCGTCTGAGCGTAACCGACAACGGTCCGGGTGTTGCCAGCGATGTCATTAAACGAATTTTTGACCCGTTTTACACGACTCGACCGCAGGGCACTGGCCTCGGACTGGCCGTTGTCGATGCCGTGGCCCGCGGCCATGGGGGTCGCGTCGATGTAACCAGACCGTCATCGGGCGGCGCCTGCTTTGCACTACTTCTGCCCGCCCGCAACCGGGATGCCTTGCAGAGCGGTCGCAACAACCTGGCCTTGCGCAACGAAATTGGAGAGGTTGCATGAGTGAGTCCGCGATCCTGGTGGTCGAAGACGACGTCGCCCTGCGAGAGGCATTGAGCGACACACTGGAACAGGCCGGACACAGTGTCGTTACCGCCGCTGATGGCACCGAAGCACTGGATGTACTCGAGCGACACGGTGTCGGTGTCGTCGTCAGCGACATGCAGATGGAGCCGATGGATGGCCATACGCTACTGGCTAAAGTGCGCTGCAATCGCCCCGACCTGCCCTTCATCATGATTACCGCCTACGGCACCATTGAAAAAGCCGTTGCCGCCATGCGTAACGGCGCTTCGGACTACCTGGTCAAGCCCTTCGAGGCCGATACGCTGGTCGAACTGGTGGAACGCTTCCGTGTCCCCGATGCCGATCTCAAGGGCATCGTCGCCGTGGATCCACGCAGCGTCGAGCTGGCAGAGCTGGCGCGCCGGGTTGCCGACAGCGAAGCGACCGTGCTGCTTAGCGGTGAGAGCGGAACCGGCAAAGAAGTCTATGCCCGCTATATCCACGACAACTCAGCTCGTGCCAACGGACCTTTTGTCGCAATCAATTGTGCAGCCATACCTGACAACATGCTGGAAGCGGTCCTGTTCGGACATGAGAAAGGGGCTTTCACCGGAGCCGTCGGTGCGCATGCAGGCAAGTTTGAGCAGGCACAGCGCGGCACATTGCTGCTCGACGAAGTTTCCGAAATGCCGCTGGGGTTGCAGGCCAAGCTGCTGCGCGTACTGCAGGAACGCGAGGTCGAACGAGTCGGTGGCAAGCAGACCATCAAACTCGATGTGCGGGTACTGGCGACTACCAACCGTGCGCTGGTCGACGAAGTGGCGGCCAATCGTTTCCGCGAGGATCTCTACTATCGACTGAACGTGTTCCCGTTGGCGCTGCCTCCATTGCGCGAGCGCACCGGTGACATCGTGCCGCTGGCGCAGCGCCTGCTGGAACGACACTGCACCGGTGTACGCACCATTCCCAATCTGAGCAGCGAAGCAAAACTAAGACTGGCGGCACATAGCTGGCCGGGCAATGTGCGCGAGCTCGACAACTGCATGCAACGCACGCTGATTCTCTGCCGTAGCGAGTTAATCGAGGCTGGGGACCTGCAGTTTGCAACGCAGCCTGCGGCGCCATCGGCAGCGCCAGCAGCGGTGTCCGGACCGGATGGTGTGGCATTGCAGTCGCGAATGCGGGAAAGCGAACACCGCCTGATTATTGACGCCCTGGCTACGGCAGACAGTCGAAAAGCTGCCGCTGAGTTGCTTGGTATCAGCCCACGCACGCTGCGTTACAAGCTGGCGCGTCTGCGTGAGGCCGGAATCAATATTCCGCGCCGGGTTGGCACCGGAATTGCAACGTTAGACCGGGTCGAGCCGGTATGACCCGAAAACGACGGAAATCTGACACAGGACAGCGACAGCGATGAGTGACGTAAACATTGCAAAGGTACTGGCCGACATGCGCGCACTGGCGGCGCAGGCCAGCAACAAACCGCAGCAGGCGGACCCGACAGGACAAGCCGATTTTGGCGAGTTGCTCAAGCAATCGATCGATAAGGTGAACGAGACGCAGCAGGCAGCTCGTGCCGCAGCCGAGCGTTTCGAGGCGGGTGACCCAAACACCGATCTGACTGAGGTCATGATCGGGTTGCAGAAAGCCAGTGTGTCGTTCAAAGCGATGACCGAGGTTCGCAACAAGCTGGTCGATGCCTATCGCGAAATCATGAACATGCCGATCTGAGTGAGTTGAACCATGGCCGAAGCGACTATTGATGCCAACCCCAGTCCGGTTGCCAGTGCAAAAAACCTGCTTGATTTGCCGGCGGTACGCCAGGGCCTGCTACTGGCCGGCATCGCCGCCGCGATAGCGATCGGTATAGCTACCGTGCTTTGGACACGCGCCCCCGATTACAGCCTGCTGTACTCGAATCTCGCCGACCGCGATGCGGGGGCGGTGGTCAATGCGTTGCAGGCAGCGACCATCCCTTACGAGTTCGACCAGGCCAGCGGCGCAATCCTGGTACCTGCTTCGCGCGTGCACGAGGCGCGACTGAAGCTCGCGGCCGATGGCCTGCCGCAGGGTAGCGGGCTTGGATTCGAGCTAATGGGCGAGGAACAGGGCTTCGGTGTCAGCCAGTTCATGGAGAATGCCCGTTACCAGCACATGCTGGAAACCGAACTGGTGCGCACCATTGCCAGCCTGCGGCCGGTCCGCGGGGCACGTGTACACCTGGCCATGCCAAAGCAATCGGTATTCGTTCGCGACAGACGTCCGGCGAGTGCCTCAGTCATGGTCGAATTATTCCCGGGGCGCAGGCTCGAAGACTCCCAGGTTGCGGCAATCGTGCACATGATTGCATCGAGTATCCCTGACCTCGAGACCGGCAACATCACCGTCGTCGACCAGTCAGGACGCCTGTTGACCGACGCCGACAGTAGTGCGGAGCTGGCGTTGACGACGCAGCAGTTCGAGTACAAGACGCGGGTCGAGGATTCCTACACACGGCGAATCGAGGAAATGCTGATCCCGTTGGTCGGTGCCGACCAGGTACGGGCGCAGGTTACTGCCGAGATGGATTTCACCATGACCGAGCAGACACTGGAATCGTATGACTCGGCCGATCCTGCACTGCGTAGTGAGCAAAGCAGCAGCCAGACCCGGCTGGGTGGCACAACGGAACCGGTCGGTGTACCGGGCGCGCTGACCAATCAACCACCGGGTGCAGATGACCTTGCTGCCGCTGCCAACGCTCAATCAAGTAGCAACAACGCCGTGCGCAATTATGAACTCGACCGCAGTGTCAGCCATGTACGCCAGCCCGTCGGAACCATCCGGCGATTGTCGGTCGCAGTTATAGTCGACGAGCGCCAGACGGTGGCAGAAGATGGCAGCGCCACCAGCACACCATTGACGCCGACCGAGCTCGAACGGATGACCACCCTGGTACGGGAGGCAGTCGGTTTTGATGAGGCTCGCGGCGACACCGTTAACGTCATTAATGCGCCATTCATGGCACCGGCAGAGCTTGAACCGACGCAGGCGGCGTGGTGGGAAATGCCACTGGTGCAGCAGGCGCTGCGCCAGGTTGTCGGACTGATCCTGATTCTCGGTGTCATCTTTGGGTTATTGCGGCCGGTGGTGCGTCACCTGCTGGCCCCACCTCGACCCTCCACAGCGCTGCTCACGGGGGGCGCGCCAGCCGAATACCTGCCTTCCGGCCCGCGACCGGTACTGAGCTATGAAGAACGACTAAATGCGGCGCGCTCACTGGTAGGCGAAGATCCGCGACGGGCTGCACGAGTCGTCAAGGACTGGGTTGCCGAAGATGAATGAAGATCACCTCAGCGGCAGCCAGCGGGCCGCAGCTTTCCTGATGTCGCTGGGTGAAGATGAAGCGGCCGAAATACTGCGGCACATGGAGCCTGATGAGGTACAGAAGGTTGGTGCAGCCATGACCAGCCTGTCACGCGTCTCGCGCATGCAACTGACAGCCGTCATTGAACATTTCAATGACAGCGTTACGGAGAACACCGCCCTGGGTGTCGGCGCCGATGAGTACGTTCGCCGACTGTTGACCAATGCGCTGGGTGCGAAGCGCGCGCGTAGCCTGCTCGATCGCATTCTGCAACGCACCGACAGCGCCGGTCTCGAGGCACTGACCTGGATGGAGACGCGCGCGATCCACGAGATGATCGAGAATGAACATCCACAAATCATGGCCATAGTCCTCGCGCACCTGGAAAGTGATCGTGCAGCGTTGATTCTGAACAAGTTCAGCCCCGAGGTGCGCAACGAGGTTTTCATGCGTATCGCGACGCTGGACGATGTACACGATTCCGCCATCGAGGAACTGGAGGCGGTCATGGCCCGCCATGCAGAACCGGGCAGCACATCAGGCTCGTCATCGGTTGGTGGGCTGAAATGCGCGGCAGATATTCTCAATGCTATCGGTGGTGAAACCGAGGAAGCGGTCATCGAGTTTGTACGTGAGACCGATGAAGATGTCTGTGAACGTATCGAGGACATGATGTTCTCGTTCGAAATGCTGCTGCAGATCGATGATCGGGGTATGCAAACACTGCTCCGTGAGGTGTCTTCAGAGACGCTGACTATTGCACTGAAAGGCGCCGATCAGGAAATCCAGGACAAGATATTCAACAACATGTCGAAACGCGCCGCCGAGTTGCTGCGTGACGACCTCGAGGTGCGTGGCCCGGTCCGTCTCAGCGAGGTGGAAACGGCGCAGAAAGAAATCCTCGGTGTTGCCAAGCGTCTGTCTGACGAAGGCACGATCATGCTTGGCGGCAAAGGCGAGGAGTTCGTCTGATGGGCGGCAGCGCAAAACTATGGCAGGCGCCGCTGGTCGGTCATCCCGGTCATGCCGCAGCCCAGGACACCGAAAGCCTCGCAAGCCAGCGGGCCGCTGCCCGGGAACAAGGTTACGAGGAAGGCTACAGCGAAGGTTTGCAGGCGGCGCAGCAACAGACAGCAGCCGTACAGGCACAGTTGCTGGCCGTGGCAGACGCACTGCACGAACCATTGCAGGCAGTCGATGAGCGCGTAGTCGATCACATCACCGAACTGGCAATACGAATTGCGCGGCGGCTGGTACGACGTGAACTGCGTACTTCTCCTTCGGAAATAATCGCAGTCGTGCGCGAGGCGCTAAGCGTATTACCACTCGGTCTGAGCGATATCCGCTTGCACCTCCATCCCGAGGATGCCCGACTGGTGGGAGAGACACTGGTCGAACCCGAGGGCAAAGCGGCCTGGACGATCGTAGAGGATCCGGTCATTACCCGCGGTGGCTGCCGCATCAGTTCAGCCAGCTCACAAGTCGACGCGACTGTCGAGACGCGGCTTGCACGGGTCATTAACAGCATTCTCGGTGACGACCGCGACAGCGACGCAACGAACGACTAGCAATCAATAAAATCAGGAAGACGATTGCGATGGAAAAAACAGGCGCTGATCTCACCAGACGACGGGTCGAAAACTGGCTGGCCCGGCTGGATGAATCCATGCACCGCGCAGATAACAGCCCGGGCCCGGTGGTTGAAGGCATACTCAAGCGTGTCGTCGGCATGACCATGGAAGCTACCGGTTGCCAGGCTCCGGTCGGCGGTCGCTGCCATGTCGTTGCACCCGATGGCAACCGCTTCGAAGCCGAGGTTGTCGGTTTTGCCGGCGAAAAGCTTTTTCTTATGCCCACGGGTGATATGCGTGGCATGGTGCCGAATGCTCGTATCGTACCGGCTCAACGGGTCGACCAGATGCATGTCGGACCCGACCTGCTCGGTCGCGTCGTCGATGGTGCCGGCAAGCCACTCGACGATCTCGGACCATTATCGTGCGATGAGTCCATAAGGCTGGCCGGCACCACTATCAACCCCCTGGCGCGCCAGCCAATTCGTGAACCGCTCGATGTGGGTATACGAGCAATCAACAGCCTGCTGACCGTCGGTCGCGGGCAACGCATCGGCTTGTTCGCCGGCAGTGGTGTCGGCAAGAGTCGCCTGCTTGGCATGATGACCCGTTTCACCGATGCCGACGTCACCGTCGTCGGTCTGATTGGCGAGCGCGGACGCGAAGTGAAAGAGTTTGTCGAAGACGTGCTCGGCAAAGAAGGTATGCAGAAGTCAGTCGTAGTCGCAACACCGGCCGATCACCCGCCATTGATGCGCATGCACGGCGCCTGGCTTGCCACGGCAATTGCGGAGTACTTTCGCGACCAGGGCAAGAAGGTGTTGTTG
>JABDKV010000044.1 GCA_013002045.1 Gammaproteobacteria bacterium
TCACCGCCAAACTTCTCCGACAGCACCTTCGTCATCGCCGCCGTCAAAGTCGTCTTACCATGGTCAACGTGGCCTATAGTCCCAACATTGACATGCGGCTTGTTACGTTCGAATTTCTCCTTGGACACAGTCTCTTCCTCTCAATTAGTTTTTCAGGAGGCTTTCTTGATTACAGCTTCAGCGACGTTGTTCGGCACTTCGGCGTAACGGTGGAATTCCATCGAATAGGTGGCGCGACCCTGGCTCATCGAGCGCAGGTCGGTTGCATAACCAAACATTTCTGACAACGGCACCTGGGCCCGGACTACCTTGCCCGCCGGTGCATCATCCATACCCTCGGTAATACCACGGCGACGGTTGAGGTCACCCATGACATCACCCATGTACTCTTCGGGCGTGACGACTTCGACTTTCATCATTGGCTCGAGCAATACCGGCTTGGCATTAAGCGCGCCTTCCTTGAACGCCATCGAACCGGCAATCTTGAACGCGACTTCACTCGAGTCGACTTCGTGGTACGAGCCATCGAACAGCGTGGCAACGACATCGACCACCGGGTAGCCGGCGAGCACGCCATTTTGCATCTGCTCCTCGATACCCTTGGAAACGGCGTTGATATATTCCTTCGGAATCGCACCACCGACGATATTGTTGACGAATTCGAAACCGGCGCCTTCTTCGTTTGGCTCCAGCTTGATAACAACGTGCCCGTACTGGCCGCGACCACCCGACTGGCGCACAAACTTGCCGTCCTGCTTCTCCACGATAGAGCGGATCGTCTCGCGATAGGCAACCTGTGGTTTACCCACATTCGCCTCAACCTTGAACTCGCGCTTCATGCGATCGACGATGATGTCGAGATGCAGCTCGCCCATACCCGAGATAATCGTCTGACCCGACTCCTCGTCGGTGGCAACACGGAACGACGGATCTTCTTTTGCCAGCTTCTGCAGCGCGACACCCATCTTCTCCTGGTCGACCTTGGTCTTCGGCTCGACCGCCACAGCGATGACGGGCTCGGGAAATTCCATGCGCTCAAGCGTGATGACGTCTTGCAGGTCGCACAAGGTGTCACCGGTAGTTACGTCTTTCAGGCCTACAGCCGAAGCGATGTCACCGGCGCGGACTTCTTTCAATTCCTCGCGATCGTTGGCATGCATCTGCAGAATACGGCCGATGCGTTCTTTCTTGCTCTTGACCGGGTTGTAGACAGAGTCACCACTCTTCAATACGCCCGAGTAGACACGGAAGAAAGTCAGGTTACCGACAAACGGGTCAGTCGCGATCTTGAACGCCAGCGCGGAAAACGGCGCGTCGTCTTTAGACTCGCGCTTGCCTTCGGATTCATCCGGCAGGATCCCCCGAATCGCAGGCACTTCGATCGGTGACGGCATGTATTGGATGACGCCATCGAGCATCGCCTGCACACCCTTGTTCTTGAATGCCGAACCACAGAAGGTCGGGACGATCTCGTTGGCCAGGCAACGCAGGCGGATACCTTCGCGAATTTCTTCTTCGCTCAGGTCGCTGTCTTCGAGGTACTTCTCCATCAGTTCCTCGTTGGCTTCGGCCGCGGCCTCGACCAGGTTCTCACGCCACTTTTCGCATTCCGCTTTCATATCGTCGGCGATCTCGCGAGCCTCATAGGTCGTGCCCATATTGGACTCGTCCCAGTAAATCGCTTGCATGCGTACCAGGTCGACCACACCTTCGAAGTTTTCTTCGGCGCCGATCGGCAGCTGCAGCGGTACCGGGTTACCACCGAGGCGGGTCTTGATCTGTTCGACCACGCGCAGGAAGTTGGCACCGGCACGGTCCATCTTGTTTACGAACGCCATGCGCGGCACTTTGTACTTATTGGCCTGGCGCCAGACAGTCTCCGACTGCGGCTCTACGCCGCCCACCGAGCAGAACACGGCCACGGCGCCATCAAGGACGCGAAGCGAGCGCTCGACTTCGATAGTGAAATCGACGTGACCCGGGGTATCGATAATATTGATGCGATGTTCCGGGAACTGCTGGTCCATGCCCGACCAGAAGCAAGTCGTAGCAGCCGAGGTGATCGTGATACCACGCTCCTGCTCCTGCTCCATCCAGTCCATGACAGCAGCGCCGTCATGTACCTCACCAATCTTGTGAGACACACCAGTGTAGAAGAGCACGCGTTCTGTGGTCGTCGTCTTACCAGCATCGATGTGGGCCATGATGCCGATGTTGCGATAACGATCAATAGGAGTTGAGCGGGGCACGGGGAAACCTCGGTTTTACCAGCGGTAGTGTGAAAAGGCCTTGTTGGCTTCAGCCATGCGATGCGTGTCCTCACGCTTCTTCACGGCTGTGCCACGATTTTCGGATGCGTCCATAAGCTCACCGGCAAGCCGCTGGGCCATAGACTTCTCGCCACGACGACGCGCAGCGTCGATCATCCAGCGCATAGCCAATGTCTGGCGACGGGTGGGACGAACTTCAATAGGCACCTGGTAAGTTGCGCCACCGACACGGCGCGATTTCACCTCGACCGCGGGCTTGACGTTTTCCAGCGCCTGCTCGAGCACCTCCAGCGCCTGCTCGTCCTGGGAACCGGTTTTCTCGGAGATACTATCCAGAGCACCGTAAACGATGCGCTCGGCAACCGATTTTTTGCCACTCTCCATCACCATGTTGATGAACTTGGCCAGCATTTCGCTCTTGAATTTCGGATCGGGCAGGATGATCCGCTTCGGTGCCTGTGTTCTACGCGACATTTATATAACCCCTATTTCGGCTTCTTGGCGCCGTATTTCGAACGGCCCTGGCGACGGTCGGATACGCCGGCACAATCGAGTGTCCCGCGGACAGTGTGGTAACGCACACCCGGCAGGTCTTTTACACGACCGCCGCGGATCAGCACGACCGAGTGCTCCTGCAGGTTGTGACCCTCGCCACCGATGTAGCTGGTCACCTCGTAGCCATTAGTCAGGCGCACACGTGCCACCTTGCGCAGAGCCGAATTCGGCTTCTTCGGCGTTGTGGTGTAGACGCGGGTACAGACGCCGCGTTTTTGCGGGCTGGCCTGTAGCGCCGGCACGTTGGATTTCGCCTGCTTGGTGCGACGCGGTTTCCGGACCAATTGATTGATTGTCGACATATTTTCTCAAACCATTCGCGCCCCGCGAGGGGCTGCATTTTCGCAAAACAACAGGCTGACCTCAGGCCAGCCTGCTGCAAAAGGGCCGCAATAATAGGGGTCGCCCGGTGATGCTGTCAAGCAGCGCCTGGTGACCCGCGTTGGCGGGCCGCCAGACGGCTCAGCTTATTCGTTGACAGCCTCGCTGGTCTCACCCTGCTCACCGTCCCCGGCAGTGGCTGCTTCGGGCTCGGCTTCGTTATCGGCGGCTTCGACTTCATCGCTCTTGCCCGGCATGGCGGCGAGCAGCGCCTCGACGCCTCCCTTGCGGGCGGCACGTCTTTCGGCATGGTGTGCAAAGCCGGTTCCGGCCGGGATCAGGCGGCCGACGATTACGTTCTCTTTGAGACCGCGCAAGTCGTCGCGCAACCCACGTACCGCCGCCTCGGTCAGCACACGCGTCGTTTCCTGGAACGAGGCGGCCGAGATAAACGATTCGGTCGCCAGCGACGCCTTGGTAATACCCAGCAAAACCGGGTCCCAGGTGCAGGGCTCTTTATCCTGCGCTTCCAGCACGTCGTTGACATCCAGCGCACGCGAGCGATCCACCTGCTCACCACGCAGGAAGCGGGTTTCACCGGCATAGGAAATCTCGATCTTGCGCAGCATCTGGCGAATGATCACTTCGATATGCTTGTCGTTGATACGCACACCCTGGAGGCGGTAGACGTCCTGAATCTCGCGAACCAGGTAATCAGCCAGCTCCTCGACGCCCTGCAATCGCAGGATGTCATGCGGGTTACGTTCGCCGTCGGCGATGACTTCACCACGCTCGACGTGCTCACCTTCGAACACGTGCAGGTGACGCCATTTCGGGATCAGGTCTTCGCGAGCCTCGCCGTCCTCACCAGTGATGACCAGGCGACGCTTACCCTTGGTTTCCTTACCGAAGCTGACCGTACCCGTCGCTTCTGCCAGCACCGCAGGCTCTTTCGGCTTGCGTGCTTCGAACAGGTCGGCCACCCGGGGCAGACCACCGGTAATATCACGTGTCTTCGACGACTCCTGCGGAATACGCGCAATGACGTCACCCACCTTGACCTCGCTGCCATCCTCCATCGAGACGATAGCACCCGGCGGCAAAGCGTAAACGGCCGGGATCTCGGTCTTGGCGAAGAAGACCTCGTTACCCTTCTTGTCGACCAGCCGTGCTTTGGGCTGCAGGTCTTTACCGGCCGGACCACGCTGCTTCGGATCGGTAATAACCAGGCTCGACAAACCCGTGATGTCGTCGACCTGGCGATTAAATGTCACGCCTTCGACAAAATCATCGTACTTGATGGTGCCCGATACTTCGGTGACAACGGGGTGAGTATGCGGATCCCAGTTGGCGACGATCTGGCCGGCTTCGACCTTCTCGCCCTCACGCACGGTGATCAGTGCACCGTAGGGCACCTTGTAACGCTCGCGCTCGCGACCATGCTCATCGACGACACCGAGTTCGCCCGAACGCGATACCGCGACCAGGTCTTTCTTCTGGTTCTCGACATGCTTGATGTTGTGCAGACGGGCTTCACCCGCTGTCTGGATCTCGATGTTGTTGACCGCAGCTGCCCGCGACGCCGCACCACCGATGTGGAATGTGCGCATCGTCAGCTGGGTGCCGGGCTCACCGATGGACTGGGCAGCGATGACACCAACGGCCTCACCGATGTTGACCCGGTTACCTCGCGCCAGGTCGCGCCCGTAACACTGAGCACAAACACCGTAACGGGTTTCACAGGCGATCGGTGAACGCACCAGCATGCGATCGACGCTCTCGTCTTCCAGACGCTGCACCAGGTGCTCGTCCAGCAGCGTGCCGGCTTCAACAACAACCTTCTCCGTCGCCGGGGAAACGACATCTGCCGCGACCACGCGTCCGAGCACACGCTCACGCAGCGGTTCGACGATATCGCCACCTTCGACGATGGGCATCATTAGCAGCCCCTCTTCGGTTCCACAGTCTTGTTCTGTTACCACCAGGTCCTGGGCGACGTCGACCAGACGTCTTGTAAGGTATCCCGAGTTGGCGGTTTTCAGAGCCGTATCGGCCAGGCCTTTACGAGCGCCATGAGTCGAGATGAAGTACTGCAGTACGTTCAGGCCTTCGCGGAAGTTAGCCGTGATTGGCGTTTCGATAATCGACCCATCCGGCTTGGCCATCAGCCCTCGCATACCGGCCAGCTGCCTGATCTGCGCTGCCGAACCACGAGCACCGGAATCCGCCATCATGAAGATCGAGTTGAACGAAGCCTGGCGCACAGTCTCGCCATCGTCGGTTTCGACCACCTCGGTGCCGAGCTTGTCCATCATCGCCTTCGCCACCTGGTCATTGGTGCGCGACCAGATATCGACCACTTTGTTGTAACGCTCACCGTCGGTTACCAGACCCGAAGCGTACTGTTGCTCGATGTCTTTGACCTCGTCTTCGGCCCGCGACAGGATGTCGGATTTTTCTACCGGTACGACCATGTCATTGACACCGATCGACACACCGGCACGCGTCGCGAAACGGAAGCCCGTATACATCAGCTGGTCGGCGAAAACGACCGTCTTCTTCAGACCGACCCGGCGATAGCAGGCGTTGATAATGTTCGAGATCGCTTTTTTCGACATTTCGCGATCGACCATCTCGAACGGCAGTCCGTCAGGCACGACCTCAAACAACAGCGCACGACCGACTGTGGTGTCGGCGACGAAAGTGCGGCTTTCACCCTTGACCACTTCATTGACCCGTACCTTGACGCGGGCATGCAGTGTTGCCTTGCGATTTTCGTAGGCCCGATGCACTTCCTTGATGCTTTCAAACATCATGCCTTCGCCAGCTTCGCCGATTTTCTCGCGGGTCATGAAATACAACCCGAGTACGACGTCCTGAGACGGCACAATAATCGGATCACCGTTAGCCGGTGACAGGATATTGTTCGACGACATCATCAATGCGCGGGCTTCCAGCTGCGCTTCGAGCGACAGCGGTACGTGCACGGCCATCTGGTCACCATCGAAGTCGGCGTTAAACGCCGTGCAGACCAGCGGATGCAGCTGAATTGCCTTGCCTTCGATCAGGACCGGCTCAAAAGCCTGGATACCCAGACGATGCAGAGTTGGCGCGCGGTTAAGCATGACCGGGTGCTCCCGAATCACTTCTTCGAGGATGTCCCAGACTTCCGGACCCTCGCGCTCGACCAGTCGCTTGGCTGCCTTGATGGTCGCGGCTTCGCCACGCAGTTGCAGCTTGGAAAAGATAAACGGCTTGAACAGCTCCAGTGCCATTTTCTTCGGCAGACCACACTGGTGCAGTTTCAGCGTCGGACCGACAACGATCACGGAACGGCCTGAATAGTCGACACGCTTACCGAGCAGGTTCTGGCGGAATCGTCCCTGCTTACCCTTGATCATGTCGGCCAGCGATTTCAGCGGCCGCTTGTTGGTGCCGGTGATAGCGCGGCCACGACGACCGTTATCGAGCAACGCGTCGACCGATTCCTGCAACATGCGCTTCTCGTTGCGCACGATGATGTCGGGTGCGTTGAGTTCGAGCAGGCGACGCAGGCGATTATTACGATTGATCACCCGCCGATAGAGATCGTTCAGGTCCGAGGTGGCAAAACGCCCGCCATCCAGCGGCACCAGCGGCCGCAGGTCCGGCGGCAACACGGGCAAGACCGTCAGTACCATCCACTCAGGCTTGTTACCTGAATCGATAAAAGATTCGAGCAGCTTGAGTCGCTTCGACAGACGCTTGATCTTGGTTTCCGAATTGGTCGCATCGATATCTTCGCGAACCTGGGCAACCTCGGTCTTGAGCTCGATGGTCCGCAACAGCTCGTGCACTGCCTCGGCACCCATCCGGGCATCGAACTCGTCGCCATGCTCTTCGATCGCTTCCAGATAAGCCTCGTCCGACAGCAACTGGCCACGCTCTAGCGGGGTCAGCCCCGGATCGACGACCACAAAAGCCTCGAAATAGAGCACACGTTCGATTTCGCGCAATGTCATGTCGAGTAATAGCCCGATACGTGACGGCAGCGATTTCAGGAACCAGATATGCGCGACCGGGCTGGCCAGCTCGATATGCGCCATACGCTCGCGTCGCACTTTCGACTGAGTTACCTCGACACCGCATTTTTCGCAGACCACGCCACGATGCTTGAGTCGCTTGTACTTACCGCACAGGCACTCGTAGTCCTTGACCGGACCGAAAATCTTGGCGCAGAACAGACCATCGCGCTCCGGCTTGAATGTCCGGTAGTTGATGGTTTCCGGCTTCTTCACTTCGCCGAACGACCATGAGCGGATCATGTCTGGCGAAGCCAGTCCGATCTTGATCGCATCGAAGTCCTCTACCGGAACCTGCTGCTTGAACAATCTCAAGAGATCTTTCATCGTTTCACCTGATTGGGATCTTTAATCTGTAAATTTCTGCACTGACTCGGCTGTGCCTGCGCTCAGCTAGGCTCGGTGTCCTGTTCCAGCTCGATATTGATACCGAGCGAGCGGATTTCCTTAACCAGTACGTTGAACGACTCGGGCATGCCGGCCTGCATCTCGTGGGTACCATCGACGATGTTCTTGTACATCTTGGTACGACCAACGACATCGTCCGACTTGACCGTCAGCATCTCCTGCAGCGTGTAGGCAGCGCCATAGGCCTCGAGCGCCCAGACCTCCATTTCACCGAAGCGCTGACCACCGAACTGCGCCTTACCACCGAGCGGCTGCTGGGTGACGAGGCTGTAAGGTCCGGTTGAACGGGCATGCATCTTGTCGTCGACAAGGTGGTTGAGCTTGAGCATGTACATGTAGCCGACCGTGACAGTGCGATCGAAGACCTCACCGGTACGACCGTCATATAACACTGCCTGGCCCGACGCCGGCAGATCTGCGAGCTCGAGCAGGTTCTTGATTTCCTCCTCGGTCGCACCATCGAATACCGGTGTCGCCATCGGCACACCCTTACGCAGGTTGCCGGCGAGCTCGAGCACCTCTGCGTCGGTGAAGCTCTTGACCTCTTCGGTTTTGCCACCGGTCTGGTTATAGACACGGTCGAGGAAGTCACGCACCTTGCCAACGCTTTCCTGTGCGTCAAGCATGCGGCCGATTTTCTCGCCGACACCGCGTGCCGCCCAACCCAGGTGAGTCTCCAGCACCTGTCCGACGTTCATACGCGACGGTACACCGAGCGGATTGAGCACGATATCGACCGGTGTGCCGTCATCCATGTATGGCATGTCTTCAACCGGCACGATGGTCGAGATAACACCCTTGTTACCATGACGTCCGGCCATCTTGTCACCCGGCTGGATACGACGCTTGACCGCGAGGTAGACCTTCACCATTTTCAGCACACCCGGGGCCAGATCGTCACCCGCGGTGATCTTGTTCTTTTTCTCCTCGTAACGACGGCTGAACTCGTCACGCATGGCCTTGACGCGCGTCGCGGTCTCTTCCAGCTGGACGTTAGCCTCTTCGTTTCGCAGGCGAATCTCGAACCACTTCTCGTGTGGCAGATCAGCCAGGTACGCCTTGGTAATCTTGCTGCCTGCTGACAGCCCATCGGGACCACCCTCGGCAATCTTGTTGACCAGCATGCGCTCTACACGCTCGAAGATATCGTCTTCGAGAATGCGTTGCTGGTCGCCCAGGTCTTTCTTGACACTGGCCAGCTCGGCCGATTCGATCGACAACGCGCGCTGGTCTTTCTCGACGCCGTCACGTGTAAATACGCGCACGTCGATAACCGTGCCGTCCATTCCTGGTGGCACGCGCAGCGAGGTGTCTTTCACGTCCGACGCCTTCTCACCGAAGATCGCACGCAGCAGTTTCTCTTCCGGAGTCAGCTGTGTCTCACCTTTGGGCGTGACTTTACCGACCAGGATATCGCCGCCTTTGACTTCGGCACCGATGTAGGCAATACCGGACTCGTCGAGCTTGCCAAGGGCAGCATCGCCAACGTTCGGAATATCAGCCGTGATTTCTTCAGGACCGAGCTTGGTGTCACGCGCGACACAGGTGAGCTCCTCGATATGGATCGTGGTAAACCGGTCTTCGTGAACCAGTCGTTCCGAGATCAGGATCGAATCCTCGAAGTTGTAGCCATTCCACGGCATGAATGCGACCAGCAGGTTCTGACCCAGCGCCAGTTCACCCATGTCGGTCGACGGGCCATCGGCCAGTACATCGCCCGAAGCAATCGTATCGCCGGCTTTCACCAGTGGCTTCTGGTTTATGCAGGTGTTCTGGTTCGAGCGCGTGTATTTCGTCAGGTTGTAGATATCGACACCGGGCTCAGAAGCCGTGGTCTCGGCATCGTTGACGCGCACCACAATGCGTGAGGCGTCGACCGAATCCACGACTCCGCCACGCCGGGCAATCACTGTCACACCGGAGTCAATGGCAACAGCCCGCTCCATGCCGGTACCAACCAGCGGTGTATCAGCACGCAGCGTCGGTACAGCCTGGCGCTGCATGTTCGAACCCATGAGCGCGCGGTTAGCATCGTCGTGCTCGAGGAATGGGATCAGAGACGCGGCAACCGATACGATCTGGCGTGGCGAGACATCCATGTAATCGATGCGATCAGGCGCCGACATGGTGAACTCGTTGCGATGACGACAGGAGACCAGGTCATCGAGGAACTCACCCTTGTCGCCAAGACGGGCGTTAGCCTGGGCGATGACGTACTGGCCTTCTTCGATCGCCGACAGGTATTCGATCTTGTCACCGACCTTGCCATTATCGACCCGACGGTACGGTGTCTCGAGGAAACCGTAGTCATTGGTACGGGCGTAGACCGCGAGCGAGTTGATCAGACCGATATTGGGGCCTTCAGGCGTCTCAATCGGGCACACTCGACCATAGTGGGTCGGGTGCACGTCACGGACTTCGAAGCCGGCACGTTCACGGGTCAGGCCACCGGG
>JABDKV010000080.1 GCA_013002045.1 Gammaproteobacteria bacterium
TGCACCGGGTCCGGTTCCGCCAGCACGGCCCCGGCAAACAACACTAACAAACCAGTCGCGACGATTCGCGCCCACATACCTTTCTCCGGGAAAGAATCCGCTGAGTATGGAAGAGGCATTATAAACCCGTCACTGAAAAACCACTCAGAGGGAACGGGGACAGTGAGAGGGAACGGGGACAGTGACCTTAATTAATTAAAGTCACTGTCCCCCGAAAAACTAGCGTTTTCTTGTTTTCATGACTTTTGGTGCGGTGCGGCTAAGCGCATCCCGGGCGGTCTCATCGAGATGAGCAATCATGTCGCTGCGTTGCTGGTTGTCGAGATCAACCCATCCCTTGCGTGACATGCTTTTATCCAGCTTGTGGTGGGGTATCGTGTCGAGGTGAGCTGAGTAACGGCCTTTTACCAACGAGGACTAAACTTTCTTACCTTTCACTCGAATCTTCACCTGGTCACGGGTCTCCCTGAACTGCGCCATGATTTCGTCCTCGGTACCGGTTGCTTTGGCCGGGTCAGGTAGCGGCCAGTGGATCTTTCGCGTGTTGACCGGCAGTACGGGACATTGCTCGTCCGCGTGGCCGCACACAGTAACCACGACATCTGCCGTCGCAATCATGGTGTCGTCGACTACAGTGGATTCCTGGGCCGAGATATCGATGCCGGCCTCTGTCATTACCGCAATGGCCCGCGGGTTCTTGCCATGCGCCTCGATTCCTGCGGACTGAACCGACACGCTGTCGCCACCGAGAAACCGGGCCCAGCCTTCCGCCATCTGTGATCGGCAAGAATTTCCGGTACAAAGAAATACGATTTTCATTGGACTATGCTCATTGTCTTTCATGGCTACTTTTCATCCGGGAGAGCCCGTGCAGAATCTCAAGCTTGTGGACGATGATGGGAACGCGGACAGTGCCCCTAATTAATTATAGTCACTGTTCCCTGAAGGCCTCGGTCTGATATGGCGAATCGCTCTCACTTTCAACTCGTATCCGTTCTGCTGGTCGGAATTGTATTGGGCGTTTGCCTGTTGCAGCGTCACCAGGCAGACGGCAGGGTCGAATTGCTCAAGACCTCGTCGGGCAGCGCTGAAAACGCTGGTGACGACGCCAGGTCTCATGGCGTTCAGAGCCACACGGTTGATACCGGACCTATTCCGATCGATCCAGAAACAGCAGTTACAGTGGCGGGCGAACTTGATCACGAGAAAGTCGCGACCGTAAACAACACGGGAACCATGACGGTTGATGCGACGCCCCCCTGGCCTCCCGGCACTGAGGATCGGCTTTATCAAATTATCGCGGAGCATCTGTCAAAGTACCCGATTACCAGCGTAATCTCCGTGGAGTGTGAGGGAAACGTGTGCACAATCCTGTTGTCGACGCCGGATATCGACCATGTTGGTACGGGGGTGTATGGCGGAATGATAAATGATATTCGGGCATCGAAAATTGGAATTGGGGGAGCCAGTGTTGGCGTCGTAGAGTTTTCGCCCGGCGTGAGCGTGATTCGTCTGAGAGTGGACAATATCGAATGGACGGAAGAACGGCTGCGGATCTTACGAGGGGAGCCAAAAGCCACACCGCTCGGGGACAGTGACCTTAATTAGTTACGGTCACTGTCCCCGGAAATGTGACTCACTGCCAAGTAAACCCGGTACGGATATGAACTAATTGTAGTCATATAGGTACCTGCCACGGATTGCGGCGTACGCATTACCCTTCTTCAGAGATGCAGGAGATGCCTACTATTCTTCAACGTGGATATACCGTTACCGGACTATTGGTTGGTCTTGCCGCAGCAGGTATAGCACTCTCGATAGGTGTCCCTTCGGTGGCGGGGTTCATCGCGAACCAGGCGCAGGTGTCAGCGACAAACGAACTGGTCAACGCGCTCGATTTAGCGCGCGACGAAGCGCTCAGGCGCAGCCGCTACGTGACGGTCTGTCGCAGCACTAACGGCGAGCAATGCAATGCCAGCGGTAACGACTGGAAAGCCGGCTGGATCGTTTTTGCTAACGATTCAATGGCCAACATAAACAGCGCTGATGCGAATGACGAAATACTGAGATATTTTGACCGCCGCGGCGATAAGCGCCGAGTGCTGGCTGACCGACCCAACCTGACGTTCGTTGCTTTCACACCGACCGGCACGGTGGCGGCGCCGGTGACCTGGACTTTTTGCGATTCCCGTGGCGATGACGAAGCCCGGGCAATCACGCTAAATCGCGCCGGGCGCGCGCGGGCTTCCCTGCCACAGGCACCTAATCCACCACCGGGCGATTATGACGGCGAGGTCCCGGGCGAAAATGGTGCTATTTGCAGTTGACTGTAGCGCTGCCCACCGTAGCCAGCAATTGCTTCATGGTTGCCAGGTATTCGATCCAGGAGAGGTATTCGGGGACCAGATCGCTCCCGCGCAATGGGATGAGCTTCGGAAAAATCGGCAATTGCAGCTGGCGCGAGCCAACGCGCTTCAGGAAAAAAACGTGAGCCGCCTGGAGGTACCAGGAGTGCCGCCAGGGGTCGTGTCCGGATTACAGGCACAAATGCAGGCGGATCTGTCGGTTACGGGTGCGGTAGGAACCGGTCAATACAATCCCAATCTCCTGCAGCTGTTCCAGGAGATTAAAGGCAAAGTCCAGAAATGCCCAATCACTTTCAACACAAGAGAGGATATCGGTCGGTCGCTGAAGAAGGGACATTCTGGCGGTGAGTCCATGGTTCAAGGCATGGTGGGTAAACATGCCTTTGCCATTACGGGCATCTTCGAAGAAAACGTGATGCGAAAACGCAAATTTATACAAGCCTGCAATCCGTGGGGCAGTTACGGAAGAGGCTACTCAGAAAGTGCTGGTGGCGGGCCGAAACTAACTGCCAAGGAAATAAAAAGTGGGCAATTCTGGTTAGAACTTGGCGACTTTGCATCTCTGGTAAGTGGCATCAGCTTTGGCAACGAGTTGCAACTAACGTAGCGCGCATAGTGACTATGCAGCAAAGTATCGGGTTCCTCGGTCGCAGACGAATCCGGGAACCGTGAAATCGCGAAACCCGTCGAAATCCTTCGGGTTAGCAGCGTTCTTTATACGCGCCGGTCACTCCCACTCGATCGTCGCCGGTGGCTTACCGGAGATGTCGTATGTCACGCGCGAGATGCCATCGACTTCGTTTATGATGCGGCGTGCGACGTGGTCGAGAAAATCGTACGGCAGGTGCGCCCAGCGCGCGGTCATGAAGTCGACCGTCTCGACTGCACGCAAAGCGATTACATATTCGTAGCGGCGAGCATCGCCCATGACACCGACTGAACGAACCGGCAGGAATACCGCGAAGGCCTGGCTGACTTTGTCGTACAGCGATTGCTTGCGCAGCTCTTCGATGAAAATGGCATCGGCCAGCCTTAACAGGTCTGCGTATTCCTTGCGCACCTCGCCGAGGATACGCACACCGAGGCCTGGCCCCGGAAACGGATGGCGGTAGACCATGTCGTAAGGCAGACCCAGTTCCAGACCAATCTTGCGCACTTCGTCTTTGAACAACTCGCGCAGCGGCTCAACGAGTTCGAGATTCATCCGTTCGGGTAGACCGCCGACATTGTGATGCGACTTGATGACATGCGCTTTGCCGGTGCTGGCGCCGGCTGACTCGATCACATCAGGGTAAATCGTCCCTTGCGCGAGGAAATCAGTACCTGCAATCGCGTTGGCTTCCTGCTCGAATATTTCGATAAAGCGCCGGCCGATAATCTTGCGCTTGGCCTCGGGATCGGCCTCGCCGGCCAGTGCATCCAGAAATGAGGCCTCCGCATCGACCCGGATGACGCGCACGCCCATGTGACGGGCAAACGTGGCCATGACTTCGTCGCCTTCGTTTTCACGCAACAAGCCGGTGTCAACAAACACGCAGGTTAGCTGGTCGCCCACGGCACGATGCAATAACGCCGCAACCACCGACGAGTCGACACCACCGGAGAGACCCAGCAGGACCTTGCCGTCACCAATCTGCGTCCGTGCCTGGGCGACCAGATCATCGATGATGTTGCCGGGTTTCCACAAACCGCTACAGTCGCAAATTTCGCGCACGAAGCGGTGCAAAATTCTTTGACCCTGATGGGTGTGAGTGACCTCGGGATGAAACTGCAGACCGTAGAAATGTCTCGATGCGTCGGCCATACCCGCCAGTGGCGCGTTGTCGGTGCCGGCTATAGGAACGAAGCCCTCAGGCAGTCGTTCGACACGATCGCCATGACTCATCCAGACATCGAGTACGCCGTGACCATCGTCCCCGGCATGATCCTCGATACCCTCGAGCAGGGGCGAGTATTGCGCCAGTTTCACCTGGGCGTAACCGAATTCGCGATGTGCTGAGACTGCGACGGCACCACCAAGCTGATCGGCCATGGTCTGGAAGCCATAGCAAATACCGAGCACTGGCACGCCGAGCTCGAATACCGCCATCGAGGCCACCGGCGGCTCGGTCAGCGTGACCGACTCGGGCCCGCCCGACAGGATGATCCCGCGTGGCGCGTAGTCGCGCAGCTGCGCGTCGGATATATCCCAGGGGTGAATCTCGCAGTAGACACCGGCTTCGCGTACGCGACGGGCAATCAGTTGCGTGTACTGCGAACCGAAGTCGAGCACGAGTATGCGCTCGGCATGAATGTCGGGCAGGTTCATGTGCTCAGTCAGAAGGACGCACGCGATAGTTCGGTGCTTCCTTGGTGATGGTGACGTCGTGTACATGACCTTCACGCACACCAGCTCCGGTGACACGCGTGAATTTTGGCTTGGTCCGCATCGTCTCAATGTCCTGGCAACCGGTGTAGCCCATGGCCGAACGCAAGCCACCGACCAGCTGGTGCACGATGTTGGCAAGACTGCCCTTGTAAGGTACGCGCCCCTCTATTCCTTCGGGGACGAGTTTTTCGACCTCGTCGGTCGTGTCCTGGAAATACCGATCGCTGGATCCATGGCTGCCCGACATTGCGCCCAGCGATCCCATGCCTCGGTAGGTCTTGTAAGAGCGGCCCTGGTAGAGCTCGACCTCACCCGGTGACTCTTCGGTGCCGGCAAACAAACCGCCGATCATGATTGAGTGCGCGCCCGCCGCAATCGCCTTGGCAACGTCACCAGAGAAGCGAATGCCGCCGTCTGCGATCAGGCGCGCGTCACTACCGGCCAGGGCCTCGGCAACGGTGGCGATGGCACTGACCTGTGGCATCCCGACACCAGCGACCACCCGGGTCGTGCATATAGAACCGGGCCCAATGCCGACCTTGACCGTGTCCGCGCCAGCATCGACAAGCGCCTTGGCGGCCTCGGCTGTGACAATGTTGCCACCGACGAGCGCCAGGTCTGGCCAGGCGGATCGGAGTTCGCGTAACGTTTGCAGTACACCGGTCGAGTGGCCGTGTGAGGTATCGACGACGATGACATCGACGCCGGCAGCAACCAGTTGCTGCGCGCGTTCCATAGTGTCGTCACCGGTACCGACGGCTGCACCAACGCGCAACGCACCACGTGAATCTTTGCTGGCGTCTGGAAAGTCGGACGCTTTCTGGAAATCCTTGGCCGTGATCAGTCCGAGTAATTCGTAGTCGTCGCCGACGACCAGCACTTTCTCGATACGGTGACGATGCATTTGGGCGATGACGTCATCTTCGGGCGCATTTTCTGGCACGGTGACCAGCCGCTCCTGCGGTGTCATAACCGACGTGACCGGCGCATCGAGGTGAGTTTCAAAACGAATATCGCGATTGGTCACGATACCAACGACCTTGCGCCCGTCTACGACCGGAACACCGGAAATATTCTTGGCGCGCGTCAGTGCGATAACTTCGCGAATGGTCTTGTCGGGGGTCACTGTGATCGGGTCAGAGATAATCCCGCTTTCGAATTTCTTGACGCGCAGCACCCGGCTCGCCTGACGCTGCGGTGTCATGTTCTTGTGGATAAACCCCAGCCCCCCGAGCTGCGCCAGGGTGATAGCCAGCCGTGCCTCGGTGACAGTATCCATCGCGGCGGAAACCAGTGGCAGTCGCAACTGGATATCGCGCGTCAGCCAGGTACCCAGATCGACGTCCCGCGGCAGGATCTCGGAGTAATCCGGCTGCAACAGGACATCGTCAAAAGTTAACGCTTCTTCTATGATCCGCATGATCGGGCGCTCGCGGCAGTTAAACGGCGCATTGTAACGCTGCCGCCGCACCCACGCGACACTGAGGGCTGTTTCCCCCATCCGGCGCCATAACGGCCGTCGGCGCCGGGGCCCGGGCGCGCTATCATGGCGTTATGAGCCCGACCCCGGAGAACCCACAACTGAGCCTGATGCCCGAGCGCGACGTTTTTAGCGTCGCCCGACTCAACCGCGCCGTGAAGAACCGGCTCGAGAGCGGTTTTCGCACGCTTTGGGTCGAAGGTGAGCTATCCAACCTGCGCCGCCCCGGTTCGGGTCACTGGTATTTCACGCTGAAAGACGACAAGGCCCAGGTGCGCTGTGCGATGTTTGCCGGGCGTAATCGCCTGGTCGATTTCACCCCGGCCGATGGACAACGGGTCATCGTCCGGTCGCGACTGACGGTCTATGAACCCCGCGGCGAATACCAGCTTCAGGTAGAGGAAATCGAGGAAGCCGGCGAAGGTGCCCTGCGCCGTGCCTTCGAAGCATTGAAGAAAAAACTCGCTGCCGAGGGCCTGTTCGACGCGGCGCGCAAGCGCCCGTTGCCCTCGCTGCCGCAACGGATCGGTGTCATCACCTCCGACAGTGGCGCCGCCGTACGCGATGTACTGAAGGTGTTGCGGACGCGATTCCCGGCAGTCCCGGTGCTGGTTTATCCGGTCGCAGTGCAGGGCGATCGCGCCCCAGGCGAGATCGTAAAAACGCTGCAGCTGGCCTGTGAACGAGCCGATTGCGATGTCCTGATCCTGACACGAGGCGGCGGTTCACTGGAGGACTTGTGGGCCTTCAACGACGAGCGCGTAGTGCGCGCGGTGGCCGCTGCCACCATCCCGATCATCTGTGGTGTCGGTCACGAAATCGACTTCACTATCGCCGACTTCGCTGCCGACCAGCGCGCGCCCACACCATCGGCTGCAGCCGAGATGGTGGTGCCTGACGCACGCGAGTGGCTGCGCAATCTGCGCGCGGCGGAGCAACAACTGCATGGACAAATGCGTCGCGGCCTGCAACGCCGCCGCGAACGTCTCGCCTTCGTCGAGCGGCGCCTGCAGCAACAACACCCTGGCAGGCGCCTCGCCCACCAGGCACAGCGACTCGACGAACTCGAGCATAGACTGACTACCGCCTGGCAACACCAGCTGCATCGCCGCCGGGCCCGGATAGCAACACTCGATCGCCACCTTCGTGGTGTTTCCCCTGCCCGACAACTGGCTACGGTGCGCGAACGACTTGCACGGGTACGATTACGGATGGGTGGCGCAGCCAGCAACCGGGTCAACCTGATAGGTGAACGACTACGCGTGGCTGCGCGTGCACTCGATGCCGTCAGCCCATTGGCGACGCTTGATCGCGGTTATGCAATCGTCTCTGTCAAAGATCGTGACCAACGCCGTATCGTGCGCGATGCGTCCGAACTGCAACCCGGCACGCGGGTCGAAGCAGAAGTGGCTCACGGTATTATCGAAGCCGAAGTTATCGCAACCAAGGAGAAAAACTGAATGCGCTGGTTACCGATCCTCCTGCTGCTGGTAAGCAGCAATGCTGCCCTGGCCCTCCCCGCCCACGCCCCGGTACCTGGTGGCGTCGCAATTATCGAGGTCCCGGAAATGGCCGGTGCGGCACCCCGCGCAACCTACCGCGACAGGCGGGTGATGGTATTGCCGGGTGACGATCAGTATCGGGCGATAGTTGGCCTTCCGTTATCGACCAAACCGGGTGAGCATAAACTCCAGCTAAAGGGCACCGATGGCAGTCGCGCCGTAATCAGCTTTACCGTCACCGACAAGGCCTACGCCGAGCAGCGACTGACGATCACCAACAAGCGCAAGGTCAATCCTTACGCTGAAGACATGGATCAGATACGTGCCGACCGCAAACGCATCAACGCCGCACTGGAAAGCTGGAGCGAACCGGGTAGCGTGCAACTCGAAATGATTCGGCCGGTCGACGGTATCGAGAGCAGCCCGTTCGGCCTGCGCCGTTTCTACAACGATGAGCCGCGCAATCCACACAGTGGTCTCGATATCGCCGCTGACACCGGCG
>JABDKV010000083.1 GCA_013002045.1 Gammaproteobacteria bacterium
AGGGCGGCGAAAAGCTGCGAGGCGAGCCGGGCGTTTTCGGCTACGCCGTGCTCTTCCCCAATCAGGAAGAAATGCGCGCCCTGGCCCTGCGTCAGCAACCTTTCCCAGGCTGCGCCACCGAAGCGTCCATCCTGATAGGTCAGTTGGTAGCAATGCTCGCTGGCCGCCGCCTGCAATGTATCTTCGATTGAAACAGGCTCGTCGGTCGCCAGCAGGCTGGCTGGCAGTACCAGCATCGTCAGAAATGTCCCCACTACACGCATGATTTCAGTGACTGGCCTGGGCCCGGATCAGCGCACGGGCCTTGCTGGCGACGGGCACCAGGCGATAAAACGCGTTCATGAATGACTTGGAGGAATAAGTCTGCCAGTCCACGAGCTCGAAGCCGGTCTTGTCGAGGAGCAGCGAGAATGCATCGCGACAATATTCGTTTGCATGACCCGGCCGCCACTCGGCAGAGTACTTGTTGTTCTTCAGCCCGCGGTTCTTCAGGAAGCGCTTGTAGGCATAGCCCGCTGACGCAGTGTTGGGGAATTCGAGCAAGGCGTGACCACCCGGCTTTAGCAGGCTACGAATCTGGTTCATTGCGGTTATCGGTTGCGGCAGGTGTTCAAGAATATGGCGCAGCACGACGATGTCGTAAGTACCGAGCGCGTCGGTCGGATGCTCAAGAAAATTAGCAACGACAACGTCGATATCCTGCTCTGCCGTAATCGACGCGGCAGCCGAAGCTGACAACTCGAGACCCTTCACTTCCCAGCCGTTCTCGCGCGCGAGGTAAAGGAGTCGGCCGTTGCCACAACCGATATCCAGTATCTTGCCCGGCTCGGGAAATCGCGCGTGCAGGTAGTGCCAACTAGGCGTGACTATCCTGTTTTGCTTGTAGTCCTCATCGGTCGGGCTGACATAGACCTCGGTGTACTGGCCTTGATCGAGTCCCTGCTCGAGGTCGTAGTTCCACAACTTGCAGTCAACGCATCGATAGTAGGCGAGATCACGATTACGCCCGTCGGTCATGTGGAGTCTGAGATCGTTTCCGCCACACAGGCGGCAACTGAAGGATGGTGCTGACATAGTTTGTGCCTGTGACCATTGCGAAACGACAGTACCTTAGAATAATAACCTGCAAGCCACGTCGCGTGGGGCCATGGCCTGAGATCGAGTCTGTCAGCCGCGATAGCTGCAGTGAACTCTGGCGCCGGGCGGACCTGATGCGGAGTGCCGTGCATTTCGATCTCGTGAGATCCGAGTCGGTCTCCAGATAGCGCGATCAGTCAGTGCCCGAAACTTTGTTTCGGGGAGGCAGCACTTCGAAGGACTCGGAACCGCGAGCGATCAGTTTGCGTGACAGCTCGTCGTAACGATCTGATGGCGGGCTATCGTCAGGGAAATCGGCCAGGGAATGACCGTGCGCTGCGAGCGGTTCGGTATAAAAAAGGATAAGTTCCCTGCGCCGCTCATCACCCACTTCGGTCACATAGCGCGACATGATCAGACCATCGTCTATCTCGTATCCATGGCGCTGGAGCAATTGCAAGGTATGTGCGGACTCCTTGCCGGGGTTGTCTGCTGCACTCCTGCGGGTATCGAAGGCCCAGGTGTTATGGACGAATCGGTGCTCGCCAAGCAGCACCCGGTCCGGTGTGAAGCGATAGTTGCCACCGGCAATGAACTTGGCCGGTGGAATGCTGAACTCATACTGTCCCGGCACGCCTGGCCTGATCTGTTCGAACTGAAAAGTGATCATTGCCGTAACCCGGTCTTTGCTGGTCCTGACCCAGTGATGGCGCTCAACGGCGTGGGTTTCGCGATCCCCCAGCAGAAAATGGTCCTGTCCCAGGTACTCGAAGCCGGGGGCGATACGCACTTTCATCGCCGGGTCGGCGTCGGAAACGAAAACTCCGTTGGCGAATGAGCGACCCGGCGTCAGACCTACACGACGCTTGCCCAGCACATCGGCTACATCTACTAACGTCACCTCGGGCGAGGTGGTCGCCGCGTGATGCAGGATAGGTAAATGCCCGGCCCCGATAATGAGCAACACACGTTCATCGGCATCGCGAACCAACTGGAGCACGTTCGCAAAAATTCTCAGGTTGCGGTTGTACCACCAGCCACTTAGGTTATCGGCACCGGGATAGGCCTCGGCTGTAGCCGCTTTGAATCCCCCGACCAGATAGTGTCCATGACCTAATCGGACCCGCTCAGGCGAATTGAGGAACAACAGGAATTGCTGCAGAGTGGTCCCAAGTTTTTGCTTATCCTCCCAGGCATAGAGCTGCATGAAACGCTCATGCTACGAATCGTCAAGTAGCCATTGCTGGCTATTCTGTTGTGCAAACTCTGCCGGATCGACGCGCGGTTCGTAATGACGCGCTTGCGCGTCCACGGCATACAGTTGCTTATGACCCAGACGCTTGCCAAGCCGGAACCCCAACTGGTAAATCTCGTTGCTTGAAAGCTTAAACTCCCCATCCAGGTAGCGGCTGTAGCGCTCGTCCAGTACATCCTGGCGCGAGCGATTCATCTCTACCGCTATCCTGGTAGGCGCATACGCCTCGAGGCGATCCAGAATATCGTTTAATTCCTGCTGTCGCTCGGGCGCGAAAATATCGACTTCGTGTTGTGGCTTGTAGCCGTCGAGACCCGCGTCTTTGAAATGGAAGGTGCCGAGTATGAGCAGTTTCGCGCCTTGCTGTTCCAATCCGAGACTGGCGGGTATTTCGAGCTGCTCTGCGTAGGCATCAGAAATCACCACGCTATACAAAATCGCCGTCAAACCAAAAACCGCTTTGGTGCAAAACATACTGCTCTCTCCGAACGAAAATTACACCGCTCGATATTCAGACGCCGAAAGACAACAATAGGTTTAAGATTTCGCGGCGGAGCAGTCTCTTTTTCGCAGGGTCACGGCGTATTTCGAAATCGCCTGGGTGGACTGGAGGATGTGCGCAGCCGTTAGGGTGTGTTTTCGGGCCCAAAAACGCGATCTAAGGCTTTCAAAGTGCCCGTTCTGCAGACCCGGTGCTATGAATACAGCGTATTCGTTGGTCCGACCCGAAATGAGCGGTGCGAGGGTGCGAGCGCGAAATGAGCAAAATGAGTCAAGCGATGGGAAGGGAAAATCTCACCGTGCATCCGGCATCGGGCTCACTATCCAGGCTGATCCGGCCACCGTGCGCTTCCACCAGCGCTTTCACAATAGACAACCCCAGTCCTGCACCGCCTTTGTCACCATTGGATTGCCAGTGGCGCTCGAAGACACGCTCCAGGTGCTGCCTGGGGATGCCACATCCGGAGTCCCGCACCTCGAAGCTTACAAACTCGCCGTCAAGTTTTGCATCCAGTTCGACCGTCCCACCGGTTGGCGTGAACTTGAAAGCGTTATGTAACAGATTGGTCAGAATTCGCCCGACCCGATCGTCATCACAGCTGACCGGAGGCAGACTCGCCAAGTCCCCTGTCGAAAACGCGATTCCGTTTTCCGTGGCCATCGACTGGTACAGATCTGCCAGCGGTTGCACCAGCGCTACTGGCCGATGCGGGCGTTGCGCCAGGTGAATGCTGCCGTTACGTATGGATTCGGCATCGAGCAAGTCATCGATAAGCAATGACATAGAGCGCGTCGCGCGCTTTATCTGGCTGCCGATCTGCGGCGCGCTAATCTCGTCGATCGGTAACTCGGTCAATGAGTCCGCCATCATGCTGATGACATGCAACGGCGCCCTGAGATCGTGCGACACCACCCCCAGCGATTGTTTATGTGCTTCCAACTCCTCGCCGAGGGCCATGGCCAGCTCGTCCCGCTTCTGTGCCGCTCGCCTGAACTCAAGTAATTCCATGACATGCCGGCCGAGTATGTCGAGTGTGCGACGTTGATCCGGGCTGAATTCGCGCGGCCTGAAATCGAGTACGCAAAGCGTGCCGAGGGGGAGTTGGTTTTCTGAAGTAAGTAGCTTGCCGGCATAAAACCGCAGGTGCGGTTCCCCGGTGACCAGCGGGTTATCGATAAACCGGCTGTCGGTGGTGGTGTCCTCGACGATAAACATATCGTGGTCGAGTATGGCGTGCGCACAAATGGACGGCGCCAGTTCCATTTCCCGAACACCCAGGCCAACCTCTGACTTAAACCACTGGCGGCCCTGGTCGATGAAGTTAATGACTGCGATTGGTGCGTCGAACAGGTCAGCCGCCAGCTCGGTGATGGCATCGAAGCGGGCTTCGGTCGGCGTATCGAGAATCTGATAGGCCCGGAGTGCCTCCAGGCGTTGCGCTTCCTGTGGGTGTAGCTGCGCTTCCATTATTCTCCCGGTTGTGAGTGAGGCGCTGTGTTGTCCTTATGGTCAGGCACTGTCCCAGCTGACAAAGCATAGTATCGTGTGTATTCAAGTCCTGCCCATTACGATTGCCTACCGCAGTCGCACGA
>JABDKV010000090.1 GCA_013002045.1 Gammaproteobacteria bacterium
ACGCGTTCGGCCACGGTACGGACTCCGATCGCATTGCCGATGTGACTGATGGCACCGACCATGGTCTTGTCGACGCGATCATGCTGCAGATTGCGAACAAAACGCCCGTCAATCTTGAGGTAATCGACCGGCAGCTCTTTCAGATAGGCGAACGACGACAAGCCGCTGCCGAAATCATCGAGCGAGAATTCACAGCCCAGTGCACGCATTCTCGACATAAAGCGTACAACCTCCGCTATATTCTCGATCGCTGCCGTTTCGGTGATTTCAAAGCACAAGGCATTCTCGGCAAGATCGGCTTTCTGCAGTTCGTCAACCGCAAAGTCGAGGAACGACCTGTCACTGAGCGAAGTGCCAGACAGATTCACCGATACCGTGTACGGCGCGATGGCGGTGTCGCTACGACGCCGCGCCAGGCGTGCCAGCACGTGGCGCACAACCCAACGATCGATGGTCGGCATCAGATTGAACCTCTCCGCAGCCGGCAGGAAGTCAGTCGGACCGATCACATCGCCATCATCGTCATGTATGCGCAGTAGCAACTCGAAGTGCGGGCAAACTTTCGCGCTGGTGCCGATTGGTACGATCGGTTGGCAATACAGACGGAACTGCTCCTCGTCACAGGCCCGCCCCAGTCTCTCCACCCATTTCATGTCGCGATATCCCGAAGGCGTCTCGTCAGCGCTGTACAGCGTGACGGCATTACGACCTGCGTCCTTCGCAGCGAAGCAGGCGACGTCAGCAGCCGCCAGTACCGTGCCGCAGTCCATACCCGGCTCGATCTGCACCAGGCCAATACTGCCGGTATAGCGAAATACCCGACTGCGCCAGCCAAAACGATGGATTTCAAAGTCGTTTCTCAACTGGTTGGCGATAGCCAGTGCATTGCGGGCATCGCAATCGCGTAACAGGACCGCGAATTCGTCGTCACCGAAACGGGCACAAAGATCGCTACCCCGTATCTGCTCCTGAACCCGGCGCGCAACTTCGATCAGCAAACGATCACCGGCCAGGTGCCCGGCTGTATCGTTGATTACACGGAAGCGGTCGATATCGAGGTATAACAGCGTGCTTGACACGGTTCCGCCGCGCAGTCGCTCGACTTCGAACTGCAGGCGGCGTTCGAATTCCTCGCGATTGAGCAGACCGGTCAGTGCGTCATGCTGCTGGCGCCAGTTCAGCTGCTCACTCAGCCCGGACTCGCGACTGAGGTCGTGCAAAACCAGCACAGCCCCAAGGACCCGGCCACTATCGTCGCGCACCGGGACCACGCGCTCGCGTACCAGCACCGGTGTTTGCCCGGCCACCGACAACAGGCTGCCACCGCTGCGTTCAATCGGGCGGCCGTGATCGAGGCAGCGATGGATCGGGTTGGCCAACGCGGCGTGTGTCTCCACACTGTGTAACGAAAAAAGCTCGTCGATACCGCGACCGCGGGCTGCGGACATGGTGCGACCAAGCAGGCGTTCGGCGGCGTCGTTGATGAAATCGACCTGGCCATTGAGATCGGTGCTGACGATGGCATCGGCGACGAAATCGAGGGTTACCCGGGCTCGCTGCAGTTGTGTCCTTAATTCCTCTGACGCGACTGTGCCGGAATCGAACAGGCGCTGCCCAACAACTGGTTTGGTGGTCACATTTCTCTCTTTCGCTGATCCTGGCCGGCGTCCCCTGACTATCAGGGCCGCTCTTGGGGTGGGAAGAAACTCCCAGCTTTCTGACCGCAAAGCCTACTGCCTGCGCCACCGGCAAAACGTGATGCCGGTCACACTACACTGTTGGCACGGTGCATCATTTATTAATTATAAATCAGTAGCTTACTGGTGTTTTTACATAAGTTACTTAACATATTTATCACATGCAGTATGGCTTATGTGCCGCGTTGTGTAGCCGAATGAACCGCACCCTAGTAAAGTAGTCGAAGGGTAGGCGCAGGCGGCAACGATGCCCCTGTACGGTGCCGACCGCCACGGCAATAAACTCATGCGGGATTCTTTAAAACGAGGTAGCCAACACGTTCTCTATGTCTTCTGCACGACTGCCTTTGGCGATAGCCGTACTCGGACTAGCCGCCTGCGCCCATACCCCTTCAGACAATTCGCTCATGACGGCTGACGTACGCAACGCTCCACCGATCACCGTCAACAAGTCAGCGAATGTCCCGGAAGGTTACGACGACCACGTGATCGTCAGCGTCAACCTGGCCGCCCTGCGTGAGCAGGAACGCTACGATCAGGTGCGTGACGGTCAATTGCTGCCGGGACAGACCATGGCCTACTACAATCGTTATAGGGTCAGGCGCACGACGGTGCCGGACGCGGCGATTGCAACTCCTGCGACGCGACCTGACCGCCCACAGGTAAATTCGCCGTCAGCGCCACGACAGGCTACCCGGCCTGCCAGATCCAACCGCGAGGTCCGCTCACGCCGCTGAGTCAGCCGACCAGTGGCACTACATTACCGCGCTCGGTAGCACGGAAGTCTGCCCGCCCGCGTATCTCAACCGGTTCGCCAAACAGGAAGCCCTGCACCAGGTCGATACCGGCTGTTCGCAACGTCTCGAGCACGGCACGCGTCTCGACACCCTCGGCGATGGTCCGCAGCCCCATCACGTGACCGACCTGGTTGATCGCCGCGACCATGCTGCGGTCGACGACATCATCGACGATATTGCGGACGAAGTGACGATCGATCTTGAGAAAATTGACCGGCAGATCCTTGAGGTAGGCAAACGATGACAATCCGCTGCCAAAATCGTCCAGCGAGAACAGGCAACCCAGCTCGCGCAATGCCGTCATGAAGGCGACGACTTCATCGAGATTGGTAATCGCCGATGTCTCGGTAATCTCAAAACACACCGACTCGGGTGCCAGCTCCGTCTGCTGTAGCAGCCGTGTCAGGAAGCCGAGGAAGTCAGGATCGCTGAGCGACGAGCCCGAGAGGTTGATGGATAGCGTATAAGGATGGTCCGGATCATCGTCGACTCGTTGCGCCAACTGGGTCAGGGCATGCCGTGCCACCCAGCGATCGATCATTGGCATCAGGTTATAGCGTTCGGCCGCCGGGATGAACGAATTCGGCGGAACCAGCTTGCCGTAAGGGTCACGCATCCGTAACAGCAACTCGTAGTGACGATGGCCGGCACCGCGTTCCAGCGGAACGATTGGATGAGAAAACAATACCAGGCGGTCGTCTTCGCAGGCCTGGGTAATACGTGACACCCACTGCATTTCACGATGCTGAATTAGCGCTGCCTCGCCGCGATAGACGCTGACACGGTTGCGTCCGCCATCCTTGGCCGCGTAGCAGGCGACATCGGCGGCACTGAGCGTGCTGGCCAGATTCTCGCTGCGCGAGTCGATGCGTACCAGCCCGATACTGGCAGAAACGCTGAAAGTGCGATCCTGCCATATGAAACGGAAGTCATTTACAGCCCGCCGGACATTCTCGGCGATCTGCTCACCGCGGTCCTGCGGGCAATCGACAAGCAGGACGCAGAATTCGTCTCCACCGAGACGAGCAAGGTGATCGGCTGCACGGATCTGTTCCTGCACGATCGCCGCAACCCGCTTCAACAGCTCGTCACCAGCAGAGTGGCCGCAGGTATCGTTGATGACCTTGAACTGGTCAAGATCAAGATACAGCAAACAGTGCTCCTGCTCGCCGTCCTGCCAGGTTGCCCGGATGGTGTCACTGAGCCGGTCTTCGAGCTCGCGACGATTGATCAGGCCGGTGAGACCATCGTGACGCGCCTGGTACGAAAGACGCTGATACAAACTGCGCTCAATACTGACGTCATGAAAAACCATGACAGCACCCATCACCAGTCCTTGCGTGTTGCGTATGGGAGCAGACGAAAACTGCACGGCAAACTCGGCGCCGTTGCTGGCCCGCAGGACCAGGCCAGTCTTGGCCTCGATCGTCCGGCCTTCCTCGAGGCATTGCATAACCGGGTTGTCTACCGGGTTGCCGTTCTCATCGCTGATCAGCGTAAACAACTCATCGATGGACAGGCCGGCAACACTGGCCGCGGCGATATCGAGCCGCTGTTCGGCGGCCCGGTTCAGTGTCTGGATCAGGCCATGCTCATCGGTTGTAACCACCGCATCAGCGATCGAGTCAAGCGTAACCAGGGCACGTTCTTTTTCCTCGCACAGCGCCATCTCGGCACGCTTGCGGGCTGAGATGTCACAGGTAGTACCTACCATGCGGCAGGGCTGACCACTGTCGTCGCGCTCGATACAGCCCTGAAACTCTACCCAGCTGCTCCTGGCATCTTCGTTCAGGATCCGGTGCTCGGAGTGCAAATCGGCCGCACCGCTGGACAGGGCCCGGGCAATACCCCGCTGCAACTCCGCGCGGTCGTCTTTGTGTACCGTCGCCAGGTAGGAATCGATGTGGCTGCCAAAACGGTATCCGCGCGCGCCGAAAAACTCGTCGACCTGCTCCGACCAGTTCATCTGGCCATCATCGATATTCCATGACCAGGTGACCATGCCTGCTGCCGACAATGCCATTAGCAGATTTTGTTCACTGTTGCGCAATTGCGCGGCGACCGCAGCGCGTTCGCTGATATCGCGGGCGATAGTGGAAAAATACTCGATGCTGCCACTGCCGTCGCGATGAGCCAGGGTAATCTGCGACACCAGCACCTGGCGGCCATCTCCAAGCTGCCAACTGGCCTCACTGCGCCAACTCCCGTCACGTATCGCCGTGGGAAGTCCCTCCCCGGTAACCTCATCGCCTTCGGCAAACAGATCAGCCAGCATCTTTCCATTGCCAAATTCATCGAGTCCCAGTTGCTCGCGGGCGGCATCATTCGCCTGCAGTAACACGCCGGCACGATCACAGAGAACGACGAGATCCGGGGTCGCATTGAGCACAGCCATGAGCCGGGCCTGCGCTGCTGCTGTCGTCTTTCGACGCAGCTCAGCACCACAGATGTCAGCCACCAGGCGTAGCCGTCCCAGTATCTCCTCAGGCCAGTGCCCCTCCGTTTGCTGCGATTCCAGCAGCATGAAGCCAGCCAGCCGACCACCGATGGTCATCGGCACAGCGACCAGGGAGCTGACACCGGCATCTTCAAAGTAACGACGCTCGCGTCCGGCTTCCCCGGGCAGGCCCGTGACACTGGGCACATCGAACACATCGAGTTGGCGAATACGTGCCGACAGCCACGGCAACTCCGTGTCGATTAACAGGCGTTGCCCCTGTCCGTTGCCGTCGACAGCAATCTCACCCCAGGCATGAGTGCATTCGGCCAGGTCCGTGCGGTCGGCGGGATTAGTCGTGAACTGGAAAATACGGCTGCGACAGACTCCACCGAACTCGGATAATCGCCGCAGACAATCGACTACGGCGGCACCGGCCTCACCATCACGGTCATCAAGCATACCGGCGCACAGGTCACTCAGGAGTCGTTCAAACTGAGCCGTAAGCCTGGCACTACGGGTTTCACGCAGCCGCTCCGATACATCGGTGATGCTGGCGCGAATCAGGTTTCTCTGCGAACCGGGCAGCCGCACGTAGCGGACTTCGGCATCGAAATCGATTTGTTGCCCGGGGCGCTGAAAGCGCCACTCGAACGACGGCGCCTCCCCTGCCATGGCGCGGGCGAAATACTCGACAGATGCCAGCTCCGCACGAACACCATCGCGTTGTAACGGGGCACTGATCTCCACCAGCGATTGCGTACCTGGTTGCAGGTTATCAAGGTCCAGCAACGCCCTGGCGTTGGCATTGGTGTCGACAATCACGCGCTCATCGGCATCGAACACGATTATCGCTTCGGGCGCATTCTCCACCAGGGTACGAAAACGCGCTTCACTGTCGGCGAGCTCCTGTTGTCGTTGCAGCCGCCGACTGATGTCACGCAGGCTGACGACGAATCGCCGCTCACCGGAAATCAGGACATCGGAAACTTTGAGCGCAACTCTGAATCGCTCACCATCGTCACGACGCGCATCAAGTTCGCAGCTTTGTCCCGGCGCATGACTGCTTTCAGCCAGCTTTTCCAGAAACTGCCCAACTTCACCAACTTCGGCTGGTGGCAACAGATCGAAGATATGCGCATGCAGCAGTTGCGCCGGGTCGCAATGAAACAAGGCAGCGGCCGACTTGTTACTCAATCGCACCAGGCCCTGATCATCGACCGCCAGCATTGCGTCGGCAAGATTGTCGAGCAGTGTCTGCAGGTCGAGACCGGCATGTGCAACAGCTGCTGCCTCGACGGGGTCCTCCCCGTGACTGGCACTAAGCGAGTCGTAGCTGTCGCTCACCAACGCACACAGCCGATCGAGATCGGGCTGTCCGTCGGCACGTTGCCGCGCCGCCTCAACAAGCTGTCGGGCGAGTAACGGATTCACTGCAATAAGCGGCTTAGTCGTCGCCTTCCGACAGCACCGTCACCGTCATGGTCTGATTATGCAGTTCACAGCTTCCAAGGCGTACATGCGGCGATATCTCACCGTACGAGTAGTAGCCGAGCTGGCTCACACCGTCACCCAGCAGACTCGCTACCGCCTGCACTTCTTCTGCCGTGCGCTGGCCGAGCACCATCTTGCGACCGACGCAGCTGATCAGCACTGCCAGTTTGCGGCTCTCGTTCTGGCGCGCATTGCAGATACGGGCGGCTTCACCGGCACCGTCAATCAGGCGTTCGAAATTGGCACGCATGAGCTGCGCCTTAAACCCCTGCGGCAGGTCACCGGCAAAGGTCATGCTTTGCTCGTCCTCATCGATTCCCAGTACTGTACGTACCAGGCCGATTTCATCGGAATCCGGCGACCGCACCATGAGCGGGAACAACAGTGCACTGCCGGGCAGGTTGGCGGCTTCGTCGCCAAGGTAGCGCTTGTAGAGATCAAGTGCAGGACGTCCATCGAGTTCGTAGAGGACATTGCCCTTGGACCTGGTGATAGTCCGTTCCGGTCCGAACGGATCCCAGCCACCGACTGAGCCGTGACCGACGGTGACGCGGTCACCATACAGCCCCACTACCGCGATTTTGCCGGCCTCGGCAGGGCCGTTACAGCTTACCAGCGTACTGCTGAAGCGATCGGCATCACCTGCCAGCCCACCACTGACTGGCACTCCCTTGCCAACGGCGCTGGTCAGGCCGCGCACCAGTTCGCTACCGTTGACCTGGATGCCATCGGAGATGACCAGCACACTACGCAGGTCCGGCGCCGACAACTCAGAGCCGAGTTCGACTCCGGCGTAGAAAGAATCAACAACATCGACCATGTTGCGCGCGCCTACGCGCACCTCGGTGCTGGCAAATTCGACGGCACAGGCCACGGCGGTATTGTCGTGTACCTCGGTATCGATAATTTCGCCGGCGGTACTGCAACCGACAATCTGCGCATCCGGGTACTGGTTACGCAAGATGTCGTAGTAGTGCGGCGTTTCCAGTAATTCCTTTGCACCGAAGTGCAATACCAGGTGCGCCTGTGAAAGCTCGTCTGAGCCGGGTAATACTCGCCAACCGTTGGCGGAATCGAAGAGTGATCGTTCGACTTTCATCTGCCGCTCCTGAAGCCTGCAATTACGATGGATTTGGCTGGATCCCTATGCTCCTTGCGGATCCAGGCAAAAAGAGTAAGACGTAATGTCAAACAGGGCTGTGCTACAGATCACAAGTCGCAGCAATCGAGTGTGATGGCGATCACAGCGGCCTGAGACAAAAAAGGCCGGGCAAAACCCGGCCTTC
>JABDKV010000101.1 GCA_013002045.1 Gammaproteobacteria bacterium
TATCTCAGCCTGTGGAGCGTGTTTCAGCTGTTCAAGCTGGTTACCGGCAAGGAAGGCATGGGCTACGGTGACTTCAAGTTGCTTGGTGCACTGGGCGCCTGGCTGGGCTGGCAGGCGCTGCCCGTGATCATATTGTTGAGCGCAGTTGTTGGTGCAGTGGTCGGTGTGGCAATGATGGCGATAAACCGGCACCAGCGCGGTAAACCGATTCCTTTCGGTCCGTTTCTCGCTGCTGCGGGCTGGATCGCCATGCTCTGGGGTGACCAGATCAGCACTACCTACCTGCGCGCGACCGGGTTGCAATGATTATCGGATTGACCGGTGGTATTGCCAGTGGCAAGACAACGGTTGCACGGCTGTTTGCCGCCTGCGACATTGACGTTATCGATAGTGACCGCATTGCACGCGAAGTTGTGGCTCCAGGGCAACCCGCACTTGAGCAGGTAGTCCGGATGTTTGGATCCAGCATTCTCGGCAAAGATGGCCAGCTTGACCGTAAGCAACTGAGAAACATAGTTTTTTCTGACGAGTCAAAACGTCGTGAACTGGAAGCTCTACTGCATCCCCTGATCCGTTCCGAATTGTTGCGTCAGGCCGACGCCAGTGACACCACATACCAGGTACTCGAGGTCCCGCTGCTGGTCGAAGGGGGCTTGCACGAGCAGGTTGATCGCGTACTTGTTGTCGATTGCAACGAAGACACGCAACGCCAACGATTGCGTGACCGCGACGGTGTTTCGGCAACGCAGGCCGCCGCTGCACTCGCTGCACAAACCAATCGCAAAACGCGACTTGCGGTGGCAGACGATGTCATTGTTAACGACAGCGTTGTCACCGTCTTGCCTGGCGCAGTTGACGAACTCGATCACTGTTACCGACTGTTGTCTGCCTAGCTCGATTTTCTTGTCCGTCTGAGCTATTTTGTTGTCCTCGATTAGGGGATTCTGAGTAGTTTGTGACAAACCCGGCGGCGAAAATCGTCAACGAGCCCGACAGGGCGCAGCAACTCATTACGTTCGAGCAACCGTTGACCGAACGCATGCGTACATTCCTGCGCCTGGAGTTCCTGTTTCGTCAGGCTGCACATCATTCAGCTGGCCAGAGCACGTGGGAGATGCGCGCTGCTGTTTCGGGTTTGCTGGAGATCCTGGCAATCCTGACACGCGGCGACATTCGCAAGGATGTGCTGCATGAACTCGAACGTTACGCCAACGACCTCGAGAACTTCCGTACCCGCCCCGGAGTCGACAATGCACGACTCGCAGCCCTGCTGACATCGGTACAGTCATTGCGTGACCGCCTCAACGGATGTAACAAGCAACTGACACGCAAACTGGCGGACTGCGAGTTCCTTAGTTCGGTTCGCCATCGCAGTGCGATACCCGGTGGCACCTGTGAGTTCGATTTGCCGGACTACAGCTTCTGGTTGTCACGTAGTTATACCGAGCGACGCCAGGACTTCGACCAGTGGATGGATGCACTCGGCCCGCTGCGCGAGGCGGTCAACAAACTTCTTTGGCTGACACGCGAGAGTGCCGAGTCACAGGAACAACTCGCTATCGCTGGCATGTACCAGCAGACACTGGCGCGTGGTGCAGGCGTACAACTATTACGGGTAGCACTGCCACAAGACAGTGAAGTCTTCCCTGAGATCAGCGGCAATCAACACCGTTTCACTGTGCGCTTTCAACGCTGGCGCGATATCGGCAGCCGCCCTACCCAAACCAGCGACGACACCCGGTTCCTTTTAACCTGCTGCTGATTCAATGCAGGTCAAGTGCCCTACCTGCCGCCAGCCGGTCGAGTGGACCGACGATGCCAAGTGGCGTCCGTTTTGCAGTGAGCGCTGTCGACTGATAGACCTCGGCGAGTGGTTCAACGAACAACATCGAATCGCCGACGAAGGTGAACCGGAATTTGGCAGTGACGAGATGGAGTAACAATGTCGTCGGGTTCTAACTTTGTCGATGACAGGATTTACGATTACATCTTGTCGGTGTCTTTACGCGAAGACGACATCCTGCGCGAGCTACGCGAAGAGACGTCGTCTATGGCAATGGCGGTGATGCAAATAGCGCCGGACCAGGGGCAATTCATGGCCCTGCTGGCGCAACTGGTAAATGCTCAAAACGCTATAGAAATAGGGGTTTTCACCGGTTACAGCAGTTTGTGTGTGGCGCGTGCGCTGCCCCCCGATGGCAAACTACTGTGCTGCGATGTGAGCGAGGAATGGACTGCTGTCGCGCAACGATACTGGCAGCGTGCTGGTGTAGAAGAGAAAATCGAACTGGTGCTGCAACCGGCAACCCAAACCCTGCAACAGCGTATTGCAGACGGCGAACGCGGCGTCTATGACTTCGCCTTTGTCGATGCTGACAAAGAAAACTACGACAACTATTTCGAGTTGTGTCTCGAGTTATTACGACCGGGTGGACTGATCGTTTTCGACAACGTCCTTTGGTCTGGTGATGTACTCGACACATCGACCGATGACCCGGAAACAGTCGCGTTTCAAAAACTCAATGCCAAGCTTCATCATGACCCGCGGGTCGATATCAGCCTGTTACCCGTTGCCGATGGCTTGTATCTCGCGCGCAAGCGCTAAGTTGGCCAGAAGGCGCTGATACCGGCAACACCCTGGGCGCCGGCTTTAGTCGCACGTTGTATGTCGGTCCGAACCACACCACCAAGCGCGTAGACCGGCAGGTTGGCCTGGTCAGCCAGGGCGGCAAACCGTGTCCAGCCCAGTGGCACGGCATCGGCATGGGATGGGGTCGACTGGACCGGACCGAGTACCGCGAAGTCGGCACCGATCGCGACCGCACGCTCCAACTCTTCGCTATCGTGACACGATGCGCCGATCAGCAGATCTGCATGAGACGGCACAGGCGCGTCGAGATAGCGTGAGGGTAAGTGCACACCTGCAGCACCCACATCGCGAGCCAGCTCAATCGTGGTCTGTGGCGCGCCATTGATAATTACCCGGTCCATCGTGGTCAGTGCAGCAACGGACTCGACAAAACGACGCAACTCGTCCTGGTGCAGTTGCGGTTGTCGTAATTGCACCAGCGACTCGTCGGTGGGCATCCCGGTGACGAAATCATGCGCTGAATCCAGCACCGGTGAGATGACATAAAACGGCGGCAGTTGTAGCGCCGCCAGTATCGGTCGGTCAGCTGGGAGAATGTCGGCATCGACCAGCTGAGCCTGCTCGAGCCAGCGCAACGCCTGCCCTTCCAGTCCCACCGGGATGCCTTCGTAGTGGCTGACCCGCCATACATCGAGCAGTACAGTTCGCTCGGGATAACGATGGCGACAGCGGATCAGCGGCTCGCAAACGCGCGCATCAATGCCCAGTTCTTCGCGCAACTCGCGCTCCAGTCCTGTTCGCGGGTCTTCGCCCGGGTGTAGCTTGCCACCGGGAAATTCCCATTTTCCTGCCATGTGTTTGCCAGCCGGCCGCTGGGCAATCAGGACCCTGTCGCGGTCGTCGCACAGGACCCCGGCGACGACGTGCAATATCGTCACCGTGAAATCAGCTGATGCGGCCGTGGCACTGCTTGTATTTCTTGCCCGAGCCACAGGGACAGGGCTCATTGCGGCCGATCTTGCGCCCTTCGCGCACGAACGGTGCAGCTGGTTGTTGCGGTGCAACCGGACCACGTGGCGCCGCACCGGGTTGCTGCGGTGCTGCAATGGGGCCAGCACCGCCACCACCCGCCGCGGCGGCCGGTGCTGCTGCAGAGGCACCCAGTGCCGCTGGGTGTTGCGCCCGCATTGCCGCTTCGGCGCGTTCACGCCGACGCCGTTCCATTTCGTCGATTTCCTGTTCGGAGCGCACCTGGACCTTGCACAGGATGGCCGTGACATCGTGCTTCACACGATCGATCATGTCAGAGAACATCTGGAAAGCTTCGCGCTTGTATTCCTGCTTTGGGTTCTTCTGGGCATAGCCACGCAGGTGAATACCCCGCCGCAGGTAATCCAGACCGGCCAGATGCTCTTTCCAGTGAATATCCCACTGCTGCAGCATGATGGCCTTTTCCAGGTGCCGCATAACTGCAGGACCGACGTCCTCGACCTTCTGCTCATACGCCGCATCAATTTTTTCCAGCACTCGCTGGCGAAATGCTTCCTGCGACAGACTCGAGTCCTCGAGCCACTCCCGGACCGGGACCGGCGTGCCAAACTCACGCTCCAGGGTATGCTCGAGCCCCTCGAGATCCCACTGTTCCTCGACCGACTCGGCCGGCATGAACTCGTCTATCGTAGTGTTGACTACTTCTTCGCGAATGCCGGCGACGGCATCAGCGACTTCTTCTGCCGCCATGAGCTCGCTACGCTCCTGGTAAATGACCTTGCGCTGATCATTGGCGACATCGTCGTATTCGAGCAGGTTCTTGCGAATATCGAAGTTGTGGGCCTCGACCTTGCGCTGGGCGCGCTCGATCTGGCGGCTGAGCAGGCGACTTTCGATGGCTTCGCCCTCACGCATACCAACCCGTGACAACAGCGCCTTGGTCCGCTCCGGATCGCCAAATATCCGCATCAGCGTGTCTTCTAGTGACAGGTAGAAACGGCTCGATCCCGGATCACCCTGGCGACCCGAACGACCACGCAGCTGGTTGTCGATACGCCGCGACTCGTGACGCTCGGTGCCGATGATGTGCAAGCCACCCGCCTGCAGCACCTGCTCGTGTCGTTGTTGCCAGTCCTGGCGGATTTCCTGTTCCTTTTCCTCGTCGATATCACCAGCGGCACGCAGCTCGGCCTCGAGGCTGCCACCGAGCACGATATCGGTACCACGACCCGCCATATTCGTCGCAATCGTCGCCGCGCCCGGGCGTCCGGCCTGGGCCACGATTTCGGCTTCGCGATCATGCTGCTTGGCGTTCAGCACTTCATGCGGAATCTGCTTCTTGCGTAATATCGACGACAGCAACTCCGAAGTCTCGATCGAGGTGGTACCGACCAGCACCGGTTGCTGGCGCTCGCCGCAATCGACGATGTCGTCGATGATGGCATCGAACTTGTCTTTCTGAGTCAGATAGACGAGGTCGGCCCGGTCGTCGCGAAGCATCGGCTTGTGCGTCGGTATCACGACGACTTCGAGCCCATAGATCTGGCTGAACTCAAAGGCCTCGGTGTCGGCCGTGCCGGTCATGCCCGCCAGCTTGTCGTACATGCGAAAATAATTCTGGAAGGTAATCGACGCCAGCGTCTGGTTTTCAGACTTAACGTTGACACCCTCTTTTGCCTCGATGGCCTGGTGCAGTCCATCAGACCAGCGCCGACCGGGCATGGTACGACCGGTAAACTCGTCGACAATGACGATTTCGCCTTCCTTGACGATGTACTCCACATCGCGCTGAAACAGTGCATGGGCACGCAGGCCGGCATTCAGATGGTGGAGTAAGGCAATACTCGAGGCGTCGAACAGGCTTACACCTTCTTCGAGCAACCCGGCTTTCTGCAATAGCCTCTCGGCGCGCTCCTGGCCCTCTTCGGTCAGGTGTACCTGCTTCGCCTTTTCATCAACAGTAAAATCTCCCGGGCCATCTTCTTCTTCCTGTTTGTTCAGTTTTGGCACCACAGCGTTAATCTTGCTGTAAAGGTCAGTGCTGTCTTCTGACGGTCCGGAAATAATCAGCGGCGTGCGGGCCTCGTCGATCAGGATCGAATCGACCTCATCGACGATGGCAAAATGACGATCGCGTTGCACCCGGTCTTCGAGGCGGAACGCGAGATTGTCACGCAGATAGTCGAAACCAAATTCGTTGTTGGTACCGTAGGTGACATCGCAGGCATAAGCCTCGCGTTTCTCAGTCGGGCTCTGGCCACTGCGTATGACACCCACCGTCAGACCGAGAAACTCGTAAACGGGTGACATCCAGTCGGCATCACGACCAGCGAGATATTCGTTGACGGTCACCACGTGGACACCCTCACCGGCCAGCGCATTCAGATAGACCGGTAATGTCGCAACCAGGGTCTTACCCTCACCGGTACGCATCTCTGCGATCTTGCCTTCGTGCAGTGCCATTCCGCCGATGAGCTGGACGTCGAAGTGACGCATGCCCAGCGTGCGCTGTGAGGCCTGGCGGACAGCGGCGAAGGCCTCCGGGATTAATTTGTCGAGGTCGGTGCCAGAGGCGAGACGCTCGCGAAACTGGACGGTCAGCTGACGCAACTCGTCATCGCTGAGCGCCTCCATCTTGCTTTCGAGCTGGTTGGCCTGGTTGACGATCTTGCCGTAACGCCTTAACAGGCGTTGGTTGCGGCTGCCGAAAATACGCGCGAGCAGATTTGCCACGGTTAAATAAATCCTAATTTAATCAATGATTTGGCTAGAGGCAGCCAGTCCGTACATCCGCTAGGGATGGGGGCAGCTGTAGCACTTATCAATACCGTCAGGGGCCCGCTAACGGGACCGGACGGCAAACCTTAATCGGATCGCGGCGCAGTGTCCAACGATCGAGGCGGGAAAATCGGCAGGAAAATAGTCTAGTTACGTTGACCGATGAAATCGAGCGGATCGACGGCACGGCCGTCGTGCAGCACCTCAAAGTGCAGGTTGGCACCCGTGGCCCGACCGGTGGAACCCATTTGCGCGATGACCTGGCCCTTCTCGACCCGATCCCCAACCTGGACCTCGTTGGTCTTGTTGTGAGCATATCGCGTCGCGTAGCCACCACCGTGATCGACTTCAACCAGGTTGCCATAACCATAGCGGTCACCCGACCAGGTCACGACACCTGCGGCGACGGCCTTGATCGGTGTACCTTCGCGACCGGCGAAATCGAGACCTTCATGACGCGCCGGCTTGCCACTGAAGGGGTCGGTGCGTTTGCCGTAGTAGGACGAAATCCACCCCGACGACACCGGCCATCCCTCGGGATGCACCTGTTCGTGCAGATTGCGTTTCAGCAGTAATTCCTCAAGCACGCCGAGCTGTTGTTCGCGATCAGTTAACAGGTGCTCGAGATCGCCAAGTTCACTATTGAGTCCACCCACCGAAACTTCGCTACCGGCACGCAGCTGCGGACCACCGCGAGCAGGCTGGCTATCGAAGTCGAATTCGCCGTCATCGAGTGCGGCCATTTGCGACAGTCGTGCACCCAGTGCATTGAGGCGAATGACATGAGCCTGCAACTGGCCAATGCGGCCAGACAATGCATCGATATTCTCGCTTGAGGTTTTACGCACCTCGGCGAGTTCGGCATCGCGCTGATCGATTGTTTGCTGCAACTCCACAATGCGAACATCCGGGTCGATCTGGATGGTGTTTGCAGCAACGTAGTAACCACCGGCAAATATCATTGCACCGACGATCAGGAACAATGACATTGCCACTGCCAGCGCGCGTGGCGCTTTCAGGTCGATCTGCCGTGAAGTGCCACGGCTTTTTGTTAATATGATTAAATTCATTTAGTCAGACATTCCGTAAGCCCTGACGGCTTAAGCGAGTCTCCCCTTTGGCCACTAACAAGCCCCTACCCCTAAAAGACCTGCTCAAAGGCCGCGACAATCTGTTCGGTCACCTGGTCCAACGCAGTCAGGAGGTCGAAGACCTGACCCAGGTGGTCAGGCAACTCGCTCCAGAGCCGGTCCGGCCACATATCGTGGCGGCCTCGATTGGTGACGAAATGCTCACTATCGTCGCCGATTCTTCGGCCTGGGCGGCTCAGCTACGCTACCGTGCCGAGGACATTCTCACATCATTGAATACGAAACAAGGACATAGTTTGCAAAAGGCGCGAGTCAGGGTCCGCGCCGGCACCTGAGTCGCCAGTATGCAATCGCCCCTCATTCCAGGCGGCGATTATGTCAGATCAGGGACTTAGCTGCGTTTTCTATTGCGCTGCAGCGGGGGTCAGGTACCCCAGCGGCGCGTGGGCCTCGTCCTCGAACGTAACCTCTTCCCAGGCGGCCTCATCCTCGAGGGTTGCGCGCAGTAGCTGGTTGTTAAGCGCATGCCCGGACTTGAACCCGGAGAATCGTCCGATCAGGCTGTGCCCCAACAGGTAGATATCGCCTATCGCATCCAGGATCTTGTGCTTGACGAATTCGTCTTCGTAGCGCAGTCCGTCTTCATTGAGAACGCGGTAATCGTCGAGGACGACCGCGTTATCCATGTTGCCTCCCAGGGTCAGGTTCTGCTGACGCAATTTTTCCACATCGCGCATGAACCCAAACGTACGCGCACGTGATATCTCACGCAGGAAGGCGGTGGTCGAAAAATCGATTGCACCTTGTTGGGTGTGTTTCTTGAACACCGGGTGATCGAACTCGATTTCGAACTCGAGCCGGTAGCCGTCATGTGGATGAAACTCCGCCCAGGCGTCACCCTGTTCTACCCGGACGGGTTTGCAAATACGGACAAAACGCTTGGCGGCGTTCTGTTCTTCTATGCCGGCTGATTGCAACAGGAATACGAAGGGGCCGGCGCTGCCATCCATGATTGGCACTTCGCCGGCACTGAGATCGACGTAGACATTATCGATGCCGAGGCCGGCCATCGCCGAGAGGAGATGTTCGACAGTCGACACACGGACATCGTCTTTGATCAGCACAGTCCCGAGAAAGGCCTCTCCCACCAGGTAGGCATCGGCCGGTATATCCACAACCGGGTCCAGATCGACACGGCGGAACACGATACCCGTGTCCGGCGCTGCCGGTCGCAAGGTCATATAGACCTTCTTGCCCGTATGGAGTCCGACGCCCGTGGCGCGAATCGAATTTCTCAGGGTGCATTGTCTGATCATATAGTCGTCCCGAACCCGGTCCCGGGTTTTTCAACGGCGCGATACGCTAACATAAACTTAAAAACTCGCGCAAATAATTGATTCTCCGAGCCCTTCTGTACTCGGTTCAGTCTGCCTGTCGTCTTAAGAACGCTGGAATATCCAACAGTTCCTCGGCTGCCGAGCCACCACCTACGACGCCATCACCGACCGCACGCTTGCGTTGCACTGCCGGACGATCAAGTTCGTTGTAATTGGGCTCGCCACCGGGGTTGGTTGGACGCGGGGTTGCCGCGACCGGACGCACCGGCGCCGGCTGCACCGATACGGCAGGCCGACCCAGCCCGGTGGCCACGACAGTGACTCGCAGGCTGTCTTCCATATCCGGATCGATAACCGTACCGATGACCACCGTCGCCTCGTCCGAGGCAAACTCCTTGACCGTGGTCCCGACTTCCTCGAATTCCCCGATGGAGAGGTCTTTACCGGCGGTGACGTTGACCAGCACGCCATTGGCGCCGGCCAGGTCGATGTCTTCGAGCAGCGGGCTCGAAACAGCTGCCTCGGCGGCTTCGCGTGCGCGCTCCTCCCCGGTACCGCAACCGGAACCCATCATCGCCATACCCATCTCTGCCATTACGGTACGTACATCAGCAAAGTCGACGTTGATCAGACCGGGTCGTGTGATTAACTCGGCAATACCCTGCACCGCACCCTGCAGTACATCGTTGGCCGAGCCGAAGGCATCGAGCAGGGTCGTGTTGTGACCCAGCACACTGAGCAGCTTCTGGTTGGGGATGGTGATCAGCGAATCGCAAAACCGCGACAACTCACCGATACCGGCGTCGGCAATCTGCATCCGCTTGGTCCCTTCCATGTTGAAAGGCTTGGTGACTACCGCCACCGTCAGGATACCTAGCTCTTTTGCCACCTGTGCGACTACCGGCGCCGCCCCGGTTCCGGTACCACCGCCCATACCAGCGGTAATGAACAGCATGTCGCTGCCTTCGATCACCTCCTGGATACGATCACGGTCCTCCATCGCGGCCTGGCGACCGGTTTCGGGATCAGAGCCGGCTCCAAGACCCTTGGTGATGTTGCAACCGATCTGCAACGACGTCGGCACGTTTACGTTTTTCAGCGCCTGTGCATCGGTGTTAGCACAAATAAAATCGACACCGTCAATTCCGGTACGCACCATGTGGGCAACGGCGTTTCCACCGCCACCACCGACACCTAGTACCTTTATGACAGCGTTCTGGCTGTATGAGTCCATCAGCTCGAACATGGTTGTTTCTCCTCTCTCTTGGCAATCAAAATCAAAACCCAACTGGTCGTCGTATATGTTTTCGTTGTTATCGTCGTCCATTCAAAAATTCCCCTGGAACCACGCACGCATCCGTTCCCAGACATCGCGCAGGCCACTGCCCAGCGGTGCCTGTTCCTGGCGTCGTGCAAAGTTTTCGAGTCCGTATAAAAGCAATCCCACACCGGTCGCATGGATCGGGTTGCGCACCACGTCGACCAGCCCGGTCACGTATTGCGGCACACCCAGTCGTACCGGTGTATGAAAGACTTCCTCTGCCAGTTCAACAGCGCCTTCCATCTTCGACGTGCCGCCTGTTAGCACGTAGCCGGCGGCGATCAGTTCTTCGAAACCACTACGACGCAGTTCTTCCTGGATCAGGCAGAACAGTTCCTCGTAGCGCGGCTCGACGATTTCAGCCAGTGTCTGGCGCGCCAGTCGTCGTGGTGGCCGGTCACCGACACTGGGCACCTCGATGGTTTCGTCAGGATTGGCCAGCTGTGACAGCGCGCAGGCATAACGCATCTTTATCTCTTCGGCGTGATGCGTCGGGGTGCGCATCGAGACGGCGATATCGTTGGTGACCTGATCCCCTGCAATCGGGATTACCGCCGTGTGCTGAATCGCACCACCGGTAAATACCGCTATATCGGTCGTACCACCACCGATGTCCACCAGGCAGACACCGAGCTCTTTCTCGTCCTCAGTCAACACGGCGTAGCTCGACGCCAGCTGCTCCAGCACGATGTCATCGACCTCGAGCCCGCAGCGTTGTACGCACTTGACGATGTTCTGCGCAGCACTGTCGGCCCCCGTCACCATGTGCACTTTGGCCTCCAGGCGCACACCCGACATACCAACCGGCTCGCGGATGCCTTCCTGGTTATCGATGACGAATTCCTGCGGCAGGATGTGCAGAATCTTCTGGTCAGCCGGAATCGCTACTGCGCGTGCCGCATCGATCACGCGATCGACATCGCCGGCGGTAACCTCTTTCTCGCGGATAGCGACGATGCCGTGCGAATTGAGGCTGCGCACATGGCTGCCGGCAATGCCGGTGTAAACAGAATGGATCTCGCAACCCGCCATCAATTCAGCTTCTTCGACGGCGCGCTGAATCGATTGCACCGTCGACTCGATATTGACGACAACGCCCTTCTTGAGCCCGCGTGACGGATGTGAACCAACACCGATGACCTCGAGTTCGTTATCGACGTTAACTTCGCCCACGATTGCCACGACTTTCGAGGTGCCAATATCCAGCCCGACCACCAGCTTTCGATCACTACGCTTAGGCATCGGATAGCGCTCCCGCATGACGCAGTGACGGCGCGCCATCTACCCATCCAATTGCGAAACCGTTGCTGTAACGCATGTCGATATAAGCCACCTTTTTTGCCCTGGTTGTGATCATCGGTGCGACAATGTCGACGAACAGCCCAATACGACGATCGGATTCCTCGCGACCGAGTCGCACTTCAATTCCGTTGGCTAGCCGCGCCTGCCACGCACCGCGTGCATCGAGCTGCAATTCACTGAGGGTGAGTCCGACTTGCAGCAACTTGTCGCGCATCGCCAGGTAACGCTGTGCCACCTGCCACTCGCTGCCGTCGGGCCCGCTCAGGCGCGGCAGTTCAGCCGGTATGTGCCTTGCATGCTCAACAAACAACTCACCACGTACATTCAACAGTCCGTTTTCTCCCCAACGCGCTGCCGGCACCTGTTCAGTCACCGTGACATGCAACTCGTCGGGCCAACGCCGCTCGATGCTGACCCGATCGACCCACTCAAGCGTTCCCAGCGTGCTCCGCATGGAGGCCAGATCTACAGTCAACACACCGGCCGGCAGGAAACCGCGAACCACACCTTCCAGATGGGCAGCTGTAACCCTTTCGAAACTGCCGTCGATGGTGACGCGGGTAACGGGTCGGTCGAGCATGATTACCAGGCCCCAGCACAACACCACCACAGTGGCCGCGATGACGCTGTTGCGCAGCAGGCGTAGCAGGCGTTGCAACACGCCGCTATAGTCCTTCGGTGGCTGCTTGCGGCGATTGGCTTTCTTGCGACGCACACTCATTGTCCGCCCTCCGCCAAGGTGAGCTCGAGAATGCGCCACACCAGCTGCTCGAAACTCATGCCCGTAGCGGCAGCAGCTTTCGGCACCAGGCTATGCGAGGTCATCCCGGGAATGGTGTTGACCTCGAGGAACTGGGCCACACCATTGTTATCCAGCATGAAGTCGACCCGACCCCAGCCATGAGCGGCAACGGCATGAAAGGCAGCCAGGCTCTGGTCACGCAGCTCGGTTTCCTGCGCCTGTGGCAACCCGCACGGGCAGTGGTACTGCGTCTCATCGCTGACGTACTTGGCGTCGTAATCGTAGAACACGTTGTTCGTTTCGATATGAATCAGCGGCAAGGCGTCGGCACCCAGAATGCCGGCGGTAAATTCATCCCCGTCGATCAACTGCTCGATCAGCACCACCGGGTCGGCGGAACAGGCCGCCTCCCACGCTGCCGCGAGATTGCTAATCGAATCGACACGCGTGACGGCAACACTCGAGCCTTCGCTGGCCGGCTTGACCACACACGGGAATCCAATCTCTGCTTCGACTTGGTCCAGCTCAGCGGCGCTGCTGACGGCCAACCAGGCGGGTGTTGACAGTCCAACAGCGGTAAACAGCTGCTTGCTACGCACCTTGTCGAGGGCCAGCGCCGATCCCAGCACGCCACTCCCGGTATAAGGCAGGCCCATCGCTTCCAGTGCGCCCTGTACGACACCACCCTCACCGGCCCGCCCGTGCAGGGCATTGAACACCCGGTCGACACCGTTTCTGCGCAATTCAGTTAATGACTCTTTGGCCGGATCGAAGCCTATTGCGTCGACCTCGTTGGCGAGCAATCCCTTGAGCACGGCTTCACCGCTCATCAGCGAGATTTCGCGTTCGGCAGAATCACCACCCAGTAGCACAGCCACCCGACCAAACTGACGCGGATCGGTAATCGTCGTCATACCGTGCCCTCCGCGTGTTGGCCGACAACATGCACTTCGGCCATCAGTTCGACGCCGTGCTTTTCAGCTACCACCTTCTGAATGAGCGCAATGAGCTGTTCAATATCGGCCGCACTGGCCTCGCCCTCATTGATGATGAAATTGGCGTGCATTTCCGATACCCGCGCGCCGCCGATGGCAACCCCCTTGAGGCCAGCTGTTTCGATCAGGCGGGCTGCATGGTCGTCTGGTGGATTGCGAAATACCGAGCCGCAACTGGGCAGGCCAATCGGCTGGGTTGCTTTACGTCGCGCCAGCAGTTCGCGGATCGCCTCGCGTCCCGTCGCCGCGCCCTGGTCGAAACCGAACTGCGCGCCGACGTACCATTCCTCGGCCGGGGCAACGACCTGGCGATAGGAAATCTCATATTCGTTGCGTTCGCGTCGACGCACTTCGCCATCGCGGCCGATGACATCGACAGCGATAACGCGCTCCCATGTCTCGCCACCAAACGCACCGGCATTCATCGCCAGGGCGCCGCCGATGGTGCCGGGTATGCCGGCGAAAAACTCGGCCGGCCCCAGCCCCCAACGCGAGCACTGGCGGGCAAGCTTGGCGCAGGCGACCCCTGCCTGGACGTAAACGCGGCCATCGCGCTGCTGGGCAATGCGATCGAGAACCTTGTGGGTACTGATGACTGCGCCGGGCAGCCCACCATCGCGGACCAGCAGGTTGCTACCCAGCCCAACCCAGTGAATGTCCATATCCTGCGGCACCCCGGCTATAAATGCGCCAAGATCGTCAAGATCCGCCGGTCGGTACCACAGCTCCGCCGCACCACCGACACGCCACGAAGTATGTTCGGACATCGGCTCGTTGTGACGCAGCTCGCCGCGCAGGCTCATGTCAGACAACGCCGTCATGTCGCGCCACCTGCCAGGTCATTGGGCAACTGCCCGGCGACCGCACCGATGTTCCCGGCACCGAGCAACAACAGCAGATCGCCGTCATGCAGCACACCCGGAAGCGATTCGGGCAATGCCTCGACGTCTTCTACAAAAACCGGTTCGACGCGCCCACGGCTGCGCACGGCGCGAGCGATAGCTCGACCATCGGCACCAGCGATAGGCTCTTCGCCCGCACTGTAGACCTCGGTCAACACCAGCGCATCGGCCTCTGCCAGCACCTGGGCGAAATCGTCGAGCAGGTCGCGTGTGCGGGTAAAGCGGTGTGGCTGGAAGGCGACGACCAGGCGCCTGTCAGGCCAGCCGTGGCGGGCCGCTTCCATCGTGGCTTCGATTTCTGTCGGGTGATGCCCGTAGTCGTCGACGATCATGACATTGCCAACGGCCGTCTCAACCTCGCCAAGCACCTGGAAGCGACGCTCGATACCGGAGAAGCCGGCCAGCGCCCGGTGTATTGCACCATCCTCTATGCCAAGCTCGCGTGCGGTCACAATCGCCGCCAGCGCGTTCAGCACGTTGTGCTCCCCCGGCAGGCGCAGCACGACATCAAGCGGCTGATAGCCGGGCTCAGTGACAGTGAAATGGGTTTCCATGCCGTCACGACGTATCGCGGTGGCACGTACATCTGCATCGTCACCCAGGCCGTAGGTGACGATGCTGCGCGAGATGGAGGGCAGCAGTTCTCGCACACCGGGATCGTCGATGCATACCACCGCCAGGCCATAGAAAGGCAGGTTGTGCAGAAAATCGAGGAACGAGCTTCGCAGTCGCTGGATGTCACCGCCATAGGTTTCAAGGTGATCGGCGTCGACATTGGTGACTATCGTGATCATCGGCTGCAGGTGGATAAACGAGGCGTCGCTTTCGTCTGCTTCTGCAACCAGGTAGCGACCGCTTCCCAGCCGTGCATTGCTGCCGGCACTTTGCAATCGTCCACCGATGACAAAGGTCGGGTCCTCGCCGCCTTCGGCCAGCACCGATGCGATCAGGCTGGTAGTCGTGGTCTTACCATGGGTCCCGGCTACTGCAATGCCATAACGGAAGCGCATCAGCTCGGCCAGCATCTCGGCACGTGGCACCACGGGGATACGTTGCTCATGCGCAGCAACGACTTCGTTGTTGTCGGCAGCAACCGCACTGGAGACGACAACGACATCGGCACCCGTAATGTGACTGGCGTCGTGACCGATAAATACCCGTGCACCGAGGTCTTCGAGCCGCTCGGTAGCACTGCTCTGGCGCAAGTCCGAACCTTGCACGGCGTAGCCGAGATTAATAAGCACCTCGGCGATGCCACCCATACCGACACCACCGATGCCGACGAAATGAATCGTATTGATACGGCGCATGCGATCAGTCATGTCGCACCCCCGCCGCTGCCTGCAGGCATTTGTCGCGAACCGCGCTGGTGGCATTGCTCACGCTGGCACTGCGCGCGTTTTCTGCCATCTTCAGCAAGCGCGCGCGATCGCCGCACAACGTTTCCAGTTCCCGCGCCAGCCGCGTCGCATCGAGCTGTGCCTGCGGAATCAGGCGCGCGGCACCGGCATCGACCAGGTAACCTGCATTGAGTGTCTGGTGATCGTCGATTGACAATGGATACGGAACGAAAATAGCCGCCACACCGGCAGCTGCAAGTTCCGCCACAGTCAGCGCCCCGGCACGACAAACAACCAGGTCGGCCCAGGCATAAGCGGCTGCCATGTCATCGATAAACGGCTCGATACGCGCTTCCATGCGGTGCTCTGCGTACGCGCGCTCTGCCAGGTTGTAGGTGCGTGCGCCGGCCTGGTGCCAGACTTCCGGCCGAACGATTGCGTCCATCGCAGCGAGGGCCGCGGGGACATTCTCGTTCAACGCCAACGCGCCCTGGCTACCGCCCAGGACCAGCAGCCGCACCGGACCGCTACGCGTCAGCATGCGATCACGTGGCGCAGCCAGCTGCACAATAGAGTCGCGCACCGGATTGCCAACCGTCTGCGCTGCGATCTTGTCGGCAAACGCGCCCGGGAAAGCCTGCAAGACTTCGGTGGCCAGCGGTGCCAGTAAGCGATTGGTCAGGCCAGCCACCGCGTTTTGTTCATGAATAACCAACGGCCGCCGCAGCAGCCAGGCAGCAACGCCACCCGGACCAGCAACAAAACCACCCATACCGAGAACGACACCCGGCTTGCGCCGGTAAACGATTTGCAATGCCTGGAACAGCGCTGCAACCAGTCGGAACGGTGCCAGCAACCAGCTAAACAGGCCATGGCCACGCAAACCACTGACTTTTATCCAGTCGATGGCTATATCGGCCGCCGGCACCACCTGGGACTCGAGCCCGGTACGCGTGCCCACCCAACTGACGTAGTGACTGTCCTGACGCAGCGCAGCCGCGACCGCCAGCGCCGGGTACACATGACCACCGGTCCCACCTGCCATGATCAGCACCGCGGTCATTGCGTCCTCCGGCGGCGGGCCGGCGCCCGTTTGCGTGGAGACGCCGCACGACTGCTGAGCGTAGTCTCGTGATGCACGCGCAAAACCAGTGCCAGCGCAATGCAACTGACCAGCAGACTGCTACCACCGTAACTGATCAGCGGCAGTGTCAGCCCCTTGGTTGGCAACGCACCCATCGATACACCGATATTTACGAAGGCCTGCATACCAACCCA
>JABDKV010000105.1 GCA_013002045.1 Gammaproteobacteria bacterium
ATCGTGACCGCCCGCAGCGGCGACAGCCTGACCGTACGCGGTGCCCGTATCGAATACAGCGATGGTGTCGAGGTGTTCCGCGGCAGTGGCACAGTTCTGCTGGGATCAACAACCACCGTCACTGCGCCAGGGGTAAACAATGCCGATCTCAGCATCGACAGCATCTCGGTCGGTCAACGCATCGTTGCCTTTGGCGAGCTCAGCGACGACCGCACGCTCGATGCCACCGACGGCCGGGTCGCAATGCGTATGAACCAGATGACAGCAAGGGTCGTCACCGCAGAACCGCTTGCAGTCGACTGGTATTTTCTTAATGGGCGGCGCCCGGCCGTATTTGATTTCAGCGGTACTGGCGCGGCGCCGGATCTCGATGCCGATCCCGATCACTACGAGATCGATACCGGTGCAATGTCCCTTGACACGCTACAGACTGACGACTTTGTGCGGGTGCGCGGCCTGGTCAATGACTTTGGTGCCGCACCAGCTGACTTTAACGCACGCACAGTCATCGATATCGCGACCGAGCAACGACCCGGCACGCTCTACGTCGGCTGGGCTGGTGGAAGCGCCATGCCATTTCACAGCCTCACGGCGGACCAGATCGATATCGACCTGTCGGCAGCGCGTGAACTGTTAAAGCTGCGTGGTGTGCCACTCGACATCAGCAATCCGCTCGAAAGCGCAATATTATTGCCAACCGAATCGGGTAGCGGGATTTATGCGGTCAAGGTCAGAGGCAGTGGCGAGTTGCATATCTACCGCGAATTCGCCGCCATGGTCGACGAACTCGACCGTCAACTCGATAGCGGTGCCGTCATGCACAGGATTACAGCGCATGTTCGTTATAATCCGGACACCGACGGTTTTGTGACACCCCGTGCGAGTTTTGTACTGGCCATGCCACAACCGTAATGCACTACGGCAACCGCAGACCAGTGTCAGTATGTGCCCGGGTAGTTTGCCCGGGCACGTACTGGTTCCTCCCCCAATCCCTGGCCGGATCGATCGATGAACGCAGCGCAATCGGAAATGGATCGATTCCTGGCCGACGTTGAACGGCAGGCATGGTCGATGGCAAATGTTGCAGTTAATAATCCCGATGATGCGCTGGATATCGTGCAGGACACGATGCTGACACTGGTACGCAAGTACGCCACGCGTCCGGCCGCACAATGGCGACCGCTGTTCTTTCGAATATTGCAGAACAGGATTCGCGATTGTCATCGCCGGCGGCAACGTCATGGCAGGTTGTTCTCGCTGTTTAACGCGTTTCGACGCGACGACGACAGCCCCGACCCGGCCAGCTTCACCCCGGCGCGCGACAGTGACGAACCGGAACGACGCGTCGATCTCGATTCGAGCCGCGATCGCGTACTCGAAGCGCTGACCGCATTGCCGCTACGGCAGAAACAGGTTTTCCTGCTGCGTGCCGTCGAAGGTATGGATGTTGCTGCAACCGCTACCGCCGTGGGGGTGTCACAAGGTAGTGTAAAGACCCATTACTCCAGGGCGCTGGCTAAATTGCGCAGGCTCCTCGAGGAGGCAGACAAATGAACGAAGACAAGTTAATCGAAGCCGCCAAAAAATCAGTGGAGCAGCAGCCCGTACCCGATGACATCGGTCGTCGCCTGCGCCTGGCGCGAGCAGCAGCGGTAGACGAGATGCAGGACCGACCTTCTTTCGGCTGGGCGCTGCCGGCGACGGCTGCTGCGGCAGTCGCCGTCATAGCAATACTGGTCGTGCGTGAGCCTGCTGGCGAAGTCGTGCTACCCGACCTCAGTGACGATGAGATGTCCGCAGCCATGGAACTGGAATTACTCGAGGATATGGAGTTCCTGGCGTGGATGCTGGAACAGGATGCCGATGCAGGCTGAACTAAGGGTGCTGCTGGCTACTTTTCTGCTGCTAAGTCCGGCAGTGGCGGAGCAGGAGCCGCCGTCATTCGATTTTCTCGATTACCTCGGCACACTGGTCGAGGAAGACGGCACATGGATACATCCGGACGATCTCGACGACAACGATGATGACGAGATCGGAACGGACGATGCCGGGGATAACCCGGATACCGATGAGGAAGAGCAATGAAATTCTTGATACAGGCCATTGTCATCGCTTCGCTGTTGCTGTGTGGCGTCAGTCATGCAACTGGCTGGGAAGATCTCAGCGCCGAGCAACAGCGTGTACTGCGCAAACATGCCGAGCGCTGGGAGCAACTGGAACCGCAGCAACGTGAGCGACTCGCACTCGGTGCCGAGCGCTGGCTGGCAATGGACCCTGAGCAGCGCGCTGCCATGGCAAAACGCTTTAATCGCTGGCAGCAACTGCCGCCGAAACAACGCCAGGAGATGCTGAAGAAACTCGAGCAATATCGCCAGCTGAGTCCGGCACAACGACAGCTGATCCGCGAGCGCCAGCAAAAGTTTCGCCAGCTATCGCCAGCCGAGCGCCGGAAGCTACGTCAGCGGTTTCGCCAGATGACACCTGAGCAACGCCGGCGCGCCTGGCAGGAATTGCAGCGGCGCTCGCGTGCAGAGCAACAGCGACGACGACTGCATCAACAACAGCAGCAACGGCGACGTCAGAGACAGCAGGATAGAAATTAGTCTTTTTTGAAGCGCCGCTGGAGACCAGACCAGACGTCGAGATAGTCGGCCTGTCGCTGTGGCGAGGTCAGGGCCTGTGATGTTGGTCGGATCAGGTAACGTGACTCGAACATGAAGGCCATGGTGTCATCCAGCTTTTCCGGTTGCAGTTTGGTATTGCTGGCTTTTTCCCAGGCCGCTGCATCGGGACCGTGGGGCGACATGCTGTTATGCAGGCTCGACGCGCCCGGCGCAAAGCCACCTGAGGGCTTGGCATCGTAAACACCTTTGATCAGCCCCATGAACTCCGACATGACATTGCGGTGGTACCACGGCGGCCGGAATGTATCTTCCATGACCAGCCAGCGCGGCGGGAAAATCACGAAGTCGACATTGGCCGTGCCCGGCGTATCGGATTGCGAGGTCAGCACTGTGAAAATCGACGGGTCGGGGTGATCGTAGGAGATGGAGCCAATGGTGTTGAATCGCCACAGGTCGTAGCGGTACGGATAAAGCGTGCCATGCCAGGCGACGACATCGAGTGGCGAGTGACCGATTTTCGCGCTGAAAAAACGGCCGTCCAGCTTGCACACCAGCTCGAAGTCGCCTTCGCGATCGTCATATGCAGCCACAGGTGCTTCAAAATCGCGGCTGTTGGCGAGGCTGTCTGAGCCAATAGGGCCGCGCTCGGGCAGCTCAAACATCGCGCCATAGTTTTCGCAGACATAGCCGCGGGCTTGCTCGTCCTGCAATTCAACACGGAAACGCATGCCACGCGGGATCACAGCGATGTGGCCAGGTGGTGTTTCCAGTACGCCGCACTCGGTATGGATGGTCAATGCGCCGAGTTCGGGCACGATCATGAATTCGCCATCGCTGGAATAAAAAAACCGTTCTGTCATTGAGCGGTTGGCGCAGTAGAGGTGAATCGCGGCGCCTGTCTGGGCGCCGGCATCGCCACAGGCGGCTAACGTGTACAGTCCGTCGATGAAATCGGTTTCGCTGTCCGGCACCGGCAACGGATCCCAGCGTATCGGGTCGGGTGGAACGACTGTGTCGAGCGGTGCGGTCAAGACGGTCGGGTGTTCGAGCGGCGCGAATCCGACGGTCGTGACCGAGGGACGAATACGATAGAACCAGGTGCGAAAGTTACGCGCTTTGGGTGCTGTGAAGGCAGTACCGCTGAACTTCTCGGCGTAGAGACCGTGCGGGACCTTTTGCGGCGAGTTACGGCCGATCGG
>JABDKV010000125.1 GCA_013002045.1 Gammaproteobacteria bacterium
GGCCTGATGAAGAAGGCCAACCTGCGCGGTTACGGTCGCACGGGACAGGTCCGCCAGTGAGCGGTTGGAGACAAGTATGAAAGTCAGAGCATCAGTCAAGAAAATGTGCCGCAATTGCAAGATTGTGCGGCGTAAACGCGTGCTGCGTGTGATTTGCAAAGATCCGCGTCACAAGCAGCGGCAGGGTTAAGGAAGGAACTATGGCACGTATCGCGGGCATCAATATCCCCGATCACAAACATGCAGTGATCTCGCTGACACACATCTTTGGTGTGGGTCGTTCGACTGCGCAAAAAATCTGCGACAACGCAGGTGTGGCACCGGACACGAAGATCAAGGATCTGACTGAGCCGGAAGTCGACAAGTTGCGTGAAGAAATCACGAAACTGACGGTCGAAGGTGACCTGCGGCGTGAGACCTCGATGAACATCAAGCGATTGATGGATCTGGGTACTTACCGTGGTATTCGCCACCGTCGTGGCTTGCCGCTGCGTGGCCAGCGTACCCAAACCAACGCCCGTACCCGCAAGGGTCCGCGTCGGATCATCAGGAAGTAATCAGTAATGGCTCAAGCTAAGAGTGCACCTCGCAAGAAGGTCAAGAAAACGGTCGTAGATGCGATCGCGCATATCCATGCGTCGTTCAACAATACGATCATCACGATCACCGACCGCCAGGGCAATGCGTTGTCATGGGCGACGGCCGGTGGCTGTGGCTTCCGCGGGTCGCGTAAGTCGACACCGTTCGCTGCCCAGGTCGCTGCCGAGAAGGCCGGCACTGCAGCCAAGGAATACGGCGTCAAGAACGTCGAAGTTCGTGTCCGTGGGCCAGGCCCCGGTCGCGAATCTGCCGTACGCGCACTGAATGCCGTCGGCTTTCGTATCACCTTTATTTCGGATGTGACGCCTATACCGCATAACGGTTGTCGTCCGCCGAAGAAACGCCGCGTCTGAGGAATAGAGATGGCGAGATATACCGGACCAAAATGTAAGCTGTCGCGTCGCGAGGGAACTGATTTGTTCCTCAAGAGTGGCGTACGACCGCTGGACTCCAAGTGCAAGGCGCAGGTGCCGCCGGGTGGCGCGCCACAGCGTCGTCCACGTCTGTCGGACTACGGTCTGCAGCTGCGCGAGAAGCAGAAGCTGCGTCGTATGTACGGTGTGCTGGAAAAGCAGTTCCGCAACTACTACAAAGCCGCGGCACAGCAGAAGGGCTCGACCGGTGAGAACCTGTTGAAGCTGCTCGAGACGCGTCTGGATAACGTGGTCTATCGCATGGGCTTTGCGTCGACGCGCGCCGAGGCTCGTCAGCTGGTACGCCATAAGGCCATCGAGGTCAACGAGCAACTCGTTAATATCCCGTCTTACCAGGTGCAGGCCGGTGACATAGTACGGGTGCGCGAGAAAGCGAAAAAGCAGGCGCGTATCGAGAACGCCATGAGTATTGCCTCGCAGGTCGGTCGTCCCGACTGGGTCGAGGTCGAAGAATCGAAAATGACCGGTACGTTCAAAGCGGTGCCGGATCGCGACGAAATTCTCCCTGATATTAATGAGAACCTCGTCGTCGAATTGTATTCGAAGTAATTCAAGCTAGTTTTTGAGAGGTATGCCAGATGGAGGCATCGGTTTCGGAATTCCTTAAGCCACGCGTCGTGCGGGTGCAGTCGGTCACTGACCACCGCGCCAAGGTGACGATCGAGCCGCTGGAACGCGGTTTCGGTCACACGCTCGGCAATGCGCTGCGTCGTATCCTGCTGTCCTCGATGCCCGGTGCGGCTATCGTCGAAGCGGAAATTGACGGGGTGCTACACGAGTACACCAGTATCGAGGGCGTGCAGGAAGACGTTGTCGACATCCTGCTGAACCTCAAGGGTGTTGCCATCAAGATGCACCAGCGCGATGAAGCCGTGCTGGCCCTGTCGAAGAAGGGACCAGGACCGGTCACTGCTGGCGACATCCAGATCGACCATGACGTTGAAGTGCTCAACACTGATCACGTCATTGCTAACCTGACTTCGAGTGGTGAGCTGAACATGCGGCTCAAGATCATCCGTGGTCGTGGTTATCAGCCGGCAGCACAACGAATTCGTTTCGAAGAAATCGCAGGGCCGATTGGACGACTGCAACTCGATGCCTCGTTCAGCCCGGTACGGCGCGTGTCGTACACGGTGGATGCGGCGCGTGTCGAACAGCGTACCGACCTCGATAAGCTGCTGATCGACATCGAGACCAATGGCACTATCGATGCTGAGGAAGCCATTCGTCGCGCCGGCTCGATCCTGAAGGATCAGCTCAGCGTGTTCGTCGACCTGCAGGGCCAGGAAGAACGTGCGCGTGCCTACGCCGAATCGCAGATCGACCCGATCCTGCTGCGGCCAGTGGACGAGCTCGAGCTGACCGTGCGTTCGGCCAACTGCCTCAAGGCGGAAAGCATCAACTACATTGGCGATCTGGTCCAGCGTACCGAGGTCGAGCTGCTGCGTACGCCGAACCTGGGTAAGAAGTCACTGACCGAGATCAAGGAAGTACTGGCCAGTCATGGCCTGGCGCTGGGTACGAAGCTGGCCAACTGGCCGCCACCGAGCCTGCGCTAATTGCCGCTATCAACACAGAATTGAGCAAAGATCATGAGACACCGCAAATCCGGACGTAAACTCAATCGCAATAGCCCGCATCGGCGTGCGATGTTCCGCAACATGTCGGCATCGCTGTTCGAGCACGAGCAGATTCGTACGACCGTACCCAAGGCGAAAGAGTTGCGTCGTGTCGTTGAGCCGCTGATCACGATGGCCAAGACCGATGGCGTCGACCGTCGCCGTCGTGCCTTCGATCGTCTGCGCAATCGCAGCGCTGTCACCAAGCTCTTTAACGAGCTCGGTCCGCGGTACAAGGATCGGCCTGGTGGTTATGTTCGCATCCTGAAGATGGGTCCGCGTCCTGGCGACGCCGCGCCGATGGCATTGGTGCAGCTGGTCGATCGTCCGCAGCCCGAACAGGAAGAAGCTGCCGAGGATTGATTGGCAAAACCAATCGCGGAAAAGCCGTCCTCGTGGCGGCTTTTTTGTGCCTGCGCATTGGCAACCGAAAACCGGGGCCGAAAAAAGTTACCCATTAGTCTGGCCTTCGGTTATCTGTACTACACTGTCATAAATCGACCGGATGAAGCTCAGAGTAATGCGTGCCTCATGAAGATGATCGACGCTGACGCCGCCACGGAACTGACGATTGCGTTGCAGCAGATTGAAACTGAAGTTGTCGAGCGGGCTTCTGCTATCGCAAACTTGCTCGACAATAAACTTGAGAATGACGCGACGGTCGACCGGTTATTGGCGGAGGTCCGTAACCGTGTACTGTCGTTTTCCCAGTTTTTGCTGCGCATGTCGGCGGTTAATCGCGAGTCGGTCGATACTGGTGGCATGAGCAAGCTACTCTCTGATGCGACGCGGCTTCGAGGCGACTTCAATCAATGGCACGCAGTCGAAGGATTGGTTCGGGCACAGCAGAATCGCGAGCCGGTGCCGCTGTATCCGGAAATGAAGCTAGAACCGATAGTGTTACAACAGTTGAAGGTTTCAGACGACATCATTATGGGACTACAGCGATTGCTCAATCCTATAGAGCAGGATGCCCAGGCGGAAGGACATGGTTGTTATCCGGATGTTGGGCTGCCTCAAAGCCGGTTCCTTCGTCATTTGCATGCCGCTTACCGGGTTTTGCTGGTGCAACGGCGTGGCTTGCCGAAGCGGTTCATCGATATCGGCTGCGGTGGCGGTCTCAAGGTACTGTCTGCGGCGCGCTTCTTTGATGAGGCGGCAGGACTGGAGTATGACCTCGGTTACGTCAAGTCTGCCCGCGAATTATTGCGATTGGACGATCATGGAATGACTGAGGTCATCCACGGGGACGCGTTGGCGTTTGACGACTACGGCCGTTTCGATGTGATCTATTTTTTCAAGCCGATGAACAGTCCGGAAAAGCTGGAAGATCTTGAACGACGCATTATTGAAAGATCGCGACCCGGAACGGTGTTAATGGCGCCCTATCGCGAGTTCGAGGTCACTGCCAGCCAGCTGCAATGCCCAAAGATCTGCGGCCGCCTGTTTCTTGTCGGTGCGAGTCCGGAAGAAGCTGCCGCCGTACGCGAGCAGGCAATGAATACCGGGCTCTGCATTGGACCTGCGCCTCGTTCGGTAGCGAAAACGTGGGCCCCGATTCTTGAGGTTTCACGGCTTAAGGGTTTCGCAATGCAACCCGGTTTCGACGCGTGGGCAAGGTGACCGCCATCCAGCCGTCTCGGCCTGGGCGAGGCGTTACTGGCGCCTGCAGTTATGCCAAGGAAGGTCCGGTGTAGGTGGGTTTAGTCGGAGGTCGGGGGACGTATGCGTAATCCAGTATTGTTTTTGAGCTTGCTGCTCATGTCGATTGATATCGGGGCACAGGTCGTCGAGCGCGTGGAGCCGCCTTTCTGGTGGCAAGGCTTCGTCGAAAGCGAGCTGCAGTTGCTGGTCTATGGCGATGCAATAGGGCTTGCGGTGGCGCATATCGACCATCCCGCTATTACCCTTAAACGTTCGACCACAGTGGAGAATCCAAATTACCTGTTTCTTTATCTTGAGATTAGCAATGACGCGACACCGGGAGAGTTCGAAATCACGTTCACGCGGGGTGACGAACAGGTCGCTTATGACTATCGCCTGCTCGAGAAGAATACACAGGACGGGTATACGCTTGGCTACGATAACCACGACGCCATTTACCTGGTAACACCCGATCGTTTTGCCAATGGTGACCCCGGCAACGACGACATCGAGGCAATGGGCGACCCGGTTAATCGCGATGGCTGGCAGGACCGCCATGGCGGCGATATCGCTGGTATGCAGGCTCACCTGGACTACATTGCCGACATGGGATTTACCGCGGTATGGCTGAACCCAGTCCTCGAGAACGCCATGCCGAGAACCTCATATCACGGTTATGCCACGACCGATTTCTACAAGGTCGACCCGCGCTTCGGTAGCAATGACGAGTATCGCGAGTTTGTCGCAACCGCGCGCGAAAAAGGCATCGGTGTGATCATGGACATGATAGCCAACCACTGTGGACTCGGGCACTGGTGGATGGAAGACCTGCCATCGGCTGACTGGATCAATCATCGCGGTGAGTTCGTGCCGACAACGCATGAGCGCGTTGCCGTACATGACCCATACGCCAGTGAGTACGATCTCGATGCTTTTGCTAGCGGCTGGTTTGTCCCGGCAATGCCGGACCTGAACCAGAAAAATCCACTTATGGCGGACTACCTGATACAAAACACCATCTGGTGGATCGAGTACCTGGGTCTGGCCGGGATACGCCAGGACACCTACCCCTACGCGGATGCTGCCTTCATGGCCGAGTGGACACGGCGCGTCATGCAGGAATACCCCGACTTTAATATTGTCGGCGAACAATGGACTATCAACCCGGTGGTGGTGGCGTACTGGCAGCGTGGCAAGGAAAACAGGGATGGCTACGTGTCGTGGCTACCGGAGCTGATGGATTTTCCGCTGCAGGATGCCTTGCGTCGTGCCCTTACTGAAGAGGATGACTGGCAAAGCAGCATGACTATCCTGTATCGGATGCTGGCAAACGACGTCGTTTATGCTGCGCCCAATGACCTCGTGGTTTTTGCCGACAACCACGACATGAGCCGGGTCTATACTCAGCTAAACGAGAACTTCGAAGCCTGGAAAATGGCGATGACGTTTATCGCCACGACCCGCGGTACACCGCAGTTTTACTACGGTACGGAGATTCTCATGGCCAATCGCGAATCAGGCGATCATGGACTAATCCGCAGCGACTTTCCCGGTGGTTGGCAGGGTGACAAAGTCAACGCATTCACCGGTCGTGGTCTGACCCGACAACAACGCGAAGCGCAGTCATTTCTTCGCACCTTGCTCAACTGGCGCCAGCAACAACCTGCCATCCACACGGGCAAGCTGATGCATTACTACCCTGCTGATGGTGTCTACGTCTATTTCCGTTACGACGATGACAGCAAGATCATGGTGGCATTGAACAAGAACGACACCGCGATGGACCTCGATCTCGATCGTTACCGTGAGATGCTGGCCGGTCATACCCGCGTCCGTCATGTCATGGACAATACCCGGGCTAAGCTGGCTGCGGGCCTCGAAGTCCCTGCACGTGGCGTACTTTTGCTCGAAGTCGAGTAACGCGGACTATTAGCTGGCGCCTTTATGGCGCTTTCCTGCGCCCACTCGGCGGATAAACCTCGATGTCTAATCTACTTGACAGTAATGTCCGGTTTACTGTACATTGATGTCATATAGAGTAGACATCAGGGGCGGGCATGACTTTTCAGGAAAAAAGCATTACGGCATCGCTGGTGACGATGCTGGTGGTCTGGGGCTATTACTTCTTCAAGCTATACGAGTATCGCCGCGCCGACGTGCTCAATTTCGAATCGGTACAGGGATTGTTGATCGTTGTAGTTGTCATGACGATCATTGTGTCGATTATCGCGCACGCCCTGATTGCCGGCCGTAAAGCACTTGAGGAGGGTCCGGAGGAGGACGAACGCGACCAGTTGATCACGCAACGCGCCACCTATCTGGCTTCGTACGTACTCGGTGCCGGTGTCATATCGACTTTGCTGATCGCCGTGGTGACAGCAAGCCTGGTAGCCACAATCAATGTATTGGTGTTGTTCTTCGTGCTGTCGGAGCTGACACGTTACGTACTGCAACTTCTTTACTATCGCCGTGGTATCTGAGATGGGGCGAAAGAAAAGTCACATCACCAATCGAATTCGCGAACTGCGTAAGCTGGCTGGCGGTCGGACGCAGCAAGAGCTGGCTGAGAGGGTAGGGGTAACACGACAGACCATCGTTGCCATCGAGCGAGGTAACTATTCGCCATCACTCGAAGTCGCATTCCGAATTGCAGCCGAGTTCGATCGCACCGTGGATGAAGTATTCAGTTTTGAACGTGATAGCTGATGACCTGTCACGCAATCACTCATGCTTCATCCGGCAGGAAAATATCTTCGATTGTCAGATCGAACACAGCAGCGATACGAAAAGCCAGTGGCAATGCCGGATCGTAGCGACCATTCTCAATGGCGTTGACCGTCTGACGAGACACTTCCAGGCGATCAGCCAGTGTCGCCTGCGACCAGTCGCGTTCGGCACGCAAGACACGCAGACGATTCTTCAACGGTATCTCCAGGTACCCAGAACGATCCCGACAGCCCATGAGATAAACATGACTGCTGTAGCGTCAGCGATGTCACCGTGCAGGATTTCCGCAGCCTGGAAAATCTGTATCGCCAGCATGTAGAACACCCCAATACCGAAACCAAACGCCAGACCTTCGACCTGGATGCGCCTGACCATTTCATCGGTTTGACGCAAAAAGCGCAGGTAATAGTAGAGGGCCAGTGCAGCGAAGATCAGCGGCGATACCGTGATGAGCCAGGCAACCGCGCCATCGGGTTTACCTGATTGCAGCCAGCGCTGCGCCGCTATCCACGAAATCCCCCAGGCAAACATCCACCCGGTAAAGATGAGCTGGTTGCGTCGGTCGCGGGCCGTTCCGCACGAGCGCGACAGCGTTTTCCAAAAGCTGTCGCGGCTGACAGCATCGTTTTCCGTTTGCATTCCCGATCTCCTCAGACTGTAAAACACCCTTTACATTTACCACCGTAAAGTGATTTTTACTAAAAGTCAAAGACCCTTTACATCCACAAGCGTACCCGCGCACTTGATAGAATAAGCAGCATGTTTCGCAGGAGCCGCGCATGTCCGCAAATTTTCTTAACAAAGTCAGAATCTTATGGCTTCCTCTATTAGCTTTGACGATGACCGTGGCGCACGGTGGTGACCGTCTTACCGGCGCGTCTTTCGCGACCCGGTCTGAGGTCATTGCCCCGCGCGCGATGGCCGCGACCAGCCAGCCACTGGCAACCCAGGTGGCGCTGCAGATCATGCGCGAAGGTGGCAATGCCATAGACGCAGCGATCGCGGCCAATGCCGCACTGGGCCTGATGGAGCCAACCGGCTGTGGTATTGGCGGCGATCTTTACGCCATCGTCTGGGATGCAAAGTCGAAAAAACTGTATGGACTCAATGCCAGTGGTCGCTCGCCGCAAAGCCTGACGCTCAAATACTTTATCGACAATAACTACGACAGTATTCCCTCGCACGGTCCGCTGCCCGTCAGTGTTCCTGGCGCAGTCGATGGCTGGTTCGAGTTACACGATCGTTTTGGTAGTAAGCCGATGAAGACCATCCTGGCACCGGCGATCGAGTATGCCCGCGAGGGCTTCCCGGTATCGGAGCTGATTGCGTATTACTGGGACCGGAGTGTGCCGCGACTATCGGCTTATCCCGGATTCAGCGAAGTCTTTGCACCCGATGGCCGGGCGCCACGCAAAGGAGAGATGTTCCGCAACCCGGCCCTGGCCAATACCTACGAGACACTGGCGCGCGACGGTCGTGATGCATTTTACAAGGGGCGTATTGCACGCACGATAGCCGACTACATGGCAGAGCACGATGGTTTCCTGAGTTATGAAGACCTCGCTGCGCATAGCTCGACCTGGGTCGAACCTGTATCGACCAACTACAGGGGCTACGACGTCTGGGAGCTGCCCCCTAATGGTCAGGGCATCGCCGCGCTGCAGATACTGAATATTCTCGAAGGCTACGACATCGGGATGCTCGATCCGACGGGCCCCGAGTATGTGCACCTGTTCACCGAGGCGAAGAAACTGGCATTCGAGGATCGCGCGCACTTCTATGCCGACCTCGATTTCGTCGACGTGCCAGTCGAAGAGCTGGTGTCGAAGGACTACGCCAGCGAACGACGCAAGCTGATTGACCCGCGCAGTGCCGCCCGTAGCTACCCCGCGGGCCAGCTCGCGCATGGTGACACGATCTACCTGACCACAGCCGATGCGCAGGGCAACATGGTGTCGCTGATTCAAAGTAACTATCGCGGCATGGGGTCGGGCATGACACCGCCGGGCCTGGGTTTCATTCTGCAAGACCGGGGTGAGTTGTTCAGTCTCGACCCCGATCACGCCAACGTGTACGAACCGGGTAAACGGCCATTCCATACGATCATCCCGGCTTTTATCACGCGTGACGGTAAGCCGTGGGTGTCGTTTGGTTTGATGGGTGGAGGTATGCAGCCGCAGGGCCATGCACAGATCGTCATTAACCTGGTTGATTTCGGGATGAACCTGCAGGAAGCGGGTGACGCGCCACGGATTCGTCACGACGGCTCAAGCGAACCTACCGGTGAACGCATGCAAGATGGTGGCTGGCTATTCCTGGAGTCCGGTTTTCCCCAGACTACTGTGCGCAAGCTAACCAGGCTGGGGCATCGTGTACGCAATGGCGTCGGCGGATTCGGTGGTTACCAGGCGATTGCCTTCGATGCGGAACAGGGCGTTTATATCGGTGCCTCTGAATCGCGCAAGGACGGACACGCCGCCGGCTACTGATGCATAAACACGATGAGGAATATGGCGGCGCCTATGGTCGGGCGTTTGCGATTGGTGCCGGCCTTAACATTGCTTTTGTCATAGTCGAAGCCGTGTTTGGCTGGATCTCAGGTTCGCTGGCGTTGCTCGCCGATGCCGGGCATAACCTCGGCGACGTGCTGGCGTTATTGCTGGCCTGGGGTGCGGTGATCCTGGCGCGGCGCTCACCCAGTGATCGTCGCACTTATGGCTTGCGTCGGGCCACGATTCTGGCAGCGCTGATCAGTGCATTGCTGATGTTATTTGCCGTCATCGGCATCGGCATCGAGTCGGTGCGCAGACTGGCATCTCCCGCACCCGTGGCCGGGACTACCGTCATTATCGTCGCTGCAGTCGGTGTCGTTATTAATACGATTACGGTCATGCTGTTCCATCGTGATCGCCGCCACGATCTCAATATCCGCAGCGCCTGGCTGCACATGGCCGCGGACGCGGCCGTATCCGCCGGTGTCGTCATCGCCGGTGTTGCGATGGTGATGACGGGCTGGCTGTGGCTCGATCCCGCCATCAGCCTCGCGATCGCGGCGGTAATCCTGGTAGCCACCTGGCAATTGCTGACTGAATCGGTCGACATGTCCGTCGATGCGGTTCCGCGGCAGGTCGATCCCGTTGCCGTGCGCCAGTACCTTACAAGCATCGAAGGCGTCGCCGCCGTACACGACCTGCACATCTGGCCGACCAGCACGTCGGAGACGGCCCTGACCGCCCACCTGGTCATGCCCGGTGGTGGCGATGACGAGCTGCTACAAGACATTGCATCGACGCTGGACCAGCGCTATCACGTCCACCACCCCACCATCCAGATCGAGCATCGCGAACTGCCCGATTGTCTCGGTTGTGATCCCTGACCGATGTCACTGGTTCGTTTTGATTCCATCAGTCTGCGCTTTGGTGATCATCACATCCTGCGTGAGGCCTCTTTTTCGCTTGAGCCTGGCGAACGGGTCTGCCTGATCGGTCGTAACGGCGCCGGCAAGACGACATTGTTTCGGCTGATTACCGGTGAGCTGGAAGCTGATGAGGGTGAACAGCACTATCGTGACGACCTGCGAATCAGCGAACTGGCGCAGTCGTTACCGCAGGCGCTGGACCAGACTGTGCGCCAGGCTGTCGCCGGTGGCCTGGAAAAACTACAGTCATTACATCGACGCTACCGCGAATTGTCTGACCAACAGCTCGACAAGGCGGGACTGGACGAGCTCGAGGAATTGCACCGGCGTATCGACACTGCCGGTGGCTGGAATATTGAACAACTGGTCGAGACGGTCATTAGCGATCTGCATTTGCCGGCGGAGAAAAGCCTGCGAGATCTGTCTGGAGGCTGGCAGCGACGAGTGTCGCTCGCCCGTGCGTTAGTCAGTAAACCGGACTTGTTGCTGCTCGACGAGCCGACCAACCATCTCGACCTGGCAACGATTGAATGGCTTGAACACGAAGTCCGGGGATATGCCGGTAGCGTCCTGTTTATCACCCACGACCGCGCGTTCCTGCAGAAGCTGGCCACCCGGATACTCGAGCTCGATCGCTGCAAGCTCTCTAGTTGGCCGGGTGATTACCAGACCTATCTGCGCGGCAAGGCGCAACTGCTCCAGGACGAGCGTATAGCCAACGAGCGCTTCGATAAAAAGCTGGCGGAAGAAGAAACATGGATACGTCAGGGTATCAAGGCACGGCGCACGCGTAATGAAGGCCGTGTCAGGGCACTCGAAGCGATGCGTGTCGAGCGCGCCGAGCGACCCGCGCGGGAACAGACTGCCCATATTACGATCGATGCGGCCGAAGGCAGTGGCCGCAAGGTCATCCGCGCCAAGAATGTCAGTTATGGCTATGACGACAACAAACTGATCGAGGACTTCTCGATCAAGATCATGCGCGGCGATCGCATCGGGCTGATTGGCAATAACGGTGTCGGCAAGAGCACGTTGTTGCGGCTGTTACTCGGTCATCTCGAACCGCAGAGTGGAACAATCAAGCATGGGACAGGTTTGCAGATTGGTTATTTTGACCAGATGCGCCAGGCGCTCGATCTCGACAAGACCATTGTCGAAAATATTGGCGAGGGCCGTGAGTACATCACACTCAATGGTCGCGAGCGGCATATCGTTGGCTACCTGCGTGGATTCCTGTTTACACCGAAGCGCGCGATGACGCCGGTGCGGGCTTTGTCTGGTGGCGAACGTAATCGCGTAATCCTGGCGCGCCTGTTTACCCGACCGACCAACCTGCTCGTTCTGGATGAACCGACCAACGACCTTGATGTGGAAACACTGGAAGTGCTGGAGCAGCGCCTGGTCGAGTACGAGGGCACACTGCTGGTGGTCAGCCATGACCGCGAGTTCCTCGACAATGTTGTCACCAGCATCTTGGTGTTTGAAGCCGACGGGCAGATTCGCGAATACGTCGGTGGTTATAGCGACTGGGCCCGCCGTGGCATCGGGCTCGCCGAGCACGACGATCCTTTTGGTGAGGAAAAGAAGCGCCAGCGCGAAGCCGAACGCGAACGACGCAAGGCGGAGGCGCCACGCAAGCTCGGCTTCAATGAGAAACGCGAATACGAGCACCTCCCGAAACAGATCGAGGCTCTCGAAACCGAGATCGCCAGCCTGCAGCAGCAGATCAACGAGCCCGACTTCTACAACCAGGACTACGAGACGATCCAGCCAGTCCTGGATCGCCTGTCCGAAGCAAACCAGCAACTCGACACCGCAACCGCCCGCTGGCTCGAACTAGACGACCTTTCCCCGTAGGAGCGGCTTCAGCCGCGATTCTTTCCAACGACACACCTGGCTAATACAACGAACCGCGCGCCGTCCCGTAGGAGCGGCTTCAGCCGCGATTCTTTCCAACGTCGCATTTGCGCAATACGACGAACCTATGGTCGGGACTGAAGTCCCTCCTACGGCGGCTGCGCCGCCATCGCGGCTAAAGCCGCTCCTACGGGGAGGCGCGCGCAGCGCGCGTAGGAGGGGCTTCAGCCCCGATTCTTTCTAACGACACATCTGACCAATACGACGTGCCTATGGTCGGGACGTAGGAGCGGCTTCAGCCGCGATTCTTTCTAACAACGCTGCTGGCTAGTACGACAATGTTGGTCGGGACTGAAGTCCCTCCTACGGCGGCTGCGCCGCCATCGCGGCTAAAGCCGCTCCTACGGGTGTTTGACGTGTTTGTTCAGAATGCCTCGATTGGCAGGAACGCCGGTCTTGATTCCAGCGACTGACGAACCTCGGGATCGGCCGGTACCGGCGTAATCACCAGCACGGTCGCATCAGGCTCGAGTCCCATAGAGTCTAGTGTGCGTTTGATTTGCGGTGCCTCGTAATCGTAGATCACCGGTTCTACTGACATAGAATAACGCGGATCACCGAAGCGACCCTTCCCCAGTCCTTCAGTGTGCAGGATCACGTTGGGCACAGTGACACTGGTGCCCTGGTTGCTGCCATCGGCAGGTTGTAGCTGAAACTTACTGGCGTTGGCTTCGTTGACCCGGTAGGTGGCTGGTTGCAGCGTAAATGTCTCGCTCTGTTCCAGCGAAATCACTCTGCCGTTGTTGATCACACCGACAAAGAACGCCATTTCTACTCCAGTCTTTGCCTCGAGAACGATGTCAATGCCGTAGGCAAATAACTGGCCCAGATCGATCTTGGTGAGATCCTGAACGGTCCTCATCACAGTGTGTACGATATAACCGAGCATTGGTTCCATGGAAATCTCCTTTGCGTGGTTGCAAGTTCAAGCCCCTCGTGACCACGTTCCCGCATCCAGATATTAGTAGCCTCAGGACTGTTATTCATGTTGCAACACGACGTGTCGCGATAGGCAGTACAATGATGCGATGCGTTGGCTGATTATGTTGACTTTGGTTTTTGCGAGTGGCGTGGCGTTCGTCTACCTGCAGCCGGGCGTGGTGTACCGCGCTGCAATGAACCTGGAACGACGCCTTGCAGGTCTGCACACGTATGAAGTGCAGCTGGAGGAAGGTGTCAGCGTCGTGTACACGGATAGCGGTGAGGGCGAACCGTTGCTGCTGTTGCACGGGTTCACTGCAGACAAAGATAACTGGACCCGGACGGCCCGCCACCTGACCAGTCACTATAGAGTGATTGCGCCGGATCTGCCGGGTTTCGGTGACAGTACGCGTGATCCGGCTCTCGAGTATTCGATCGATAAGCAACTCGACTGGTTAGGGCAGTTCGTCGACAGGCTCGGCATCGAAAAGCTGCACCTGGGTGGTAGTTCGATGGGGGGTAATATCGCGGCCAACTTTGCGGTGCGTTACCCCGAGCGAGTCAAAAGCCTGTGGCTGCTGGCACCGGGGGGCGTGCGTACTGCAGCCCAAAGCGAGATGGAGCAGCTGTTGCTCGAGGGCGCGTCGCACCCGTTGATACCCAATGATCGCGAAGGCTTCGAACGCACACTCGACTTTGTGTTTACTGAAAGGCCGTTCCTGCCCGGACCACTGCGCCGTTACCTCGCGGACGATGCCAGGGCTCGATACGAGCTGCGGCAGAAGATTTTCGTTGAAATACTTAACGAGGAACGCACTGCCATCGAGCCGGTGCTCAGCGACACGGTGGTGGGGCTTGGCGTACCCACGCTGGTAGTTTGGGGTGGTGGTGACCGCGTGTTGCACCCTGATGGCGCGGAGGCACTTGCTGGGCTCCTCGACGATGCCGAGGCGGAGGTAATGGAAGGCGTTGGTCATTTGCCTATGCTGGAACGTCCACGGCAGACGGCACAGCGCTATATCTCGTTCCGCGACCAACTGTAGGAGCGGCTTCAGCCGCGATTCTTTCCAACGGCGCACCTGGCTAATACAACGCACTGAGGGTCGGGACTGAAGTCCCTCCTACGGCGGCTGCGCCGCCATCGCGGCTGAAGCCGCTCCTACGGGGAAAGGGATGCGGATCGCTATGCGATCCATCGCGGCTGAAGCCGCTCCTACGGGGGACTGGCGCGCTAAGCGCGCGTAGGAGGGGCTTTAGCCCCGATCAGAACTTCGTACTGCAATGAAGCAGCAGCGTTGGAAAGAGGTCGGGACTGAAGTCCCTCCTACGGCGGCTGCGCCGCCATCGCGGCTGAAGCCGCTCCTACGGGGAAAGGGATACGGATCGCTGCGCCGCCATCGCGGCTGAAGCCGCTCCTACAGGGGAATCGCGGTCATGCGGGGATTGGGATGGGGGTCGCGCCGGCGGGGGGTTGGGGCGGTTATACTGCGCGGCCATGAATGATGCCTCACTGACTACGACCGGAATGAGCGGTATCGATATTGAGATGCCGGTGGCAGGGCCAGGGGCGCGCGCCTATGCGTTTGTGCTGGATATCCATATTCGCGCGCTGCTGGCATTGGCGTGGATCTTTGTCGCCGGGTTTATTTTAGCCGGCATTGGTTATGTGGCCGATGGCGTTTTCGATCTCATCAGTGCCTGGGGCAGTTTCTGGTTTGTCGCGTTTCCCGGGCTGTTGATCTACCTGCTTTATCACCCGGTACTGGAAGTGGCGATGAAAGGACTGACACCGGGTAAACGCTTCGCCGGTGTGCGCATCGTCACCGAATCCGGTGGCGTACCGGGTGCCGGGCCATTATTGATACGCAACCTGTTTCGTATCGTCGATAGCGCCCCGACGTTTTACGTCGTTGGATTCATCGCCACGCTGGTGACAAAACGACATGTACGTATCGGCGATATCGCCGCCGGTACCGTGCTGGTCTACTTTCGCCAGCGCAAGCAACGCGATATAGAAGTCGCCGAGCAACTGAGCCGCGCAGACAAGGTCACGCCACAGCAGGCAGCGCTGATCCAGGAACTGCTCGATCGCTGGAAACAGTTGCAACCCGACGTCCGAGCGCGTCTGGCGGCCAAGACCTTTGCCGCCGTGGGTGAGCCATTGCCCGAAGTGTGGGACCAGGACAAGCTTTATGCTCGACTGGCGCACTTGCTGACCGCGAGTGACAGCGGGTGAATGCCAAAACCAACGAAGGATTGCGTCACTGGCTGGAGCAGCGTACGACCCGCTGGCGCCGACTCGGGGAGCTGACGCAAAAACTGCGTCGTGGTCGCAATCACGACCCGGAAGACGTCGCGACTGTGGTAACAGGCTACCGCTCGTTATCGCGGGATATTTCGTTGGCGCAACGTGTCTTGCCCAACAGCCGGCTCTCCCATCTCGTTGAGTCGTTGTACCTCGATCTGCACACGCTGTTGCACCGGCCGGCTTCACGGCCGCTGGAAGAATTAAAGAACCTGTTGGTTGTGCAGGTGCCGCAGATTTTTCGTGACCTGCGCACCCCGATCATCGTCGTAACCTGCCTGTTTATCTTTGCGGCACTGGCCGGAGGCTGGCTCGTTCACAGCTACCCCGATCTCGCCGGGCTGTTCCTGTCTGCGCGCACCATTGAAGAGGTCCAGCAGGGTAAGCTGTGGACCGACGACATGCTCAATATCATGCCGTCGTCAGTGCTCGCGCTCGGGATATTCACCAACAACGCGATGGTCTCGTTTGTCGCTTTCTCGCTGGGCGTGTTTTACGGTCTCGGTACGCTCTACATTATCGGGCTCAATGGTTTCATGTTGGGCGCGATCTTCGCGTTTACCGCGCGGCACGGACTGGCTGACGAGTTGTTCACTTTTGTTGTTGCCCACGGCATCGTCGAGTTGTCAGTGATCTGCGTGGCTGGCGCGACCGGTGTGCTGCTCGGTGAGGCGCTGGCCCGACCCGGCGATCGTAGTCGCACCCGTGCCTTTCAGGAGGCCAGCCAGAAAGGCTTGCGTCTGATGGTCATGCTGGTCGTGCTGCTGTTCGGTTGCGGTGTGATCGAAGGCTATATCTCTCCAAACCCGATTTACCCATTGTCGATGCGGGTCGCGGTGGGCGTTGGTTGGGCAATCGTTGCCTGGCTCATGATCACCGGGCAACTGTGGCGGTTGTTCGGCTGGCGCTCAGATACGGTGGCGTCGCCTTAGACCGGCGTAGGTTGCCAGGACGGCATGATCGAGCTCGAGGGGACGGGCACGAACAACAGTCGCACCGAGTTGGCGCAGGCGGGCCTGGTTAGTCGAGATATGACGCTGGCTGTTGATCGCCGCCAGTGACACATACGGGTCGAGCCAGCTGCGTGCCGGTCGTTGTGCCAGTTCCTCCACCTGCGGGTCGATCAGGCTCACCAGCAATGGCAGGTGAGTTGGACGCAGCAGGCGCGTCGACTGCACCAACTGCCCCGTCCCATCGCTGTCTTCGAGATCGGCGGGTAGCACGACCAGGCTGCGATGTCGTACCAGTTTGCGGATATGCATGACCGCGGCGAGTGGATTGGATTCCTCGGTTTGAGGTTCCAGTTCACGCAGGATGGCGCGGATTCTGGTCACTGCAGCCACACCCGATTGCGGTGGCAAGGTCTGGCGCGCTTCACCGGCGAAGACCACCAGCCCGACGCGATCATCATTGTCTACGGCAAACTCGGCCAGTCTCGCAGCCAGGTTGACCTGGTGACCGAGCTCAGTCAGCGTGCCGGCGGCGCGCCGGCTGGTGCGCCCTACATCGACGGCGATCACGATTTCCAGGTGCTGTTCCTCGGTCATCTTGCGCACGACCAGGCGTTGCATGCGGGCAGTCGCTTTCCACTCGATACTGCGTAGCGGATCGCCCGGTCGGTAATCACGCA
>JABDKV010000135.1 GCA_013002045.1 Gammaproteobacteria bacterium
CCATTGTCGACTTTTCCGCCGGCAGTGGCGAGCCGTTCATCAACACCGACAACTTTGGCGACACCTATGTTTCGGTGCCGTTCGGCTTTAGTACCACCCACAGCCTGCTATGGAAATCCATCGACAATGCCCGTAGCTATATAGCGCTGGGCAATCCGGTTACGCGCGATGCCGTTGCTGGTCTCGGCGGTGGCGACACGCACCAGGATTTCGACGCAGAGAATCGTCTCTACTACGTCGACCTGTCCGCAGTCTGTGTAACGGCCGCGGTCTCGACCGACGACGGCAACACGTTCGATCCTCTGCGTAACAACCAGGTGACCTGTATCAGTCAGGACAATCCGACCGCGGCCGGTGATGACCGTCAATGGGTTGGTGCCTATGGCGATGGCATCGCCTACGCTACATGGCGCAATCTCGCCTCGTCGAATTTCTGGATGTTCAAGACTGAGGACGGCGGACTCAACTGGGATACCGGCCGTCAGCTTGGCACCGTGACCCAAAGCGGCCCATTCCAGACTGACAAAACGATGCGCACGTTCAACGGCAAGCCCGCCATCATTAGCTACCAGGTTTTTTACCAGGGCAACAGCGTGCGCACCTATCGCATAGCCGACTACAACGATGGCACGCCGATGGACATTGATAACCTGCTGGTCGCTGCGCGTGGTAAAGACGTCAGCAATGTCTTTACCGTCATGTCGATCGATACGGCGGGCAATTTGTACGTAGTCTGGTCTGAGGATGCCGTCGAAATCATGATGGCAACATCGACCGATCTGGGTAATACCTGGTCGACCCCGGTTCGGGTTGGCCATAAGTTTGGTACCAACATCATGCCGTGGGTCAAAGCCGGCGATCCCGGGCGCGTAGCAGTGGTCTGGTATAACTCACCACTGAAGGGCAATCCCAATATTCCCGCCAGTCGCTGGAATATCTACATGGCACAATCGCTCAACGGGCTGGACGCAGACCCGGATTTCAGTACTCACCAGGCCAACCACTCGCTGATCCACACGGCGGAGATTTGCCTGCGTGGCCTGGCCTGTAACACCTCGGTGCCGATGGGCGATCGAAGCTTCCTCGAATTCCCGTCGATTACGATCGACGATCAAGGTGCTGCAGTTATTACCTACAACGACAACACTAACCAGCCCGGTCACCCCTACGTCATGGTGTCGCGCCAGCTAACGGGGGCCAGCCTGTACGAATCTGTCGGTGACCTGTCAACAGTCGAAAATGGTAGTGCGAGTATCGATGACCCGGTCGACAACACCGAAGTTTCTACGGCGACTCTCGATGCGCTGGGCAGTCACGAACTGCCGCCGGTCAATTTCGATCGGGACGAGACCGGCGATGCGAAGTTCCCCGACCATGGACCGGTAATCGGTGGCAATATCCCGGCACTCGACATCCGCTGTGTCACTATCGATCTCGACGGTGACGATGTCGTTGTCACCATGGAGCTCGATGACCTGACGCTGGCCTCGCTGGCCGCGGCACCGGCACTGTCCGGTGGTGACGGTGTGTTGTTCCTGACGCAATGGGACTACAACGACGATGTCTACTGGGTCGCAGCCGAAGTGCGCGCCGGTGTGGCGGCATACCACACCGGTGGTCTGGCTGTGGTGTCCTCGGGTACCTCGACCAAGTACATTACCTACAATCCCAATGCGCTCGACTCGGTGCAGATCCAGGGATCGATCAGTAACGGCGCGCCAGGCACGATCGAGATGCGGCTACCGCGCTCCGTCGTCGGTTCACCATCGCTGGGCGATTCCTTCTTCCATGTAACCGGTTATGCCATGTCCCAACGCGGACCTCTGGTGCCGGTAGCCAGTGGTGATCCGGGTGAACCGGGGGTGCCAAATCCGAGCAGCTTCCCGATCAAGGTTGATGCGAGTGGCGGCTTTACCCAGGTCCTGGGCAATGCACCACAGCTGGACGGCACTGTAGAGCTCAGCGTCGGTGATGATAGCTTTGCTTCTCCGGTGCAGGCGGGCTCGCTTAGCGGTTGCCCTGCGAGCTGGCAATCAACCGTCGATGTGTCCGGTTTGCCGGGCGGTCCGAACCTGCTCTGCGCGCGCCAGGTCACCAATGGCAAACTGCCTTCGGCGTCCAGTTGCGTGACTATCCTGATTCCCGATCTCGACGGCGATGGGGTGGCTGATGCCAGCGATAACTGTGTGGCCACGGCAAACGCCGACCAGGCTGACGACGACGGCGACAGTGTAGGCAATGTCTGCGACAACTGTCTGCTCGTTGCCAACGCCGACCAGTGCAATACCAATGCGCCGGACGCTGATGCGGGCGATCTCGGGGACGACAAAATCGGTAATGTCTGCGACGCCGACCTCGATAACAATGGCATCGTCAACTCCTTCGATCTGAACATCATGCGCAGCAACTTCGGTGCCCAGGGAGAAAATGATGCCGACATCACCTGCGACGGTATCGTCAATACCTTCGACCTGCAGCAATTGCGCGAGAAATTCGGTAGCGCCCCTGGCCCAACCGGAATAGCGCCATAAGCCGCGTGTAGCAGCGGCTTCAGCCGCGATTGCGGCGCAGCCGCGTAGGAGGGGCTTCAGCCCCGACCCGGCCCCACGATCGGAATCCGGTTCCGTTTTCTGGGAGTGGTCGGGACTGAAGTCCCTCCTACGGCGGCTGCGCCGCCCTCTCCCGTAGGAGCGGCTTCAGCCGCGATCCCACTCCCCCGTAGGAGCGGCTTCAGCCGCGATCCCTCTCTCCCCTAGGAGCGGCTTCAGCCGCGATTCCCACAATAGCGCTCGCAGTCCCCATCGCCATAACCTATCTTGTAAAGAGCGAATCCCCGCACAAAGAAACGGAGACAACATGGCCACCGTAGACGGCATCACGCTCAGCAATACCGAAGCTATACCAGGCAAAGAAATAGTCGATTTCTTCGGCGTCGTCAGTGGCAACACGGTCCGCGCCAAGCATATCGGTCGCGACTTCATGGCCGGTCTCAAGAATCTGGTCGGTGGCGAACTCGCCGGCTATACCGAATTGCTGCAGGACGCGCGCGAGGAGGCAGTACGACGCATGGCCGCACAAGCACAGTCAATGGGTGCAAACGCCGTAGTCAACGTGCGATTCGCGACCAGTTCGGTAGCCCAGGGTGCCGCTGAATTATTCGCGTATGGCACTGCTGTCAGGATCCGCTAATGTCGGGCGATCGAATCGAGTTCTGGCTGATCGCGATTTTTAATGTCGCCATTCCGATATCAGTCATCCTGTTGGCCTGGCTGGTCGGTAGCCTGATCGAACGAAGGCACTATCGCAGCATCATTGCCCGTGAGCAGGCGCTGGGTGATTTCACTACAACGACCTTCGAAAAATTACCGCAGCGCTGGCGGGCATCGGAGCCGATGCTGGTGACCGGCAGCGTGGTGGTCTCTATCGACTACTTCAAGCGATTACGCGCGGGAGTGCGCGCTATTTTTGGCGGACGCATAAAGCATTATGAACCGCTGCTCGACCGTGCACGCCGCGAAGCCTGCCTGCGCATGATCGACAGTGCACGCGTAGCCGGCTACAACGCGGTCATCAATACCCGCATCGAAACGGCAAAGCTGGCCAGCACAGGTCGTCGCGGTGATGGCACAGCCGGTGTAGAAATCCTCGCCTTCGGCACCGCCGTCCACCTCACCCGCTAACCCGCCGCGATGGATCGCGCAGCGATCCGTAGGAGGGGCTTCAGCCCCGATTCTTTCTAACGAAGATGGTGGTTCGAGCTAAGAAAGAAAGGGTCGGGACTGAAGTCCCTCCTACGGCGGCTGCGCCGCCCTTTTCCCCGTAGGAGCGGCTTCAGCCGCGATTCTTTCTTTCTCACGAAGGTGTTAGTTCATCGTAAGAAAGAAAGAGGTCGGGACTGAAGTCCCTCCTACGGCGGCTGCGCCGCCATCGCGGCTGAATCCGCTCCTACGGAGGATCGCGGCTGAAGCCGTTCCTGCGGGGGATTAGCCGGCGTCGACTTTGAGGACGCCGCGGTTTATCTGGTCGCGTTCGATGCTTTCGAACAACGCTTTGAAGTTGCCTTCTCCAAAACCTTCGTCGCCCTTGCGCTGGATGAATTCGAAGAACACCGGCCCGAGCTGCGTCTCGGAAAAAATCTGCAGCAACAACCGGGGTGTGCCATCGGTGGCGCCATCGAGCAGGATCCCGCGCGCCCGCAACTCCTCGGTCGGTTCGCCATGGTCCGGCAGACGCTCATTCAGCATTTCGTAGTAGGTCGACGGCGGTGCTGTCATGAACGGGACACCGCGTTCTTTCAACCGGTCGTAGCACGACAGCAGGTCATCGCATGACAGCGCAATGTGCTGAATGCCCTCGCCGCCAAACTCGCGCAGGTATTCCTCAATCTGGCCCTTGCCGCTCTCGCCTTCTTCGTTGAGGGGAATTCGAATTTTGCCATCGGGTGCCGTCAACGCCCGCGAGGTCAGCCCGGTGTACTCGCCCTTGATGTCGAAGTATCGAATTTCGCGGAAGTTGAACAGGCGCTCGTAATAATCCGCCCAGTAAGCCATGCGACCGGGATAAACGTTGTGCGTCAGGTGATCGATGACATTGAAGCCGGCCCCGTCAGGGTGCCGTTCGACGCCGTCGAGATATTCAAAGTCGATGTCATAAATGCTCAGTTCGTCACCGTAGCGATCGATCAGGTACACCACGGCGCCACCGATGCCACGGATTGCCGGCAGCTTGAGCTCCATCGGACCTGTTACCAGTTCAACCGGCTCGGCGCCCTTCTCGAGCAGGTAGGAGTAGGCGTGGTGCGCGTCGCGAACGCGGAAACCCATACCGCAGGCCGACGGACCATGTTCGCGCGCGAAATAGTAAGCGGGCGAGCCCGGTTCGTAGTTGGCAATCAGGTTGATATCGCCCTGGCGCCACAGGTCAACGTCTTTGGAGCGATGATGCGCAACATGCGTAAAACCGATCTTGGTGAAGACGTCTTCGAGAATGCCTTTCTCGGGGGCGGAAAACTCGATGAACTCAAAGCCGTCGAGACCGACGGGATTGTCGAACAGGTCTGCCACTTTCTACTCCTGGATAATCTT
>JABDKV010000153.1 GCA_013002045.1 Gammaproteobacteria bacterium
ATGATGCCACCGATGATATTGATAAACAGGATCAGGATGCCGGCGGTGGCATCGCCGCGAACGAACTTGCTGGCACCATCCATCGAGCCATAGAAGTCGGCTTCCTGGCGTATTTCTTCACGGCGGCGCAGCGCCTCTTCCTGGCTGACCAGTCCGGCATTGAGATCGGCATCGATGGCCATCTGTTTGCCCGGCATGGCGTCGAGTGTGAATCGGGCGCTGACTTCCGAGATGCGACCGGCGCCCTTGGTTACGACTACAAAGTTGATAATCACGAGTATCGCGAACACGACCAGGCCAACAGTGTAGTTACCACCGACCACGAACTCGCCGAAGGCTTCGATGACTTTGCCGGCAGCGTCGGTGCCGGTGTGACCGTTGATCAGTACTACGCGTGTCGAGGCGACATTGAGTGCGAGGCGCAACAATGTGACCAGCAGCAATACGGTCGGGAAAACACCGAATTCGATCGGGCGCGCGACATAGATGACGGCCAGGATGATTACCAGCGACATTGAGATATTGAAGCTGAACATCAAGTCGAGCAACGCCGGTGGCAGCGGCAATACCATCAATGCCAGCATGGTGATCAGCATCAGCGGCACACCGAGTCCTCGGCGTACGAAAGTCTGTGCGTGTCCCAGTACCGCAGCAGTCGTCACAGGGTGGTCTCCTCGTCAACTTCGATGTCCGGCATGTCGGGTGTTCCAAGGCCGGTTCGGTGTGCCTCACGCAATCGGTACACATAAGCGAGGACCTGGGCTACGGCCTTGTAAAGACGTGCCGGAATCTGGTCGCCGATTTCGGTTGTGGCATACAGTGCCCGCGCCAGTGGTGGCGCTTCGATCAGGGGCACGTTGCTGGCGGCACCAATCTTGCGAATCTGGTGCGCAATCAGTTCGGCGCCCTTGGCGACGACAGTCGGGGCTGACATGTCGTCTTCGTACTTGAGCGCAACCGCGTAATGGGTTGGGTTGGTCACGATTACGTCGGCTTCCGGCACCTGTTCCATCATGCGGCGACGAGCCAATTCCTGCTGCACGCTGCGTATACGGGACTTGACCTCGGGTTGACCCTCGGTTTCCTTCTGCTCATCGCGCACTTCCTGGCGGGTCATACGCAGCTTCTTGGCGTGATCCCAGAGCTGGAATGGCACATCGATCGCTGCAATCAGCACCAGCACGCTACTCATAACCACCAGCGCGAAGGCACAAAGCCAGGCCGTATGTTGCAAGGCCGGTCGTACCGGCTCAGTTGAGAGCATCAGGAAGTCGCCGGCCAGCCGTTGCAATACGAATACCGCAGCCGCACCGACGACCAGAAATTTACCCAGTGCTTTCAGCAGCTCGACCACGGCCCGCAGTGCAAACAGGCGTTTCAGGCCGGCAATGGGATTGAGCTTCTCACCCTTGAAGGCCATCGCTTTTACACTAAAAGACCAACCGCCCAGCAGCGTCGGTGCACCCAGTGCGACGACGGCGCAGACAGCAAGGAACGGTGTGATTGTCAGGATACCGGCGACGATACTGTCGCCGAGGTTGTTGGCCAGCGATGTCGTATCGAAAATCGTGGCGCGATCGAAAGTCAGGCCGTTTTGCAAGATAGTGACCAGGTCACGGCTCATACCCGATCCGAGTACGAACAACGAGGCCGAGGCCGCGATCATGACAGCCGCCGTGTTGAGCTCGCGTGACCGCGGAACCTGGCCTTTCTCACGCGCCTCCTTGAGGCGCTTGGGAGTCGCGCGTTCTGTTTTTTCCTGGAATTGCTCGTCAGCCATGTCTCAACCCGCCATCCAGCCGGAGAGAAAGGCAAAGGCTTCGCTGGTCATTCCGACCACCGCCTGCTGCAATGTCGGCAGGCTCCACAACAGGATGACGAAGCCCAGCGTCAGCGTTACCGGGAAGCCGACTGCAAACAAATTCAGTGTCGGTGCCGCACGACTCATGACGCCGAACGAGAAGTTCACGACCAGCAATGCGGCCACAGCGGGCAATGCGACCAGCATTGCTCCGGCGAACAGTTTCGAACCCCACATCGCGGCGCCCCACAGACCATCGCGCAGGACACCCGCTTCGCCAACCGGCAGGCTGTTGAAGCTCTCGGTTAATAGCATGATCAGCGCCAGGTGCCCGTCTATGGCGAGGAAGATCAACGTCGTCAGCACCAGGAAGAACTGACTCAGGACCGGGACCGAGACCCCGCGTTGCGAGTCGATCATGAAAGCGAAGCCAAGGCCCATACTCATCGCGGCGGTCTGACCGGCGACGACCATCGCATCGAACACCATCTGCAGCACCGCGCCAATGACCAGGCCGATCAGGAACTGCTGCATCGAGATCAGCAAGCCCTGTGCACTGACCGGGTCGTCGATCGTAGCTGCTGGTACCAGTGGCGCAATCACTACTGTCAATCCAATTGCCAGCACCAGCCGTACACGGGCTGGTACCAGCCGGGCGCTGAATACCGGGGCGACTGCGATCGCTGCGGCAATCCGTACGAACGGAAACCAGTACGCGGTCAGCCACTCGATTATTTGCGTGTCGGTGAGGTGCATCCTGCACAGTTTCCGTCCCTGTGGTTCCTGCCTAGCCGCCAATCATGTAGGGAATGTTCGAGATCAGCTGGCGGGTAAAGTCGACGATCAGCCGCAACATCCACGGGCCGGCTATCGCCAGTGCGATGGCCAGCGTCAGCAACTTTGGTATAAAACTCAGCGTCATCTCGTTGATCTGGGTGGCCGCCTGGAACATACCGATCAGCAGCCCGACGGCAAGCGCCGAGAGCAGCAACGGCGCTGCCAGCATAGTGGTCAGCTCGAGTGCTTTTTGTCCGACAATGATTACGGTTTCAGGTGTCACGGGCTGACCTCATATAAAAAAGCTGGCGGCCATGGTCTCGACCAGGAGGGCCCAGCCATCCACGAGCACAAACAGCATGATCTTGAATGGCAATGAAATAAGCATTGGTGACAACATCATCATACCCATCGACATCAACACACTGGCGACGACCAGGTCGATGATCAAAAACGGTATAAAAACGAGGAAACCAATCTGGAAAGCAGTTTTTAATTCGCTGGTGACAAAGGCCGGCACCAGCAGCGTTAACGGTACGTCTTCGGCGCTGTCGAAACTGGCGCCACCGGCAATGCGGGCAAACAGTTCGAGGTCGGTTTCCCGTGTCTGCGCCAGCATGAACTCGCGAAAAGGCTGCGTGCTCGTTGTGAATGCAACCGTTGCCTCGAGATCGCCGTCGAGGTATGGCTTGACGCCATCGGTCCAGGCTGTGTTTAGTACCGGTCCCATGATGAAAAGGGTCAGGAACAGCGCCAGGCCCAACAGGACCTGGTTGGGTGGCGACTGTGGTGTTCCCAGTGCCTGGCGCAGTATGGCCAGGACGATGATGATGCGGGTAAACGACGTCATTGTTAGCAGTGCTGCTGGCAACAGTGTCAGCAGCGTCATAATCGCCAGTACCTGGATGGTCAGCGAATAACTTTGACCGCCGTCGGCCTCGGTGTTGACCGTCAGCGCGGGAATGCCCGGCTCAGCCATAGCAGCCATGGGTACTAAAAGAGCGACCAGCAACATGACGATTCTCATGCTGCCTGTTCCTCGAGCTGCTTCCTTGCATGCTCGGCAAAGGAAATTGGTTGTTGCATCTCGTGCAGGGCCGTCAGTCGACCCGGTGTGCTTCCGACCAGCAGTTGCGTATTGCCGGCACGTACCAGCAGGATGCGATCCTTGGGTCCGACCGGTAGCACATCAAGTATCTCGAGTGTCTTGCTGGTACCACGTTTGCCGTTCTGTAATCGCCGCACCAGCCAGCCCGCGGCGAGGATCAGGGCGAGCACCAGTCCGAGTTTCAGCATGACCTCGACCAGGCTGACCACCTGGCTGGAAGAACCCGCAGGCAGAACCGGTTCGGTAGCAGTCGCTATAGCAGGGGAGAGCAGGCCAGCGACCATCAACACCATTTCGAACCGGTTCCACCGTTGGGTATTTTTGCCTTCCATGGCAGAAACCATTACTTGAGCTTTTCGAGCCGTTGCGCAGGGCTGACCACGTCGGTCAACCGGATACCAAAGCGATCGTCAACGACCACCAGCTCACCGTGTGCGAGCAGCGTGCCGTTGACCAGCAGGTCCAGTGGTTCGCCGACACGGCGTTCAAACTCGACGATCGAACCCTGGTTAAGTTGTAGCAGGTCGCGCACGGTCAGGGTTGTGCGACCGAGTTCAAGACTGACATTGACCGCTACGTCGAGGATCATCTCCAGTCCGACATCGCTTCCGGATGGCAGGTCATTGCTACCACTGAGCTTGCTCAGCGGTGCCGGTTGCAATGATTGCCCGGCTGCTGACTGCTGCTCTTCTTCTTTGGCGACATCCATTGTCGGCGTGTCCGTCATTGTCAGTCCTCTTGCTGTTCAGTAGAGACGCGACCGGTAATCTCGATCGCATTGTGTTTACGTGAAGCACCGGCACGACCTGTGAATAGTGCATATCCTGCGGCGTCTAGGGTGATTTCGTCGGGTAGTTCGACCGGGATCAGGTCACCGGCCTGCAGGTTAAGGACGTCACCGAGACGCAACTCGGTCTCGGTCAGTCGCGCCTGTACTACCATCGACGTGCGTCCCAGTCGGGCCTGCATCATTTCAGTCCACTTGTCGTCAACGGCGTCGTCGTCGCTGCGTGGTGTCGAATCGAGCACCTCTTCGATCGGCTCCAGCATGGCGCGTGGCATGACCAGTTGCAGCGGTGCTTCCTGTTCCAGATAGCGAACGCAGAATTCGGTCACGATGACCTGGTCGCCACCACTGGCGATGGCAGCGAAAT
>JABDKV010000161.1 GCA_013002045.1 Gammaproteobacteria bacterium
GGCCAGGACTGTCACCCGGCTCCCCGAATGGCAACTCGATGCCGCGGGATGCAAGAAAACTTTCGATGCCATCGTAGCGCGATTTGCCGTCGACATAGGCTCGATACTCGGCGTTGGCGTCGAACGGCCGATACTCAGTGCCCTCGCGGGCCGCATGCCCTTGCAGGTAGTCGTCGAACAACTGCTTCCACGCTGCCGCATGCGCCGCGGCTGTATCTGTCACGACGCCGTCCATGTCGAACAGCACCGCATCAAAGCGGTCGCGCTGCAATCGATCGTTCACTGTCATCGGCTTATCATACCGCCATGGTGCCTGCGCGTTGCAAGCTAGAAAGAGTAGTTGCATGCTGTCGCATTCTTACAGCAACGTGGCAGGCGAAAGGAGAGCTCTGTTGGCCAGTCTGAATATCGGTTTGATCGGCAACTGTCAGATCGCATCTTTTATCGATGCACGCGCAACCATGGTGTGGACCTGTGTGCCGCAGTTCGACTCAGACCCGATCTTTTGCCGGTTGTTGCGCAGGGACGATGAAAGCGACCTGCCGGGATTCTACGAAGTCGAACTCGTTGACTTCGATCACAGCGAGCAGGCCTATCGGCCAAACACGGCTATCCTCGACACGACACTGTACGATTCGAACGGCGGTGCGGTACAGATAACCGACGTCGCACCACGTTATGAGTATTACGGCCGGATGTTCACGCCGATGATGTTATTGCGGCGTATCAGTCCGCTGTCAGGCACGCCCCGCATCCGGATTCGGCTGCGACCGGCGCGCGATTATGGTGCCAGGGCGTGCAAAACGACCCACGGCAGCAATCACGTTACCTATGCCGCAGCGGATACAACCCTGCGGTTGACGACGGACGCCCCGCTGACCCACGTAATTGATGAAAACGCTTTTCTTCTCGATCGGCCACTGCACCTGATACTGGGTCCCGATGAGACAATACCCGAGTCTTGTGAAGATGCTTATCACACGCACTATCGCGCAACCCGCAGCTACTGGCAGAAATGGTCGAGAGGGCTGTCGATTCCGTTTGAATGGCAGGAGGCCGTCATACGCGCTGCTATTACGCTAAAACTCTGTACCTTCGAAGACACCGGTGCGGTGGTCGCAGCACTCACAACCTCTATTCCGGAGGCGGCCGACAGCGGTCGCACGTGGGACTATCGTTTTTGCTGGCTACGCGACAGCTACTTCGTTGTCCAGGCACTAAACCGGCTGGGCGCAACAGTGACTATGGAGCGGTACCTCGCGTACATCATGAACATTGCGGCGGAGGCCGGCGAGCATGAGCTGCGCCCGCTTTATGGCGTCAGCGGACACTCGTCAACCGAGGAACAAATCATTACGTCGTTATCCGGCTACCAGGGCATGGGTCCGGTGCGGCGCGGCAACCAGGCAGCGGAGCAGGTTCAACATGATGTCTACGGTGCGGTCGTGTTGTCCGTGACGCAGTCTTTCTTCGACAAGCGGCTGATCAGGTCGGGCACACTGGCAGAATTCAGGAAGCTGGAAGCGCTCGGCGACTGGGCGCGGCAGAAATACGACAAACCGGATGCAGGGCTGTGGGAATACCGGGGTCGTCAGCGCGTACACACTTTCTCGAGCATCATGTGCTGGGCGGCCTGTGACCGGCTGGCCAAAATTGCTGCCAAACTCGGCGAAACGAAACGCGCAGACTACTGGCGCAAGCAGGCGATGAAAATTCGCGAGCATGTGCTCGAAAAAGCCTGGGATGCGCAGCAGCAGTCCTTTACGGAGAGCTTTGGCAGACCGGAAATGGATGCCAGCCTGTTGATGATGCATGACCTTGGGTTTATTGCCGCAGACGATCCACGCTACGTCTCGACGGTCGAGTGCATTGGCAAACACCTCCTGCAGAACAAACACATGTTCCGTTATATTTCGGCGGATGACTTCGGCGAACCGGAGAATGCGTTTAACATTTGCACATTCTGGTACATCGATGCCCTTGCGAGAATCGGTCGAACTGACGAGGCGCGCGACCTGTTTGAGAACATGTTGTCGCTGCGAAACCCTCTCGGCCTGTTGTCGGAAGATATCGATCCGTACAGCGGTGCGCTGTGGGGCAACTTTCCTCAGACCTACAGTATGGCCGGGATTATCAACGCCGCGGTGCGTCTGAGTCGCTCATGGGAAGAAGCGCTGTAGGACACAATTGGGGTCAGCCAGAAACTCCGTGTAACTCAAGCAAAGTTTTTACTCTTACGTCACCTATGGGACTGGCGCAGGAAGCGTAACGAATGATCGCAATCAATGAATTGAGCATGTCCTATCCGCTCGAAGACGGATCGCTCGACGTGCTGGTAAAGGTGAATATGCAAATCGCTGAAGCCGAAACCGTTGCCATCGTCGGCCCATCAGGCTCTGGAAAAACGACGCTGCTGATTCTGCTTGCCGGACTGGAGGAGCCGAGTGCCGGAACCATCACGATCGACGGCGAAGACATCACCGGGCTCGACGCGGATGCTCTGGCCGATCTCCGCCGCGACAAGCTGGGCATCGTTTTTCAATCGTTTCATCTCGTACCGAGCCTCACGGCGCTCGGCAATGTATCGCTGCCGATGGAAATCGCCGGTCGCGAGCACGCCAGGGATCGTGCGCATCAGCTGCTGGAACGGGTAGGACTCGCCGAGCGCGCGCATCACTACCCGTCCCAGTTGTCGGGCGGGGAGCAGCAGCGGGTCGCCATCGCCCGCGCACTTGCCAATGCTCCGCGTGTGTTGCTCGCCGACGAGCCCACCGGCAATCTGGACATCAATACCGGTGCCAGGATCATCGAGGCATTGTTCGACCTGAATGCGGAATCGCGTTCGACCATGGTGCTGGTTACGCATGACACCGAGATCGCTCGACGCTGCCAGCGCGTATTTCATCTCGACAACGGCAGGCTCGTTGAGGATGCAGGAAATGCGGTTCCTTCTTGAGTTAGCGTGGCGCGATTTAAAAGCCAGCGGCCGCTCGCTTTGGGTTTTCTGTGCGTGCCTGGTCCTCGGCGTTACCTTGGTCACAGCGACCGGCGGCCTCTATCAACTGATTAACCAGGGGCTGCTTGCCGATACGCGTCAGCTTCTCGGCGGGGACGTGGAAGTCGACAGCGACAGTCCCCTGCCCGTTACGGCGCTCGACTGGATGCTTGATCATGGCGAGATCTCGCTGGTCACTGAGCTCGATACGATGCTCGGCACAAGCGCGGACGAATTCCTGCGCGTCGAAATCCAGGCCATGGATGCCATGTATCCGCTCTACGGCGAGCTTACCCTGCAGCCCGAACTTCCACTCGCGGAAATCACGGCCTTTCGCGACGGGCAATGGGGTGCAGCCATTGACCCGGTACTTGCCGAAAACCTGAACATTGGAATCAATGACGAAATCTTCATCGGCGCATTGACGATGCGGGTGCGTGCACTTGTGCTGCACCAGCCCGACCGTGCACTCAGCGCGGAGTGGCGCGGCGCACCGGTGCTTGTCAGTGAGCAGGCACTCGAGCCGTCAGGACTGACCCAGGCCGGTAGCCAGATCGACTTTGACTATCGCGTTCGCACATCAATACCGGCCGACGCGTGGCGACAGCAGTTCTACGATGCCTTTCCCGGTCGTAGCTGGGAAGTGCGCACTTTCGAAGACCGCAGCCGACGCATAGCCGATCGACTCGGTCAGCTTGCATCGGGACTGATCATCATTGCATTCAGTACGCTGTTCATCGGTGGTCTTGGCGTGTTCAACAGCATACAGGCCTACCTGCAGCGCAAACTGAAGACCATCGCGACAATTCGTGCGCTTGGCCTGCGCAATCGGCGGTTGGCGACTGTCATGCTTCTGCAGATCGGAATCATGAGTGGCGGCGCAAGTCTGGTTGGCGCGGTGCTCGGTGCCGGACTGGCGTTGACGGCCGCAGGCATTGTGGCGGAGGAAATTCCACTGGCCACCACTGCGTCGAGTCTTATTGCACCGATCCTGATCGCCCTGATATTCGGGATGCTCACTGCGTTCACGTTCGCGCTGCCTGCCGTTGGCCGGGCATTGTCAGTACAACCGGCGACACTTTTTCGAGGTGCTGAAGCGCACGTGACAGACGCATCGGCCGGTTGGTGGCTGAGCGCGTTTGCTTGTGCGGCAATCATCGTTTTGCTGGTGCTGCTGGCGCTTCCTGACAGGATGTTTGGTCTCGGATTCATCGTGACGGTCGGTATCCTGCTGTTGCTGTTCGACTCGCTGGTACGCGGCATCCGGGCTGCGGCACGACGCCTCGATGATCACCCCGCACTGCGTGGCCGTTTCAACCTGCGTCTTGCGCTGGCCAACCTGCACCGGCCTGGCACGCCCTTGCGCGCGACCCTGCTGTCGCTCGGGCTGGCGCTGACCCTGCTCGTCGCTTGCACGATGGTCGTGGTGTCGTTGCTGCGGACAATCAATGAGACGATCCCCGAAGAATCGCCGGCGCTCGTCTTGTACGACATCATTGACCATCAGCTTGAAGACGTCGTTGCAGCCATCGGGCCGTCGCGGGCAGCGGTTCGCGTCGATACGACACCGCTGGTGCGGGCACGCATTGTTGAAGTCAACGGCGTGGATGTAGCGGACCTTACCCACGTGAGCAGCGAGCGACGCCGCGATATGTCGCAGGACAACTACGACTTAAGCTACTCGGCTAACAACATCGACGACGTTACCTTTACTTCCGGTGCCTGGAATGCAGAAAAAAACGCCGAGTCGCCGCGACTTGCACTGGAAGACTGGGAAGCCGAAAGGCTGGGGTTGCAAGTCGGCGACGTCATCACATTCGGCATAGAGGGAAAGACAGTGACAACCCGGGTCGACGCTATCTTTAGCCAGAAAGGCTTACAGACACGCTTCTGGTTCGAAGGGATCGTTTCAGACGGAGCGCTCGAGGACATGGTGTTTCGCCACGTCGGCGCCGCGTATATGAGCGATGCAGATGCGATCGAAGCCCAGCGGCGAATTGCCCGCGTTGCGCCGAACGTCGTCACCGTTCGGACGGCATCGTTGCTGGCATCGGCCCGCGACATCCTGGGTAAGGCGGTGGTTGGTCTTGGCGTCATCGCCAGCGTCAGCTTGCTTGCAAGTCTGCTGGTTCTCGTCAGCGTGATGGCCGCCGGCCGCAGTCGCCAGATCTACGACGCGACAGTGCTGCACTCGCTTGGCACACGCATGGCTGTCATCCGTCGCAGTCTGCATCTTGAATACGTGCTGCTTGCTGTCATCACGTCAGCCTTTGCAGTTCTGCTGGGGGCCATGATCGCTATGCCGCTATTGGCCCTTCGGCTAAAACTCCCCATCGACGACCTGATCTGGTCAGGCGTCGCGATCGCCACCGCTGTCAGCGCTCTGTCGCTGAACCTCGGTGCGCGATACCTGCTACGCCGACTGCGCGTGCGCCCTGCGGTGCTGCTGCGCGGCATGAACTAACGCTGGCTCGATTCCGGACCTGTTCAATTGGGGTCAGAGTAAATTGCGTGTTGTTTAGTCGGGCACCTGGCTGAAAACCGACATCATGATCGCAATCCCTTCGATGAACGCGCCAAGGCGAATGTTCTCATTTGGACTGTGCTGGTTATTGTCCATGTTGACGGTCGGTACTTTTGCTGCCGGAACGCCAAGCGTTTCGATAAATGGAGAGATTGGCACCGAGCCCCCGGACGTACGGATAAGAATTGGTTCTTTGCCGTATAGATGGCGCATGCCGGCTCGCGCGAGTCGCCCTGCCGACGCATTCATATCCGACCGGTATGCTGAGTAGCTGAAGTTGGAGGTGAAGGTCACGATGTTTGCATGTGCCATCCTTTCCTCGTCGCTGGGCGCATGATCGATGACGTGATAGCCGAGATCTTCAATGTGCGACCGGATGAGTCCTAACAGGCGCTCGTGACTGGATTCTTTCACCAAGCGGACATCGATTTCGGCGGTTGCCGTCGCGGGAACGATCGTACGGGATTCCCTGCCAACCCAGCCGGACGACAGACCGCGAATATTCAGCGACGGATACTGCAATGATTCCTGCAGTGTCGGCGCAACCGCATCCGCCTGGACCAGCCCCATGTCGGCAAGAATCTTTGTTTCATCGTCGGGAACGGCTTCCAGTACCGCACGCACATCGTCGCTGATCTCAATGCCATCGTAGTAACCCGGTAACAACACCCGTCCGTCGGCAGACTTCATCGAACCGAGAATTCGCGACATGTGAAAAGCAGGGTTCGGTGCGAAGTTTCCGTAGTGGCCGCTGTGCTGGGGCACGTTGGGACCATAGGTCGTCAAGGTAACGGTGACGATGCCACGTGCACCGAAACCCAGGGTTGGCTCATTGCTCGGGTGCGGGGGGCCATCAAGCACCAGCAGCATGTCTGCTGCCAGCAATTCGCGATTCGCCTCGACTGCCGGTGGCAGGTTAGGCGAGCCCATTTCTTCCTCGGTATCAACGATGACCTTTAAATTAAACGCAGGCTGAAAATCGACTTTGGCGAACAAATCCATCGCGACGAGAAACTGCGTCATGGGCCCTTTGGAGTCTGAAGCGGAACGGGCAAATACACGCCAGTCAGGATCGAATGAATTCTGCAGCAGGTTCCAGGGCACTCGCTCCCACTCGCCCGTAGCGCTACGTTCCTTGAGAACGGGCGTGTAGGGATCTTCCTGATTCCAGCGGGTTGGATCGACCGGCTGGCCGTCAGATTGCAAATATACGAGGACAGTTTTGGCACTGTCGTCAACGTGGCGTTCGGCAAACAGCAACGGGCTCCCGGCCGTTTCTACGCGCTGCGTGACGAAACCGCGGTCGTCGAAAGCGACTTCGAGCCAGGCAACCATAGCCGCGATATCGTCCGGATAGTTCGCGTCGTTCGGCAAGCTGAGAAACTCGCGGTAAAGCGCAATAGCAGGGCGAGTATTTTCCTCAACCAGTTGGCGAATCGTTTCTACCTGCAGCTGCGCGGCAGCCGTACCGGCCCACCCCAGCAGCATGGCCGACAAGCATAAGACACGTGCACAAAAAGGTGGATTCATCATTGTTTTACAAGTTGGCCAAAGATCAAGCGACGATACTACCGTCACTGATTGGCCGCAATTGCGGGTATCCTTCGTTGTCGCCACCGGAGAATCACGCATGACCGCACTGCATGGACTGGACTTGCTCGCAATGGGTGTCTATTTCGTCGTTTTGATCTGGATCGGTATCAGTGTCGCCCGAAAAGAAAGTGGTGAGGGTGAAAGCGAGTCTTTCCTGGCCGCCGACCGCAGCATGAACCTGTTACAGACGACGGCGTCGACCGCAGCAACCGATTTGGGTGGCGGCTTCAGCATTGCGATGGGTGGCTTAGGCTTTACGCTCGGCATCTCGGGCTCCTGGCTGATTGCAATTTCCGGCCTGAGCATCGTTATGGTGTCGTTCCTGATGGTGCCCAAAGTCAAACGCTGGGCGGATAAGGTTAAGGGCCTGACGACGGGGGACCTTTTCGAAGCACGCTTCGATCGCCGCACCGGGACGGTAGCGGCCGTTGTCATCGGCATCGCCTGGTTCACGTTCGTGGGTGGACAGATCATCGCGGGCGCCAAGCTGATCCAGGTGACTGTCGGGCTGAGTCTGACACTCGCGGTCGTGTTGTCGGGCGCGATTGTCCTGGCCTACACGGCACTAGGGGGCCTTAAAGCAGTTATCTATACGGACGTCTTCCAGATGATCGTGCTGCTCGTCGGCGTCATATTTATTGCGGTACCGCTCGGTTTGTACCAGGTAGGCGGCTGGTCCGGCATCGTCGATCACTTCACGGCCAATCCGGACACTGTGTCGCTGGTGGACTGGGGCGCAGTCAGCTGGAAACAGCTCATCGGCTGGTTCTTTGCGATCTTCCCCATCTGGTTTATTTCGATTGCAGGAATGCAGCGCATCATTGCTGCACGTGACGAGCAAACAGCTCGCCGTGCGTTTCTGTTGACGGGCGTGCCAATCGAGTGGCCGTTGTTTGCGATTGGCAGCACATTAATCGGCATGCTGGCCCGCATGCTGTTGCCTGAAATCGACGATCCGGAAATGGCAACGCCGCTGATAATCATGGAGCTGTTACCTGCAGGCATTGCGGGGATTGTTATTGCCGCGTACGTCGCGGCTGTAATGTCGACGGCTGACTCGGTTCTCATGGGCCCTGTTGCGATATTTACGAACGACATCTACCGCAAGTTCATCAAGCCGGACGCGAGTGAAAAGTCACTTGTGCGCGTCGCGCGAACCATGACGATTGTGCTGGGTGTTCTCGGCATCGGAGTGGCGTACCTGGTCCCCAACGTTCTGGACCTGATTCTCTATGCCTACACTTTTGGTGCGGCGGGACTGTTCTTCCCGATGCTTGGCCTGTTGTTCTGGCGTGGTACAACGGCGGCAGGTGCGTTCTGGAGCATACTCGGTGGCGGATCCGCCGCGGTTGCCTGGTCGTTGCTTGGCGAGCCCTACGGGTTTGCAGCGTCTTACACCGGCTGGATTGTCGGCCTACCTGTACTCGTCATCGTGTCCCTGCTGACGGAGCATAGTGCGGAGGAAGACCGCGAGCTTTTCTATTCTTCCGCCGGCAACTCCGTGTAGTGCAGACTAATAACCTTCCACTCGCCGTCAATCTTTTGCCACACGTCGGTCTCGAATGCCCTGATCGAAGATTTCGAACCATCCGGCGAGCGCGTGACGTTGTCGATGAATGCCGTCGACACTGCGACGTTGCCACCAGGCATAACCTGAACCTTTAAGTCTGACATTTCGTTCTTCTCAACACCGCCGCCCGCTTCCATTAGCTGCGGCCAGCTTTCCGCGTAGGCAGAAAGATCCTGCCGGGCACCGGAAAAAAACACGGTCGCGTCCTCGGCGTAGTAGCCGAAATAGGTGTCTGTGTCATTGGTCGCATAGGCATTATCGAATGCATGGATTGCCGCATAGAGATCAGCGTTTTCCTCGCTGTGGTGTTCAGCCATTGCAGGGAGCGACAGCAGCGCAACGATTACAAGGCCTGGAAGTTTTTTCACCGTGATTATCCTCATTTTGTTATTGCCGGACCGGACGGTTTGCGCGTCGGCGACTTTAGCGTAGGGCCGTCGCCCTTTCCGGGTTCCCGGTCCGGCGTCATATTACTGGAAGAAGCATTTTTGAGCGAACACGTGAGTGAACTCTGGTCCTTACGATTTTTGTCAAAGCGAAAATTTCGCATGGCGCTGGCATACCCTGGTCTTCCGGTCCTGCATTGTCTTGTGCAGAGATAATCGCAACAGTTTGTAACGGTATGGCTTAAGCAGGTTTTTTTGCAGGGGCGTGCTGTTACGGTTACGGCATGGAGAACGCCGCATCCAAACCGCAGGTTACCGTCTGGTTCGATAGCTTGTGTCCGCTCTGCGCGCGCGAGATTGCCCTGATGAAAAGGCTGGACAGTCGCTGCGCAATCGACTTTGTCGATCTGCATGCTGCCCGCGACTGTCCGGTCAGTACAGACGAACTGCTGCAGCGTTTCCACGCCCGCGAGCAGGGTCGCCCCGTGGTGTCGGGCGCCGCCGCGTTTGCCGCGATGTGGCGTGCAATACCGGTGCTTCGGCCGCTGGGTCTGATCGCACAGTTTCCGCCCGTGCTCTGGGCGCTGGAACGTGCCTATCGCTTGTTCCTGTTAGTGCGACCGGGTTTGCAGCGCTTTGCGCACCGTATGAACTGAAGGAACGGGCCAGGATCTTTTGATCCGCAAGGTGGTCGGCGGCCTTAGCTGCCGGTCTCTCGCGTTGATTCACTCTTCCCATCATGTTCGTCATGACTGCAGATTTCAGGCTCCGGCACTTAATTAATATGCACCATTAATATGCACCGGCTTTTAATCCAAAGTCGGCCAGCAGGCATCTAACCCAGGATATTTGCTGAAATTCAGGAGAACGCTCATGCACGCAA
>JABDKV010000168.1 GCA_013002045.1 Gammaproteobacteria bacterium
GGTCCGATCAGCGATTGTGAGATAGAGCACACCGAACGCGCGTAGTCGACGCAGAATTTCTTTGCTATCCACGCTGGTGGTGTCGTCGATCGTCTGTAGCGTCACTGCATCTTTGCGACTGTAGTAGCTGCCTTCACCGGTTTGCGAGTGGCCAGCCGAACGCGCCGCGATCATGTTCAGTATTTCGGGTACAGCCTGCGCCGCCATTTCTGCCTTGACCAGGTCGAGGTCGATAACGGTGGAGTTGTCGTGAACCGGGATCGATTCCTGTTTCAGGATGGCCCCTTCATCGAGCGCTTCATCCATCAGGTGATATGTATAACCGGTGCTCTTCTCATTGTTATAGACCGACCATGCCGTTGCGCGCAGACCACGATACATGGGTAGCAGCGCATTGTGGTAATTCACCGCGTAGTCAAAGCTGGCGAGCAACCGGGGGCTGAACCGGCTCAGGCAAATGCAGGAAATAGCCACCGTGGGTCTGAAGCGATCACGCAAATCATCGATAAAGGCTGCGTCATTAATATCTCCATCGGCGGGTATTACTACCTGGAATCTCCGTCGCCTGGCTTCATGGTTGAAAAAAACAGGCCGTGGAATCGCGGGACGTTCGGGGCCTCTGCCGCCACGGAGAACTTTCAGGATCTGACTTGCGATGTCGCGACACAACCGTATTAAAAGCCGCCGTGTACTTGGTCGGTAGGGCAGGCAGACAGCAACCAGTTGCATGTCACCGCGCTTGTTCAAAGCGCTGATAAACGCCCGCAGCAGGATATTTGCCAACCTGTCATCGGGTTGGGTGAAAATTACCACCCTGTCCATATTGCGACTAGTCAATGTCCGGTGCCTGGTCCCAGCGGTCGTCGAGCATGTCGATGGTAGGCAAATCGATGTCACATGCTGCGGTTCGATCAGGTTCGACGTTTAACTCGATGACGCAGGGGCCGTTGTTGCCGACAGCGATATCGACACCGGCAAAACGCGTATGCGGAAAGATATGAAGCAACCGGTTTGCCAGGGCCATGATCTCGTCCCAGCACGGTAAGGTCGCCCCGGCCAGCTCCAGGCCGCTATCCGGATGCCGCTGGAAATCATCCGAATCGTAGGTGTTGAAACGGGCGGGTCCGATTACCCCTGTGTGCACATCGATGGGGCAGAAAATGCCGCCGAGCGTGGCATTGTCAACCGCTGATCCGACGCGTCCGATACGCAGGTAACCGCCCAATACCCGCGCCTGGCCGGAAACAGATTGAATGACATAGAGGCGAACCGTGTTGACGCTGTCGGGGTTCAGTTGCTCGTACCATGGATGTTGCTGCAGGTATTCTTCAACCAGGTATCCCGTTGCCAGTTCGGCGGGTTGCAGGTACGCGTTAAAAAAATCGGCGACCGATTGCCAGTCGCCATTCGGCAATGGGCGAAGCTGCGCTGTTGAATCGTCGCCGCAACGAATTGCGGTTGCCTGGAAACCAACACCGCATGTGCCTTCCACCGGCTTGAAACAAATAGCTGCCGGGCGGCGATCAGCAAGTAAATCGATCAGGTCCTGGGGCGTCGTCAACGGCGCTCCGGTCGCGCTTCGGCCACCCGATACACTTAGGAAGCCAAGAAACTCAGGCGTAGGCATTGAAAACAATTTAAGCAGTGCTTTCTCTGCAATCTTGTGTTGGGAGATCTTTTGATAGCGGGGATCGTTGAGCTCGTTGATCCTGCGCTTGTAAGAACGCTCACTTGAGTGTTTTAGTTTTTGTCGCAATGGCAGGTCGCGACGCCAAAACCGGCCGAACATATAGTAACCGGGACCATTTTGTCGATACACAAACAACAAGACCATCTCAATGAGCTGTCGCCAAATGGGTAGCTGGCCGTCCACCCCTTTTCTATGCCCGTATGCCAGGTAGTCTGTCAGTCCAGGCTTGATTGACACAGTGTTAGTCCTGCTAACGTCTGGCAGCCGACCGCGGCGTATGGTCAAGCGGCGAGTGCTCGTTGGCGAAGACTGGCTGGCCACAACTCGGGGTCGCGCTGCAGTGTTGTCGTCAGCAGCTGCTCGCTGTAGTTCTGTACCTTTCCCTCGAGGAAGTCCGGGAGGTTGTGGGGACCGAGAAACGTACCCAGTGTGTTGCTGCAGGCTGCATCGATATCCAGTCCTGCACAGGCTCTTTCCAGGTCAGCGCGTCGTGGCGCTTCGGCAAAGTTCATCTGTGGCGACTTACGTAGCGTTATTGCCAGGGCAAGCTGCGATTCCTCCACCGTGCCAACGCATTCCCAGGGCTTGATTTTTGCTGTTGCGAGCTCGATTACCTGGCGCCGGATATCGGTCACCTCGAACAGGCGCTCACCAAAAATCGCGTCCAGGTCTGTCAACTGCATGAACGGATACAGGGCGAGGTAGGTGAAGGCGCACTTGTGACAACGATTGCACCACTTGTCGGTGCCCATGGCGACATTGCAGCTGAAAAATGCCGGGAAGTACTGTGGATGATGGCTGAAAATCTCCGCCAGTCGCAAATCTG
>JABDKV010000170.1 GCA_013002045.1 Gammaproteobacteria bacterium
CTGTTGCCATCGGCCGATACCGACGAGGTCGTCCTGCACCGCATGTCGGCGGCCGCGGGCCGGGTTGTGGTGGATCTCGATTTGTCGACGGCGCGTGGGCGCAATACGGCGATAGCCGACGGCGACATGATCGTTATCGAACAATTGCTTGAGCGCCTTGATGACGCGGTGGTGCTGGCCGGACATGTATACCGACCGGGGCCGCGGCAGTTGCGTCCGGGTATGCGACTAAGCGACCTCGTCGCCGATGCGGATGGATTACGCCCGGGCGCCGATCTGGGTTACGTACTGGTTGCACGGGAGCGGGGCGATGAGCGCTTGCTGCAACTGCTGTCGGCGGACCTGGCGGCGGCATGGCGAGGCGACCGTGCCTTCGACCCGGTATTGCAGCCACGCGACGAAATTTTCGTGTTCAGTATTGATTCGAGTCGGGCTGAACGGATCCTGCCTCTGCTGGAACGCCTGCGTTTGCAATCGCGCAGCGGTGCGCCGAGCCCGGAGGTCCGCGTCGGGGGACGCATCGTGGCCGCCGGCGACTACCCGCTGGAGCCCGGTATGCGAGTTAGCGATTTGTTGCGCGCCGGTGGCGGCCTGCAGGAGGCGGCTTACACGCTGGCGGCGGAGCTGGCCCGTTACGACACCATCGATGGTGTGTCGCGGCAGACCGCGCTGCTGGACGTCGATCTCGCAGCCATCCTGGCGGGCAATTCCAGCGCTGACCTGTTGCTACAGCCGCACGATCACCTGATCATCAAGGAAATTCCGCAGTGGGAAGTCCAGGAAAGCGTCGTCCTGGAAGGGGAGGTTCGCTTTCCCGGGACCTACCTGCTGCAACGGGGTGAAACGCTGGCATCAGTGCTGGCGCGAGCGGGCGGCCTGACCGACCTGGCTTTTGCCGATGGCAGTGTGTTCGTGCGCGAGGATCTGAAGCGCCGCGAACAGGAACAGATCGAGAACCTGGCCTCGCGTCTGGAAGCCGACATCGTTGCATTCTCGCTGCAATCGCTGCAGACCGATGCCAATGCGGCACAGGCGTTGAATATTGGCCAGTCTCTGCTGCAACAGTTGCGTGACACTACTGCTACCGGCCGACTTGTAATCGAGGTCAGCGAAGTGCTCGCTAACCCCGGTGATCCGGTCAACGATATCGTCATGCGGGACGGCGACTACCTGTTCATACCGAAGCAGACCCAGGAGGTCACGGTGCTCGGTGAAGTGCAATATGCGACTTCGCATATTTACCAGCCGGGGTTGGCTCGCAATGACTACATTGCCCGTAGCGGCGGCCTGACTCAGAAGGCGGACCGGCGTCGGATTTACATCGTACGTGCCAACGGGGCAGTGCTCAGCGGCGAAGGGTCACGCTGGTTTAACCGGCCGGACAGCGTGTCAATCCGTCCAGGAGATACGATCGTAGTACCACTCGATGCCGATCGTATGAGTGCCTTGTCCAAGTGGACCAACGTTTCACAAATCATTTACCAGCTCGCACTGGCAGCGGCCAGTGCCAACGCCGTGGGCGTGTTCTGACGGGATAAACAACAATGAATATTTCGATTTTCGGCACCGGGTACGTCGGACTCGTCACCGGTGCCTGCCTGGCGGAGACGGGCAACGATGTATTGTGCATCGACATCGACGAAGACAAGGTTGCCCAGCTCAAATCCGGTTCGATTCCTATTCATGAACCTGGTTTGCCCGAGATGGTTAAGCGCAATGTCGAAGCGGGTCGGCTGGCATTCAGTTCCGATGCGGAAGCGGGTGTCGCACATGGGCTGTTCCAGTTTATTGCGGTGGGCACACCGCCCGACGAGGATGGTTCGGCTGATCTCAAGCATGTGCTGGCCGTGGCAAAGACTATTGGCGAGCACATGGAGGAATACCGGATCATCGTCGACAAATCGACCGTGCCGGTGGGCACCGCCGACAAAGTGCGGGCGACGGTAGCCGGGGAGCTCGATGGTCGCGGTGTAAACATCGAATTCGATGTGGTCTCTAATCCGGAGTTCCTGCGTGAAGGTGCGGCAATCGGTGACTTTATGAAACCGGACCGCATTGTTGTGGGGACCGACAATCCGCGGACCACCGAGTTATTGCGTCACTTGTACGATCCCTACACGCGCAATCGCGATCGCCTGATGGCGATGGATATCCGTTCTGCCGAGCTGACCAAGTACGCCGCCAATACCATGCTGGCCACACGTATCAGTTTTATGAACGAACTGGCCAACGTGGCTGAGCGTGTCGGTGCCGATATCGAAAGCGTACGTATCGGAATCGGTTCCGATCCCAGGATTGGTTATTCGTACATTTATCCCGGTTGCGGCTATGGTGGCTCGTGTTTTCCCAAGGATGTGAAAGCCCTGGTGCAGGTGGCCGTCGAGACTGATTACGAGCCCGCCATCATGCGCGCGGTCGAAGAGGTCAATGAGAGGCAAAAACACGTGCCTTTCGAAAAGCTCCATGCACACTTCGACGGTGATCTCAGCGGCAAGACAATCGGGCTGTGGGGGCTCGCCTTCAAACCCAACACGGATGACATGCGCGAGGCTGCCAGCCGGGTGTTAATGGAGCGCCTGTGGGCGGCCGGAGCACGGGTGCGGGCCTATGATCCTGTGGCCATGGAGCAGGCCGCGCAAATTTATGGTGAACGCGATGATCTCGAGCTGTGCGATTCGGCCGAAGCCGCGGCGGAGGGTGCCGATGCGCTGGCCATCGTTACTGAGTGGACAGAGTTCCGCAGCCCCAATTTCGACCGACTCACCACACTGTTGCGAAACCCGGTCATCGTTGACGGTCGTAACCTTTACGACCCGGGCTTCATGCGCGATCGCGGTATCGAGTACTACTCGATCGGCCGCGGCTAGCCTGGAGAAACTTTTATGAGCGCCGTGCAGGTTGTTCCTGTCATTCTCTCAGGGGGTTCCGGTACCCGGTTGTGGCCATTGTCACGAGAGCTTTTTCCGAAGCAATTGCTGCCTCTCACGGCGGAGCAGACTATGTTGCAACAGACTGTGCAACGCCTGATCGGTCTGCCCAGCATCAAGGCACCCGTTGTCGTGTGCAACAACGAGCATCGCTTCATGGTGGCCGAGCAATTACGGCAAATCGACGTCGATCCGGCCGCAATTCTGCTCGAACCCGTGGCACGCAATACCGCACCGGCGGTGGCGGTCGCTGCGCTGGCCATGGACCGGGTGCGCAATCTGTCTCCGGGTAGCGATCCACTGCTGCTGGTGCTGCCGGCCGATCACGTCGTGGCGCAGCCCGAAGCATTGCATGCTGCAATTGCCGAGGCAGTGCCGGCCGCTCTTGACGGTTATCTTGTGACCTTCGGGATTGAGCCGCACTGGGCAGAAACCGGGTATGGCTATATACGAGCCGGCAAGAAACTCGCTGATACACCCGGCGTGTTTGCTGTCGAACAGTTCGTGGAAAAACCGGACAGCGAGACGGCCCAGTCGTACCTCGATGCCGGTGGCTATTTCTGGAACAGCGGCATGTTTCTGTTCAGTGCGCGCAGCTTCCTCGCCGAGTTGGGTCGACACCAGCCGCAGATGCTGGAAGCCTGTACCGCCGCATACCAGGGGGCGGAAGATGATCTCGACTTCGTACGACTGGAGCGTAAGCACTTCGCCGCTTCGCCGTCAGACTCGATCGACTACGCGGTCATGGAACCCACTGCCAAAGCAGCGGTGGTGCCGCTCGACGCCGGCTGGAGTGATGTCGGTAACTGGTCGGCTCTGTACGAAGTCAACGATCAGGATGAAGAACGCAATGTGTGCCGCGGAGACGTGGTCGCTATCGATACCAGCGATAGCTACGTCTACGCCGGACATCGGCTGGTGGCGACCCTGGGGGTAAATAATTTTGTTGTCGTGGAGACGGCCGATGCCGTGCTGGTTGCGCCGCGCGACCGGGTGCAGGAAGTAAAGCAGGTGGTCAATCAGCTCAAGCGCGAACGGCGCCAGGAAACCTCGCTGCACCGGGAGGTTTACCGACCCTGGGGGTCGTGCGATTCCATTGGTGCCGGTGAGCGTTACCAGGTCAAGCGACTGATTATTCGACCCGGTGGATCGCAGTCATTGCAGATGCATCACCATCGTGCCGAACACTGGGTGGTGGTTCACGGCACGGCCGAAGTGACCTGCGAAGACGAGGTTTTCACGCTGAGCGAGAACCAGTCGACTTATATTCCGGTTGGCTCGCGGCACCGCATACACAATCCGGGGAGCATTCCGCTCGAGATGATAGAGATCCAGACCGGTAGTCATATCAGTGAAGACGATATCGTCCACCTCGAGGACGAATACGGAGAAACGAAGTAATGAGCAAGCCGCTAACCTGTTTCAAAGCCTACGATGTACGTGGCCAGATACCGAACGAACTCGATGAAGACGTTGTTTATCGTATCGGTCGGGCGTATGCGGAGTTTTTGCAACCGCAACGCGTCGCCGTAGGTCGAGACATACGCGAGTCGAGCGAGACATTCTGCGATGTGCTGGTGCGTGCGCTCAACGATGCCGGAGTCGATGTCTATGACATCGGCCTGTGTGGCACCGAGGAAGTTTATTTTGCCACCTTTAGCCAGGGCTTCGATGGCGGCATCATGATCACGGCCAGCCATAATCCGCCCGATTACAATGGCCTCAAGTTCGTGCGCGAGCAATCGCGACCCATCAGCGCGGATAACGGACTCAAAGACATCCGTGCGATTGCCGAGCGTGGCGAGTTTGCCGAGCCGCAGCAACGGGGTGCCCATCACACCCTCGATGTCGAGGCCGACTATGTTGCGCACTTGTGGAATTACCTCGATCGCGATGCGCTGCGGCCGCTGCGGGTGGTGGTCAACGCCGGCAACGGTGGCGCCGGTAAAGTGGTCGACCTGCTCGAGCCGCACCTGCCTTTCGAGTTCATCAAGATAAATCACGAGCCGGATGGTTCATTCCCCAACGGGGTTCCGAATCCAATGCTGCCGGATAATCGCGCTGCGACCGCCGACGCGGTACTCGACGCCGGTGCCGATCTCGGAGTGGCGTGGGATGGCGATTACGATCGCTGCTTCCTGTTCGATGAAAAAGGCCAGTTCATCGAGGGTTATTACATCGTAGGCTTGCTCGCTTCGGCATTCCTGAAACGTGCCTCGGGTGACAGCCCGGTGCGTATCGTGCACGACCCGCGGCTGGTCTGGAATACTGCCGATGTCGTCCACAGCCACGGTGGTGAGACCGTACAGAGCAAATCAGGACATGCCTTCATCAAGGAGAAAATGCGCGATGTCGACGCGGTATACGGTGGTGAGATGAGTGCGCACCACTATTTCCGTGATTTTGCCTATTGCGACAGCGGCATGATTCCATGGCTGCTGGTGACCGCCATCATCTCGCGGGAAGGGCGCTCATTGTCCGACCTGGTTGCCGAGCGCATTGCCAAATTCCCGGCCAGCGGCGAGATCAACCGCAAGCTGGAGAACCCCCCGGCGATCCTGGCAAAGGTTAAGGAAACCTTTGCAGATCAAGCACTCAGCGTCGATGAGACCGATGGCATCAGTATCGAGTTCGAGGACTGGCGCTTCAATCTGCGGGCCTCAAATACCGAGCCGCTGGTGCGTCTCAACGTGGAAAGTCGCGGCGATTCGGAGTTGATGCTACGCCGCACTGCCGAGTTATTGACGCTGCTGGAGCAATTCGAAACCTGAATATGCCGGCTAATCGCTGGAGACCGCTGGTCCCAGTCGGTAGAATCTGCGCCTGAATTTTGCGGTCATACAGACTATGAATGTTCTTTCCGACGCGCGGCTGCACCGGCGCAGCCCGCGTTTGCTCGACTACTCAACTGCCGTGGGTGTTTTATATGCCGCGACCGACCTGGTCGCGGTGACGTGTGCGGCTGTGGCCGCCTACTTCCTGGTATTCGGCAATCTTGGTCTGCCGACCCGCTACCAGGTGGCGGTTCTGGTCGGCGTACTGCTGACCCGATTGATCTATTCGCAGGCTGGCGTTTACGAATCGTGGCGCGGTCGCAGCCTGTTTGACCAGTTGCGTACTGTGATCCTCGGCTGGCTCGGGGTCATGGCGATTATGATCCTGCTGGCATTTCTGTTCGAGGTCAGCGAAAGCTTCCCGCGACTGTGGTTGTTCTACTGGACCTTTGGCGGCCTGGCGATGCTGCTATTGACGAGGCTGGTAGCAACCTTCTTCCTGCGCCGGGCGCGGGCGCGTGGCTGGAACCACAAGCGCATTGTGATTATCGGTGCCGGCGAGTGGGGCAGCGAAGTCATGCGGCGTATCAATGCCGCCGAGGACTGGATCGGCCTCGATGTGATTTGTGTGCTCGATGCCGACGATAAGCTGCACGGTCAGACTATCGAAGGTTTCAACATCATTGGTGGTTACGACAAGTTACCCGGGCTGACAGAAAGCCAGGCCTGCGACGAGGTCTGGATCTGCATGCCGCTTGGAGGGCGTCGTACCCAGACCGTTAATGACGTTCACCAGATTCGTTACCTGCTACGCCACAGCACTGTCGAGCAACGGCTGATCCCGGATCTCGCCGAGGCGCGGCTGATGAACAAGCCGGCGGCGGAAGTCATGGGTCTGCCCGTGATCGCACTGAACAGTTCGCCGATGCGCGGGGCCAATCGTCTGATCAAGGATTTCTTTGATCGACTCGGCGCAATTGCAGGCCTGGTCCTTCTGAGTCCGTTGCTGGCGCTGATTGCCATCGCCATTAAGCTGGATTCGCCTGGGCCTGTGCTGTTCAAGCAAATGCGGCACGGCTGGGATGGACGTCCGATCCGGGTATATAAGTTCCGCACCATGTTCTGGCAACGCGAGGGCGATACCCGGGTGCGCCAGGCCACCCGTGACGACGACCGCGTTACCCGTGTCGGTCGCTGGCTGCGGCGTACCAGTCTCGACGAGCTGCCGCAGCTCTTTAATGTGTTCCAGGGCAAGATGTCGCTGGTCGGGCCACGTCCACACCCGATCCAGCTCAATCACTATTTTATGGACCAGATCGATTCGTTCATGCAGCGGCACAAGGTCAAGCCGGGCATTACCGGGTGGGCCCAGGTCAACGGGCTGCGCGGCGAAACCGATACGCTCGACAAGATGAAAAAGCGCGTCGAGTTTGACCTGTACTACATCGAAAACTGGTCACTATGGTTCGACGTCAGGATTGTGCTGCTGACGATGTTCCGGGGCTTCGTCAACGAGAACGCCTACTAGGACGCACCGGCCCCGATTGAACATAAGATGATTGCTGCACCCGGGCTCCCGGGTCTTTGGCATCGCACACCATATAAGGTACAGTAGCGCCGCCGTCGCGGGTCGGACCGGTGCATTACGACCTTTCGCGACTCCTTTTTCCATTAAATTGAAGCTGTATTGTCCTGATGAAGAAACGAATTCTGGTAACAGGTGCGGGTGGATTTATTGGTTTCCACCTGGTCAGCCGGCTCAAGCGAGACGGTCACTGGGTACGGGGTGCCGACATCAAGCAACCCGAGTTTGATCCAACCACTGCTGACGAATTTCTGCAGGTAGACCTGCGTGAGTTCGACAATTGCATGGCGGCAACCGCCGATGTCGACGAAGTCTATAACCTGGCCGCCGACATGGGTGGCATCGGGTATATCACGGCATCACTGGCCGATATCGCGCGTAACAATATTCTTATCAATGTGCACATGCTGGAAGCGGCTCGCAAAAACAGTGTCGGACGTTTCCTCTACACCTCGTCGGCCTGTATCTATCCGCGTTACAAGCAGGAGATACCCGATGTTGCCGGTCTCAAGGAAGAAGACGCGTATCCGGCCGATCCCGAGCCCGGTTATGGCTGGGAGAAGCTGTACTCCGAAGAGATGTGCAAGTACTACAACAAAGACCACGGGCTGGAAACACGCGTGGTGCGTTTCCACAACGTCTATGGCCCGATTGGCACCTATGACGGTGGCAAGGAAAAAGCACCGGCCGCGATCTGTCGCAAAGTGGCGTTGGCAGACAATGAGATCGATATCTGGGGCGACGGCGAGCAAACCCGATCGTTCATGCATGTCGATGACTGTGTCGAGGGTCTGGTACGCCTGATGGACTCCGATCACCGTGATCCGATTAACCTCGGTACCGAAGAAATGGTCAGCATCAACGAGCTTGTCGATATAGTCTGCGAGGCTGCCGGCAAGGAACTCGAGAAGGCGCATGACACCAGCAAGCCCCAGGGTGTACGGGGCCGCAACAGCGACAACACGCTGTTGCGGGATGTGCTTGGCTGGGAACCACAGATCATGCTGCGTGAAGGCATCGTACCGACCTATCACTGGATACGGGAGCAGCTCAAGGCCAATGGCCGCCTTACCTGAGCGGGTCGATATACTCGGTGTAGGAGTCCATGCGCTGAACATGGATAGTGCCGTAGCGGCATTGGCTGATGCGGTGACTGAGGGGCGTAAGGGTTATGTCTGTGTGACCGGGGTGCATGGCATCATGGAAGCGCAGGGCGATGAACAGCTGCGTCAGATTTTGAACGGCTCGTTCCTGACCACACCGGATGGCATGCCTACCGTGTGGATTGGCCGTTCGACCGGTCACAAGGCCATGCGTCGTGTTTACGGTCCGGAATTGATGCTGCAGGTTTGCCAGGCATCGGTAGCAGCAGGATGGACCCACTATTTCTACGGTGGCAACGAAGGCGTCGCCGACGAACTCAAGCAGCGATTGCAGCAGCGCTATCCCGGGTTGCAGGTGGTTGGTACTTATACGCCGCCGTTTCGCCCCCTGAACGAATCTGAAGAGCAGGCGCTGATCGACGATGTGGCAGCGAAGCGACCGGACTTTTTCTGGGTTGGTCTGAGCACACCGAAGCAGGAACGCTTCATGGCTGACTATATCGACCGGCTCGATACGACTGTCATGCTTGGCGTCGGTGCCGCATTCGACATACATACGGACCGGGTGCGTGAAGCACCGGGTTGGATACAAACTGCCGGTCTACAGTGGTTACACCGGTTGGCACAGGAACCCTCGCGTCTCGGACCGCGTTACCTGGTCAATAACCCGAAGTTCGTGGCCAAGTACCTGATGACACGGTTGAAACCATCGCAATCCTGAGACACGCTGTCTCGTCGTCTTTCTTTTGGAGTGCCTGATTCATGGCAGAGTTGCAACGTCGTAAAGTCCTCGTCACCGGTGGCGCCGGTTTTCTCGGCTCACACCTGTGTGAGCGTTTGCTGGCCGATGGCGCCGACGTGCTATGTGTCGATAACTACTTTACCGGCACCCGCGACAATATCCTGCACCTGCAGAATCACCCGCATTTCGAAATGATGCGGCACGATGTGACCTTTCCGTTGTACGTCGAAGTGGACGAGATTTATAACCTCGCCTGTCCCGCATCACCGGTGCATTACCAGCACGATCCGGTGCAGACGACCAAGACCAGTGTGCACGGCGCAATCAATATGCTGGGACTGGCCAAGCGCCTGCGTTCACGGATCTTCCAGGCGTCGACCAGTGAGGTCTATGGTGATCCACAGCAGCACCCGCAGACCGAGAGTTACTGGGGACATGTAAACCCGATCGGCTTCCGCGCCTGTTACGACGAAGGCAAACGTTGCGCCGAGACCCTGTTTTTCGATTATCACCGCCAGCATGCGTTGCCGATCAAGGTCGCGCGTATTTTCAATACTTATGGGCCGCGTATGCATCCAAACGATGGGCGCGTGGTCTCCAACTTCGTCGTGCAGGCGTTACGGGGTGAATCAATCACCATCTATGGCGAGGGTGAGCAGACGCGCTCGTTCTGCTACGTCGACGACCTGATCGAAGGCTTTGTTCGTCTGATGGCCAGCCGCGAAGACTTTACCGGGCCAGTGAACCTGGGTAATCCGGACGAGTTCTCGATACGCGAACTGGCCGAGGCCGTGATCGAGCTGACCGGGTCCGCCTCGAAGATCGTCCATAAGGAACTGCCGCAGGATGATCCGCAGCGGCGCCGCCCGGATATCTCCCTGGCGGGGAAAGAACTCGACTGGGCACCAAAAACACCGCTGCGTGAAGGTCTGCTGCCGACCATCGCCTACTTCGACAAACTGCTCAGCGATTGACCATCGCGGAGCTGGCCTCGTACAATCGCGGCCCTTGTCCGGGCGATTAGCTCAGCGGGAGAGCGCTGCCTTCACACGGCAGAGGTCACTGGTTCAATCCCAGTATCGCCCACCATTCACCCGGCTTCGTTGACGACTTGCGGCCTGAGCTCCGAGGGCTGAATCCTGTACTCACTTGCTTCGCGACGCATCCTGATAACCGGTGTATGCGGCACCGTTGGTCGTGCCGTGCTCGAGCATTTACTCGCCACCGAAACCGCTAATGTGACCGGTGTCGATCACAATCAGGAGGCACTGTTTTATCTCGACCGCGAGCTGGGTGATCGGGTAAACCTGCAACTGGGTGACGTTGCCGATGCGGCTGCCTGTGACCGACTGTTGGCCGGTATCGATGTCGTTATCCACACGGCGGCCTACAAGCATGTCGGACTGTGTGAAGCCAGCCCGGCAGCCGCCCGGCGCAACAACGTCACCGCACTCGAGCACCTGCTGGCGGCAGCGCAGCGTCACGGGATCAAACGCTTCGTTTATACCTCGTCGGACAAGGCGGTCGAGCCGGCCAATGTAATGGGCCGAACGAAACAGGAAGGCGAGCGCCTGGTTAGCCTGGCTGGCGAGGCCGGGCAGGGTGTATACACCACCATCCGTTTCGGCAATGTGCTGGGATCCAGTGGCTCGGTGATTCCGCTGGTTATGCGCCAGTTGCAACGCGGTGAACCCGTCACGTTGACCGATGGCGGGATGCGGCGGTTTTTTATAACGGCTTTGGACGTGGCTAAACGCATTGTCACCGTTACCGAACGCGCACAGGGCGGTGAAATCTTCGTCGTGCCCAGTCCGGTCATCCGTATTCGCGACCTGATCGAAGTCATGGCGGCGCAGCTTGGCGACGCTCCCGCAGTGACGATTAGTGGTGTGCTCCCCGGCGAAAAGCTGGCCGAGTGCCTGTTAGCGGCCGCAGAGGCGCAAGGTGCGGTGATGGTCGATGATTTTGTGATAATTAACGGGCCAGGTCGCAGCGATTGGACGGGCGCGCCAGTGTCAGGCGCCATCAATGCGAACGACGCCGTGCCCCTCAATCGGGATGCGATAGCAGCCCTGCTGCAATCCGCCAGCCTGTTACCGCCAGCCAAAGACCTTTAAACTCCCCGCGCTATGACTGTACGTACCCGATTTGCTCCGTCACCGACCGGTTATCTCCATATTGGTGGCGCCCGCACCGCCCTGTTTTGCTGGCTCTACGCCCGCCGTCACGGCGGCACCTTCGTTTTGCGTATTGAGGACACCGATCGTGAGCGCTCCACCGAGGCATCGGTGCAGGTGATTCTCGATGCGATGGAGTGGTTGCAAATGCAGCCTGACGAAGAGCCGGTGTACCAGACCGATCGTTTCGATCGATACGGCGAGATCATCGAGCAGCTGTTGGCGCAGGATAAGGCCTATCCCTGCTATTGTTCGCGCGAACGTCTCGACCAGCTACGTGAACAACAGCAGGCTGCTGGTATCAAGCCGCGTTATGACGGCCATTGTCGGGGTGGCAGCAGGCCGGTTGACGGTGTCACGCCGGTCATCCGTTTTGCCAGCCCGCTCAGCGGCGAGGTTCTCGTCGAGGACCTGGTGCACGGTCGCACAGTATTTACCAACGATGAACTCGATGACCTGATCATACGGCGCTCTGACGGCCATCCAACTTACAACTTCACCGTTGTCGTCGATGACATCGACATGGAGATCACCCATGTAATTCGTGGCGACGACCACCTGAATAACACGCCCCGGCAAATCAACATTTATCACGCACTCGGCGCCACGCCACCGCAGTTCGCGCACCTGCCCATGATTCTCGGCAGCGACGGTTCGCGGTTGTCCAAACGCCACGGCGCCGTCAACGTGCTCGAGTATCGCGACCAGGGCTTCCTCGCTGACGCCTTGCTGAATTACCTGGTGCGCCTTGGCTGGTCTCATGGAGACCAGGAAGTGTTCAGTCGTAAAGAGATGGTGGCCTTGTTTGACCTGGCCGATGTCAACAAGGCGGCCTCCCGGTTTAACGATGAAAAACTGACCTGGCTTAACCAGCAATACATCAAGCATGGCGATCCGGATGAACTCGGCGCGCAGCTGGTACCGTTCCTGCAGGCGCTGGGTTTCGACAGCGCCAGCGGCCCCGACCCGGCTGACATCGTGCGCGTCCAGCACGACCGCGTCGCCACCCTGGCCGAGATGGCCGAGGCCAGTCGTTTCATCTACGAATCGTTCGACGAGTTTGATCCCAAGGCGGCGAAAAAGCATCTGCGCCCGGTCATCCGTGAGGCACTGGCTGATGTGCGCGCCAGGCTGGCGGATCTGGCCGACTGGACGGCGGATGAGATCAATGCCGCGATTCATGCCAGCGCCGAGAGCCTGGAGCTGAAAATGGGCAAGGTGGCGCAGCCGATCCGGGTCGCTGTAACCGGTGGGCCGGTTTCGCCCTCGATCGATGGCACGGTCTACCTGGTGGGGCGCGAAACCGCGGTCGCGCGTCTCGACCGCGCGTTGGCATTCATTGACGCAAGAAGCGCCGCGGAACGCTGATTTTCCGTTGACAGACCGCGCTGCGGTAACGTACATTGCCCCGCTGAGTTGGGGCTATAGCTCAGCTGGGAGAGCGCTTGCATGGCATGCAAGAGGTCGGCGGTTCGATCCCGCCTAGCTCCACCAATTCGATAAAACGTGTGTCCCCATCGTCTAGAGGCCTAGGACTCCGCCCTTTCACGGCGGCAACAGGGGTTCGAATCCCCTTGGGGACGCCATCTTTTCCAGGTGCGCGGCACCGCTAATTAATACGTTAGTCAGTGCCGGCACCTGAGTTCGTTCCCGCACCTGATTTCGGAAAATCGGCCTCGTGATCCACGCTGAAGCACATCGGTCAAACCGCGTCGGGTGGTTGCGCGCAGCAGTGCTGGGCGCCAACGACGGCATTGTCTCTACAGCAAGCCTTATTATCGGTGTGGCCGCGGCAAACGCCTCGGCGGCTAATGTCCTGCTTGCCGGAGTAGCAGGGCTGGTTGCGGGTGCGATGTCGATGGCGGCCGGCGAATATGTGTCAGTCTGCAGCCAGGCCGATACAGAACATGCCGACCTGGAACTCGAAAAAAAATCGCTCGAGCAGGATCCTGCCTCCGAAGAGGCAGAGCTGGCGAACATCTACGTCAACCGGGGTATCGAGCCCACTCTGGCCAAACAGGTAGCCGAGCAGCTCATGGCTCACGACGCGCTGCGAGCACACGCCCGGGATGATATTGGTCTGACCGAAATCACCGCGGCCAACCCGGTCCAGGCAGCATTGTCGTCAGCCGCGGCATTTACTGTTGGCGCGGCACTGCCGTTGATTATCACATGGGCGATTCCGGGTACGCTGCTGATTCCCGCAGTGGCCTCGACATGCCTGTTCTTCCTGGCGCTGCTAGGGGGGGGTGCAGCGCATGCCGGCGGAGCCAAAGTCACAGTCGGAGCGATCCGTGTGACATTCTGGGGCGCGCTGGCAATGGCGCTGACGGCCGCCGTTGGTCATCTCTTTGGTGTCGTTGCCTAGAGCGAAGCAAATGAAGTCCGCTCCTGTGCCGGGGAATGTCGGGACTGCCACAATACTGCGACATTTTGCCGCTGGTTTGCGACTCCCAAACATAACAAACGAGTAGCTAGAGAGTGTCCCGGATTAACTCCAGAGTGATGGTGTCGATCAGTTTCTTCTGCACTGGACAACAGAATTGATTGCCACAGTATCAGGCGTACGCTGAATAAAGGTAGACCTCGGCAACAGAGTAATTCTGAGTCGATGAAGGTCCGATGTCAGTCCAAATGCGGGCGGTCAATACACGTATACTCATTGTTCCATTGTAGACACTCGCAATTCTCCTGCAGATTTAACATTGAAACGAAATGATATTCAGGTCCTAAGAGGACTCTCCGTTCTCGCTGTATTGTTGTTCCATGCTGAGCTAGTGGAGCTGCCAGGAGGCTTTCTCGGCGTAGACGTGTTCTTCGTGATTTCTGGATTTCTAATCACGGGGATTATCCTGCGCGGTTTAGGTGACGGCACGTTTTCTTTTACGAGCTTTTACATGCGGCGCGCAAAGCGTCTCTTGCCTGCGGCCTTTGCAACAATAATTGCGACCATCGTACTCGCGGTCGCGTTGTTGACGCCATCGGAATGGAGCGAATTTGCTGCACAAGTAATTGGTTCTGCAACGTATACGGCAAATTTCATCATCATGTCTCAGACCGGATACTTTTCTTCGGCAGCTGAGTTTAAGCCGCTTCTGCACATGTGGTCTCTATCACTCGAAGAGCAGTATTACCTTGTTATCCCGCTGCTGTTATTCCTGTCCTCGAAGAGACTGCGGTTATGGATTATTGTGATTCTGGCAGGTGTAAGCCTTGCGGGCTGTTTGGTGCTGCTTGGCGAGAGTGAGTTTCTGAGGTTCCTGGGACTATCAGCCTCCGGGGCTCAGAAAATAGCTTTTTACATGTTGCCATTTCGAGCATGGGAGCTCTTTGCCGGCTCTATATGTGCGTGGGTAATGCTCGCTCGACCCAGTCTCTCGATACCGAGCTGGGCTAAATACATGTGTTTATTGACCATTGTATTTGTCTTCGCTGTCCCTCTGGATAGCGTTCATCCGAGGATCGACGCCGTAGTCGTCGTGGTCGCGACTAGCGTCATCATGCTCGGAGACTCGGGTTGGCTGCGCCAATCTCGTTTGACCAATGCTCTCTCGCAGACCGGCGATATTTCATATTCCCTTTATCTGGTGCATTGGCCGCTATTCTCGTTTGCCACAATTGCCTTCGTTGGAACTGTGCCGACGGGTGTTCGCGTATTTCTCGTGGTTATCGCTTTCTTCCTTGCCACCCTTCAATACCAACTTGTGGAGCAAAGATTTCGTTCAGATTGGGCCAGCTCAATGGGCAGAAGCACAAAGCGGTTTGGCGCAATCACAGCGCTTGTCTGCCTTGTCGCTCTAACAGCGTCGTTCTCGATGACACGCGGAACACCGCCGCCGATCGCTGCATCGATTTCTCAAGCGAACTTTGGATTGTCGCAGTCGTGCGCGGTTTCCGGCGATCGATTTGTATCGCACGAGGCTTGTTTCACAGGCAGCACTCCGCAAGTAGCTGTCTGGGGCGACAGCTATGCGATGCACCTTATCCCGGGCCTTGTTTTTGATCCAAAAACGGGGGCCTCGTTAGTTCAGATAACAAAAAGCTCGTGTGCGCCAGTCGTCGACTGGGCACAAATTTCAACTAAGGGTGGCCAGAAATGGGCGAAGGAATGTATTGAGTTCAATAACAGCGCAATAGACTATATCGCGGCATCCGACTCGATCGAATACGTGATTCTTAGCTCGCCTTTTACCCAGTTATTTATTGATTCCGACCAGAGATTTTTAACTGGCGCCGGCGTGACAGGTTTCGATCGGGATACAGCGATCTCTAAGTTGGATCGAACCGTGTCCGCATTACGAGCAATGGGCAAGGTTCCTCTTGTCGTTGCGCCACCTCCAGTCGCGGAGTTCAACATTGGCCGGTGCTACTTACGACATACCAGTGGTCGACTTCTACTTGGCAGGAAAAATTGCGACATTGACGCCGCTAAATACTTACAAAAGTTTGAACCGATCGTACATGGACTGAGGGCAGTTGCTGAAGCCCGGGATTTGGACGTGTTTTGGCCTTCCTCAGTCTTGTGCAATGAAGTTGTATGCAATACGAAACTTGGTGACACAATAATCTACCGCGACACTGGGCATTTTGCGCCAAATGGCTCGATTGCAGTAGTCGAAGCGCTGGGTTTAACGGATCTAATGGATTTGCGATAAGGGTGCTCGCAAATAGAGCTTTGGCTCAACACTCGCCACATGACTAAGATCCTCCGAATGACTGCACCTGGCCGAATCCAGCCGCCCGTGCAATGAGCGAGAAAGCCGAAGCCCCGCCTGGGCGAAATTGTGGGAACTGCAACAATACTGAAACATTTCGCCGCTACAGTATGCGCCCATCTGGAGCGCGACATCTGCGCTGCTGTTGTCAGTCAGGAGGTTTCATGTTTACACGATTGGCCTGCGCCGCTGTCGGCGTTGCCACCCTTGTGGCAGTACCAGCCCAGGGCGGGGTTACGGTGTTTGAGGAAGGCGACAAGTCCATTGAACTGGGCGGGCGCATCCAGCTGCAGTACGTCAATATGGATCCTGACGTTGGTGATAGCAGCGACGACCTTTTCTTTCGCCGCCTTCGCCCCTACATCGCTGGCACCGTCACCGCTGACTGGG
>JABDKV010000289.1 GCA_013002045.1 Gammaproteobacteria bacterium
CGCTGGAATCCTGATGCAACGAACGCGCCTCGCTGTCGAGCCAGTCAACGCCGTGACCCAACAGCTGGTATTGAAATGCGTCATCGCTGGCGACGACGTAGCCCAGCACCCCAGGTGCTGTAAACCATACTGCGCCTTCGGCATCGAGCAGCCGCGGCAGCAGCGGTTCGGCGAGCTCTCCAACTTTGCGGCGATGGAATACACCATCATGGAACTCCAATAATGCTCCGTTGGTGCCAAACCAGAGATGACCGTCTGCGTCCTCCAAAAACGCCTGCGCAACCTGGTACGGGTATTGGTCGCTGCTAAAGCCCGTTTCTATTGAGCCTCGTACCTGTAACAGGCTGTCGGCTGTTCGCAGCCATAGATCGCCACTACTGCTAACACCGAGAAGACGCATATTTTCGTGGCCTGGCCAGCCCGCATGACCGGTCATGGAAATGATACGACTATTGTCGCGCCAGGCAATCCAGCCTGAATCTCCCTGCAGCCACACGCCATTGCGAGGATCAGTTACTACCGTAGACACGCTACCTTGCGGCAATCCGCGTGGATCTTCGAACTGCGAAAATGGGACTTCGCTTATCCGGATCAACCCGAAGGTATTGGTCCCGACCCAGATATCACCGGTACGATCGAGGTGTAGTGCTGTGACGCCACTTTGCAGAGAGTCGTCTTTCTGCGGCAGTGAGATTTTTTCAAGTTGAACATCATCGACATCGGCGCTTAATCGATACAGCCCGGACGAGGTGCCTACCAGTACCCTGCCGCTGGCGTCGAGATTAGCTGAGAAAACATATTCATCATGGGTCCGGACAACATGGATCTGGCCGTCTTCCAGGTATCCAATTCCGTGTCTCGATGCCAGCCATAGCCTGTTCTCAGCATCAACAACCATTGCACGCGTATGTCGTGCAAACTCGCTCTGTAAGACCACCTCAAAGGCGCCGTTGGTAGACCGCAGGATGCCACGTTCCGACGCAGCCCATAACTGACCGTCGTTTCGGATTACGAGATCGGGTACATGTGTGTCCGCTATCCAGGCAGGTTGATTGACTGGTTCAAAGTAGGCCTCGCTTTCAGTCTCGATAAATTTCGAGATGCCACGACCAGCTGCCCATACAGTCCCGCTGCGATCCTGAACAAAATCCTGAATGTCGTCTCGGGGCGCGCCATTGGCGAAGCGTCTGAACTCACCCTCGTAATACCGTACGGCGCCGTAACCGTTAGTACCGATCCACAGCCGGTCGCGGCTGTCTTCGAATAACGAAACCAGCTTGTTAGTGCCCAGTTGTGACGTATTGTCGAGTTCAAATGTGCGAAATCGTACCCCATCGAAACGTGCCAGACCGCCGTAAGTCGATACCCACAGGTAACCACTGCGAGCCTCGATTACGTCGGTTACAGTTTGTTGGTTCAGTCCGTGCCGAACCGTCCAGCGGACATGGTTAATAAAGTCAGTAGCAGCCGGGACCAGCTGAGCGTTAGCAGCTCCACTACAGACTAAAATGGTCGCGGCAATTGCAAGCGATTTCGTCATTGCACGGAAGAATGCCACACTCGTGGGGCCGTTTCCTCACCCTGGCTATTCCGGCGCCATCGTGGATTCCCACGCGGTGGACTTAATCATATCTGCATGCCCGATGATCAGTGGCTATGACCGCGTTTCGTAAAATCGGGCTACCGGGGGCTGGGCCGAGCCGTTATCATGGCGGCTCAACTCAACCACGCCAGGCTCAGCGACTATGCCAGACAACAAGATCACAACTGCCGTATTTCCCGTGGCGGGTCGTGGCACCCGATTCCTGCCGGCGACCAAGGCCAGCCCGAAAGAGATGCTGCCTATAGTTGATAAGCCCCTGATCCAGTATGCAGTCGAGGAAGCCATCGCGGCGGGCGCGGAGAACCTGGTATTCATCACGGGGCGGGCAAAGAGGGCGATCGAGGATCATTTTGACTCGAATCATGAACTCGAACGCGAACTCGATGAAGCCGGAAAAAACGACCTGTTGAAGGCTGTACAAGGCATTGTTCCGGCCTCGGCCACCTGTATTTATATCCGTCAAAGTGCACCGCTGGGACTCGGTCATGCTGTGTTATGTGCACGGCGTGTTGTCGGCGACAGCCCGTTTTATGTGCATCTTGCCGACGACCTGATCGATGCCCGCGTTCCCTGCCTGAAACAGATGCGTGAGGTTCACGAGCGGACCGGAGCCAGTGTCATCGGTGTTCAACGGGTACCGGCAGATGAGACCGAAAAGTACGGTGTCGTCGCTGTAGATGGCTTTGAGCAACGCGTTGGACGAATCAACCGGATTGTCGAGAAACCGAAACCAGCTGACGCACCGTCAAATCTTGGCGTGGTTGGTCGCTACCTTTTGTCACCGGCTATTTTCGATATGCTCGAGAGCACCGGACGAGGTGCGGGCGGCGAGATCCAGCTTACCGACGCCATTGCCGCTTTACTCAGCAAAGAACAGGTGAATGCCTATGAGTTCGATGGTGTGCGTTACGACTGTGGCAGCAAGCTCGGCTATCTGAAGGCGACTGTCGACTACGCGCTTAATCACCATTCGCTCGGCGGCAACTTTGCCGATTTTCTCATCGATGTTGCTGACGAACTAAGCAAGACTCGCAAAGCCGGTAATCAATAAAAAAGCGCCACTGAGGGCGCTTTTTTTGGGGACTGCGTGTCTCGGCTCAGGTGAGCCAGGAACGTAGCGGTGCTTCGTTCGGGTTCTCCGAAGGCGTTACCGAATCATTTGTCTGTTCGCCACGACGCTCTTCCTGCGACGCATCGTCGCGACGCGCGAGGGGCGGATCCAGCACGACTGTCTTGATGTGTTCTTCGCTCATGAGTAACAACCTGAATGGGTGAGGACTGAGCGTAGTTTAGGTACGCCAATGTTCGATCGCTGTGATAATTGTCACAGCTCATTACAGACGCCAGTAATTAATCCTTTTATGTCAATCGGTCTTTGACATATCAGCGCAGGTAAAACCGATAACCGATTTCGTACCAGGTAAAGTCAAATTCATCAAAGTCATCGATACGCAGGATCAGCTCGGCATCAGTCTGCGCGCGGTAAGCCAGCTCACCAGTTATACGCCAGTCGTTTTCTTCCAGCGTGAAGTTGCTAATGCGTAACTGCGTACGCCATCGATCGGACCAGTTTGAGTTCAGGCCCACTGCGGCGCCGCCGCCGGAACGTGTTTCTCCCTGCAGGTTGAGCGATTGATAGGTGGCCGAGAATTCCAGCGCCAGGCTATCACTGAGCCCAACACTGCGGCTGACCCAAATTTCATTCCAGTTACTGAATGGCAATCCGCGTAGTCTGACCACGTCCTGGTTTACCCGCTGCGTGGCAATAGAATTGTGTGTTGCGACAAACGACCACGCAGCGTTGGTGTAGGCGGCGCTGAGTCGCAGTCCACTTTCGCTTTCCCGCAGCTCCCAGTCCGGGTTGTAGTAAGAAAAATCTGCCTCCACCCAGCCTGCAGCGGATGAGTTGTTGGCCAGCGCACAACAAAGGCAGGCAACCAGCAGTGTAATTTGGCGGTTCATGCTGCCGACGATAGCCACGTCAATGGGTTATGACAACTGGTTTGACAGGCCTCCCGGCCAGTCCCAAGATGATCTGTCGGGGGATTGCTCGCCACACAACGAACAAACCAGCGGCAGCAAGAAAACGATCAGTGCGCGCGAACGCGCCAACGAGGAGGGGACTCATGAACCAATCAATTCGGCTGGTACTGGCCGCGATGCTATTGACCGTGGCGGCGCCGGCAATGGCCTCAGCAACCTACACGGCGGAGATTCGCACCACATCATTTGGCATTCCTCACATCAAGGCCAATGACTACGGCAGTCTCGGCTTCGGCTATGGTTATGCCTACGCTTCGCAAAATATCTGCATACTTGCGCGTGAGGTCGTCGAAGCGAATGGGCAGCAGTCGCTGCATTTTGGCGAAACTACCGGTCGCAATGAACAGGATTTTTTCTACACGCTGGTCAACACCGATGCGTTTATCGATCAGTTCGCGGCCAGTCTGAGCGCCGAAGCGCTGGCCGCCATCCGTGGCTATGCAGCCGGTTACAGCCGCTATCTGGCGGACACCGGGAAAGCGAACCTGCCACTGGACTGTCGCGACGAAGATTGGGTGCGCGCAATCGATGAGCGCGACATGCTCAGGGTGTTTTACAAGCTGATCCTGCGCGCCAGCGGTGGCCAGCTAGTGGGCCTGATCAACGATGCCGCTCCACCTGCAGCGCAGGCGACACCGGGTGCCGCCGACAGCCAGCAGATCAAACGGCAGATAATGGAAGCTGACTGGAGCCCACTGCGCGACCTTCGTCGACCCTTTGACCTTGGTAGCAATATGTACGCGCTTGGCGCTAATGCAACGCAAAGTGGCAAGGGCATGGTGCTCGGTAATCCTCATTTTCCGTGGAGCGGACCATTACGCTGGTACCAGGTTCACCTGACCATCCCGGGAGAACTGGATGTGATGGGGGCGTCGTTACACGGTGTGCCATTGGTCAACATCGGCTTCAATCAGCACGTGGCCTGGAGCCATACAGTGTCACCGGCCTGGCGCTTCACGCTTTACGAGCTGGCCCTGGTGCCGGGGCAGCCGCTGAAGTACTTCTACGACGGAGCAGAACTGGATTTCGAAGTTTATCCAGTCTCCATCGAGGTCACCGATAACCTCGGCGATCTGCAGATCCGCAATCACACCTTTTATCGATCGGTGCAGGGCTGGGTACTTGATTTCAATGACGTGCTTGGCTTTCCGCTTTGGAATAACGGGCAGATTGTCTATGCGCTTGGAGATGCCAATGAGGACAATCTTCGCGCAATTGAGCAATTTCTGCAGATGAACAAGGCGCAGTCGCTGTCTGGCTTCATTGCTGCGCTGACCGACAATGTCGGTCTGCCGTGGGTTCATACCGTCGCTGCCGATGCGGCCGGCAACGCGTTTTTTGGCGACGTCTCCGTGGTACCGCATGTCGACCAGGCCAAACTGAGCAGTTGCCCCGGACCGATTCTCGGCGCTTTTCTCTCTGCCTCCACCGGATTGATCGCACTGGATGGCAGTCAGTCGGCCTGCGCCTGGGGCAATGACCCGGATGCGCCGCAGGACGGAATTTTCGGGGCATCGAATCTGCCAACTCTACAGACCCAGGACTATGTAACTAATTCCAACGATAACCACTGGTTGTCGAACCCGGACATTCCCCTGACCGGTTTTTCGCCGCTGTTCGGTGCCGAGCAAACACAGCGCAGCCTGCGAACCCGGCTGGGGATACTGCAGGTTCAACAGCGCCTGGCAGGTAGCGATGGGCTCGGCGCGCCAGGCTACACGCTGGCGACTTTACAGGACGCATTGTTTGGCAGCCGGAACTACATGGGTGAGCTTATCGCCGCGGAACTGGCCGTGCTGTGCGCCGATGAAGGCCCCACGGTCGATCTCGGTGGCGGGGATATAGTCGATGTCAGCCAGGCCTGCACCGTGCTGGCCAATTGGGACCAGAAGCAGAATGTTGACAGTGTTGGCGCGCAGGTAATGCTCGAGTTCCTGCTGGCACTGAATGATGCCGATGGGGATGACTTGTTCACTAACCTGTTCGCAACGCCGTTTGATGTGAATGACCCGGTCAACACGCCAAGTGGGCTGGCCAACACGGATCCGGCAGATCGGACAAAATGGATGCAACATCTGGCCGAGGGTGTGAAAAACCTCAATGACAACGGCATCGCCCTCGATGCAGTCTGGGGCAGTATCCAGTACGAGGAAAAGAATACCGTGCAATACCCGATACATGGTGGCCGTGATGGTTCGGGCATGTTCAGTATCATCACTGCCAATCTGCAAAACGGGCTGGGTTATACGCCGGTCAGACACGGTAACAGCTATATGCAGACCGTGACCTGGGATGTCGATGACAATGTTCAGGCAGAGGCGCTGCTCAGTTATTCACAATCCAGTGACCCGGCCAACCCCCACTATGCCGACCAGACTGCGCTTTACAGCAACAAGCAGTGGGTTGCATTGCCATTTACCGATGCCGAGATCGAGGCCGATCCAAACTACTCGACTCTCACGCTAACGCAGCCTATCAATATCGATACGGATAGCGACGGTATCCTGGATGCCAACGACAATTGCACAGAAGTGGCGAATCCGGCGCAGATTGATACCGACGGGGATGGCTACGGCAATTTCTGCGATCCGGACCTGAACAACGACGGCCTGGTCAACTTCATCGACCTGACCCAGCTGAAGGGTGTGTTCTTCAGTAACGATGCCAACGCCGATTTCGACGGTAGCGGACAGGTCAACTTTGGCGATCTCGTCATCATGAAATCGATGTTCTTCGGTCCGCCCGGCCCCAGTTGCACGGTGCCCTAGCCAAAACGCAAAAGGGCAGCCTGATGGCTGCCCTTTCTTTATTTGGCTCCCCGGGCCGGACTCGAACCAGCGACCTAGTGGTTAACAGCCACCCGCTCTACCAACTGAGCTACCGGGGATCGGCGAAGCGCGACATTCTCTATCTGAGTGCCGCCGGGGTCAAGTGTAGCAGTCAGGTTTCTGCCGAATCGCCACTCAGGGCGCTGGACAGCCGCTGCATCGCGCGCGCCAGGGTCTGCAGGTCGGTTGCATAGGAAACGCGCATGAAACCCGGTGCGCCAAAGGCGGACCCGGGCACCAGGGCCACGCCGGCTGCCTCGAGTAACCACTCGCCCAGTGCAATGTCGTCGTCAAGCCCGCGGTCATTGATGACCCGGCGCATATCCGGGAAGGCATAAAATGTCCCGTCCCCAGGCCGGCAACTGACTCCGGGCATCTCAGAGAGCGCGCCCACCACATAGTCATGGCGCTCCCTGAAAGCGGTGGTCATTTCTGCGATGCAATCCTGTGGGCCGGTAAGTGCGGCCAGCGCTGCGTGTTGCGACGGCGTGGCGGCGCTGGAGGTGCTCTGGCTCTGAATTTTCTTCATCGCGCCAATCAGCTCAGTCGGGCCAGCGGCGTAACCGATGCGCCAGCCGGTCATTGCATAGGCCTTGGAAACTCCGTTGACAACGACTGTGCGGTCGAGCAATGCCGGATTGGCCATGGCAAAACTGACAAACGATTCATCGCCCCAGTAGATGTGTTCGTAGATGTCGTCTGTCATGACGACGAGGTGCTCATGAACGGCAACGACTTCACCCAGCTCCTGCAACCGTTCCTTGTTATAGGCTGCGCCGGTCGGATTACTGGGAGAGTTCAGGATCAGCAGCCGGGTAGCCGGGGTGATAGCAGCCTCGAGCTGCTCCGCCGTAATACAAAATCCTTGTCCGGGGCCAGCAAAGATATCGACCGCCCGCGCACCACAAAGACGGGCAATATCCGGATAGGAAACCCAGTAAGGAGCGGGGACAATGACTTCGTCTCCGGCATCGAGCAACACCTGGCACAGGTTAAAGATGCATTGCTTGGCACCGCTGGAAACGACGACCTGGTCGGTCTCGTATTCGAGCTGGTTATCGGACTTCAGTTTATCGACAATCGCCTGGCGCAACTCAATGATGCCCTCAACCGCGGTATATCGGGTATGGCCGGCAGCGATCGCCGCATCGGCGGCCGCCTTGATATGGGCAGGCGTCTCGAAATCCGGCTCTCCGGCCCCGAGTCCGATAACATCTTCTCCAGCAGCGCGAAGTTCGGCCGCACGGGCCGTAACCGCCATTGTGGCCGACGGCCTGACTCGTTGTATCCGTTGCGACAAATCCAGAGCCACGGGCATGTCCTCAGCTGGCAAGTGATGTAAGGGGCGCGTTATCTTAGTCCAACCGGGGGTGGTGCAAAAGCCGTGACAGACGATACTTTCCAACTGGTTTCTGATTTCAGCCCGGCCGGGGACCAGCCGGAGGCGATTGCGACACTCGTTGATGGCTTTCGGGATGGCCTGGCGCGCCAGACACTGCTCGGCGTCACCGGTTCGGGCAAGACCTATACGATGGCCCAGGTCATCGAGCAGCTGCAACGTCCGACGCTGATTATGGCGCACAACAAGACCCTGGCTGCGCAGCTATACGGCGAAATGAAGGATTTTTTCCCTAACAATTCCGTCGAATATTTTGTCTCTTATTACGACTACTACCAGCCTGAAGCGTATCTGCCATCGTCGGATACCTTCATAGAGAAAGACGCCACCATCAACAATCACATCGAGCAGATGCGCTTGTCTGCAACCAAGTCCCTGCTGGAGCGCTCCGATGCGGTCATCATCGCGACCGTCTCGGCGATTTATGGGCTGGGCGATCCGGAGCTTTACTTTCGGATGGTCCTGCACCTGTCACGCGGCGAGCGTATCGACCAGCGCGACATCCTGCGACGGCTTGCGGAAATGCAATACAAGCGGAACGAGATCGAACTCAAGCCGGGCACCTATCGGGTACGCGGTGAGATCATCGACGTGTTTCCCGCAGAGAACGAACGCGAAGCTCTGCGCATCGAGTTATTCGATGACGAAATCGAAAATCTGTCGCTATTCGATCCGTTGACCGGCGAAGTTCTGCGCAAACTGCCGCGCTTTACAATCTATCCTGGTACCCATTACGTCACCCCACGAGAAACCATGTTGCGTGCGGTCGACCAGATCAAGGATGAGTTGCGTGAGCGGTTGGCGCAACTGCGCGACAATCACAAATTGCTTGAGGCGCAACGACTCGAGCAACGTACCCTCTACGATATCGAGATGATTAACGAACTGGGGTTTTGCTCCGGTATTGAAAATTACTCGCGTTACCTGTCGGGTCGTAGTACTGGCGAGCCACCACCGACCCTGTTCGACTACCTGCCGGACGACTCGTTGCTGATCGTGGACGAGAGTCACGTCACCATTCCGCAACTGGGTGGTATGTACCGCGGCGACCGCTCGCGCAAGGAAACACTGGTTGAGTATGGCTTTCGCTTGCCATCGGCACTGGATAATCGACCGTTGCGCTTCGATGAATGGGAACGGCTGGCGCCGCAGACTATGTTTGTCTCGGCCACGCCCGGGCCATACGAACGCGAAAAATCCGACCAGTTTGCCGAGCAGGTGGTACGACCGACCGGGCTGGTGGATCCGGAAATCGAGATCAGGCCGGTGGCCTCCCAGGTCGACGATGTCCTGTCGGAGATCAGCATTACAGTCGAACGTGGCGAGCGAGTCCTGATCACGACGCTGACCAAGCGCATGGCCGAGGACCTGACCGAGTACCTGCGTGAGCATGGGGTGCGCGTTCGATACCTGCATTCCGATATCGATACCGTCGAGCGGACAGAGATCATTCGCGACCTGCGGCTTGGTAATTTCGATGTACTCGTAGGCATCAACCTGCTCCGCGAAGGACTCGATATGCCCGAGGTCTCGCTGGTCGCAATACTCGATGCCGACAAAGAGGGCTTTCTGCGGTCAGAAGGGGCGCTGATCCAGACCGTTGGTCGCGCGGCCCGCAACGTCAACGGCCGCGCCATCATGTATGCGGACAAGATGACCGGCTCGATGCAGCGCGCGATCGACGAGACCAGTCGTCGGCGACAACGCCAGGTCGAATATAACGAGGAACATGGCATCACGCCGACCACGATCAGCAAAGCCGTTGCCGACGTCATGGAGGGGGCGCACCGGCAGCGTGACCATCGCGGCGGGCGCCAGCGCAAGGTTGCCGAGCAGGCGGCCGAGTATCGCAGGATGGGGCCGGAGAAGGCTGCGCGCGAGATTGCCCGGCTCGAGGAGCAGATGTACACCCATGCCCGCGAACTGGAATTCGAGGAGGCAGCCAAACTACGCGACGAGATCGAGCGGCTGCGGCGCTACGGACTAAACCTGCCACAGCAGGCAGCCGGGTAAGAAACCGTGATTTGGGTCTTGGCGCGCACCGGACATTCGGGTATCTTTTATCGCCCTTCAGGCGCGTAGCTCAGTGGTAGAGCACTACCTTGACATGGTAGTGGTCGGTGGTTCGATCCCGCCCGCGCCTACCAGTTAACCGCGGGGCGTTAAAAACGCCCCGTTTTTATTCGTCTATATACGGCCAACGCCAGGCACAGCACGATGCCAGTAATCACCTTACCTGATGGCAGCAAGCGGGAATTCGATCAACCCGTAACCGTAGCCGATGTCGCTGCTGATATCGGTGCCGGTCTCGCGCGCGCAGCCATTGCCGGCAAGGTAGATGGCCAGCTGGTCGACACCTCATACCGGATTGACGACGACAGCGACCTCGCGATCGTCACCGCGCGCGATGAGGAAGGGCTGGAGATTATTCGGCACTCCACCGCGCACCTGCTGGCCCAGGCGGTCAAAGAATTGTTTCCTGAGGCACAGGTGACCATCGGGCCGGTAATCGAAGACGGGTTCTTTTACGACTTTGCCTATGAGCGCGGATTTACGCCAGAAGACCTGGCGAAAATAGAGAAGCGCATGAAACAGCTGGCGAAGCAGAACCTGCCGGTTACTCGCACGGTGTTGCCGCGCGACGAGGCCGTGGCCTATTTCCGTGCGCAGGGTGAGGACTATAAGGCCGAGATTATCGAGGCGATTCCCGAAGATGAGGAAATCGGCTTGTACGGGCAGGGCGACTGGAAAGATCTCTGCCGCGGCCCCCATGTGCCGGCCACGGGCCACCTCAAGGCATTTAAACTGACCAAGCTGGCCGGCGCCTACTGGCGTGGCGATTCCAACAACGAGATGTTGCAGCGGATTTACGGCACGGCCTGGTCAGACAAGCAGTCGTTAAAAGACTATTTGCACCGGCTCGAGGAAGCCGAGAAGCGCGATCATCGCCGCTTTGGCAAGCAGCTCGATCTGTTCCATACCCAGCCTGAGGCGCCGGGCATGGTGTTCTGGCATGACAAAGGCTGGAGGCTCTATCGCACTATCGAGAATTACGTGCGCCAGCGCCTGGCTGAACATGACTATCAGGAAGTGCATACGCCGCAGATACTCGATCGGACTTTGTGGGAAAAGTCCGGGCACTGGGACAAGTATGCAGAGAACATGTTCACCACGGGCTCAGAAAATCGACTGTACGCAATCAAGCCGATGAACTGCCCCTGTCATGTGCAGATCTACAATCAGCACCTGCACAGTTATCGCGATTTGCCGATACGGATGGCGGAGTTCGGATCCTGTCATCGCGATGAGGCCTCGGGCACGCTGCATGGCCTCATGCGTGTGCGCAACTTCACTCAGGATGACGCTCACATTTTCTGCACCGAGGACCAGATCCAGTCCGAGGTTGCGCGTTTCGTCGATTTGCTCATGAGCGTCTATGCCGATTTTGGTTTTGACGACATCATCGTGGCGCTATCGACGCGCCCGGAAAAACGGGTCGGGGAAGACGCGTTGTGGGACAAGGCCGAGAAAGCGCTGCAGCTGGCGCTCGATGAAATGGGCCTGGAATACCGGGTTGAAGAAGGCGAGGGCGCCTTCTATGGCCCGAAGATCGATTTCTCACTCAAAGACAGCATCGGTCGGATCTGGCAGCTGGGTACGATGCAGCTCGATTTCTCCATGCCTGACCGGCTGGGGGCGACCTACGTGGCCGAAGATGGCAGCCGCCAGGTGCCGGTCATGCTGCACCGGGCGATCCTTGGCTCGCTGGAGCGATTTATCGGTGTCATGATCGAACATTACGCCGGATCGCTGCCGCCATGGCTGGCGCCGGTACAGGCTGTGGTGCTCACAATTACCGATCGACAGGCCGAATATGCCGCTTCTGTAGGCGAATCCTTGAAAAAACAGGGATTTCGGGTCGAAACTGACTTGAGAAACGAGAAAATCGGCTTTAAAATCCGCGAGCACACGTTACAACGGGTACCCTACCTGCTGGTCATTGGTGACCGCGAGGTAGACAATCACCACGTGGCCGTGCGCACGCGCAGTGGCGAAGACCTGGGCAGCATGTCGGTAGACGACTTTGCCAGCCGGCTTCGCGAAGACTGTGCGCGCCGCGGCCGTGTTAATTTGGAGGAGTAACAAAATAGCGGCGCCGAAGGCTAAGCGTGCCAAACGCAACAAAGAGATCACCGCAACCGAAGTCCGGGTTATTCAGGAAGACGGAGAGCAGGCAGGGGTGATGAGCCTCAGCAGTGCTCTGGCGATGGCTCAGGACATGAACATGGATCTGGTGGAGGTATCTCCTAATGCGGATCCGCCGGTTTGCCGGATCATGGATTTCGGAAAGTATCTTTTCGAAGAATCCAAGAAGGCGCAGGTTGCTAAGAAGAAGCAAAAGCAGATTCAAATCAAGGAAGTTAAATTCCGCCCAGGGACTGATGACGGGGACTACCAGGTAAAACTGAGAAACCTGCAAAAGTTTTTGTCGGGTGGAGACAAGGCCAAGGTAACGTTACGTTTCCGCGGTCGAGAGATGGCGCACCAGGAACTGGGCAGGGAAATGCTTGACCGGGTGAAGACCGACCTCGAGGAATATGGCTCAGTCGAGCAATTTCCGAAGATGGAAGGTCGACAAATGGTCATGGTGATAGCGCCAAAGAAGAAGTAAACGCTGTTACGGCAGTGTTTCGCCCGACATGTCGCTGTGGCATGCGTGGCTATGAAATTGGAGTAAATGAGATGCCGAAGATGAAAACGAATCGCGGCGCCGCAAAGCGGTTCCGTCGCACCGGGAGTGGTGGGTTCAAGCGTAAGCAGTCGCATATGAACCACATCCTGACCAAGAAGAAACCCAAGCGTAAGCGCCAGTTGCGCGCCACGGCACAGGTTGCCGAGGCGGATTGCAAAGCCGTACGCCAGATGCTGCCCTACAGCTAAGGAGTACAGAAATGGCACGAGTAAAACGTGGGGTCGTCGCCAAGGCGCGACACAAGAAAGTCCTCGACAAGGCTAAAGGCTATTACGGCGCCCGGCGCAAAGTCTTCCGGGTAGCCAAGCAGGCCGTCACCAAGGCAGGACAGTATGCCTATCGCGATCGCCGCAACAAGAAGCGAGAGTTTCGTGCGTTGTGGATCACGCGTATCAATGCAGCCGCGCGTATGCACGGGTTGTCGTACAGCCGCCTTATCAACGGTCTGCGCAAGGCCGAGATCGATATCGATCGCAAGGTGCTGGCCGACATCGCGGTGCATGATCCGGATGCGTTTGGCGCGATCGCCGAGCAAGCCAAGGCCAACCTCTCGGCCTGACCAAATCAGGGGACCGGTTCAGCCGGTCCCGGTCTCAGGGGGGTAAGTTAGTGGACGACATCGGGCGCCTGGTCGAACAGGCACGTGACGCTATCGCCGCGGCAGGCAGCCTCGGCGATCTCGACCAGGTGCGTGTGCGGTTCCTTGGCAAGAAGGGCGAACTAACCGCCCAACTCAAGCAACTGGGTAAGCTCAGCGCCGAAGAACGTCCGGTCGTGGGTGGCCGGATTAACGAAGCCAAACGCGAAGTAGCCGGCCTGATCAATGCCCGTCGCGAAGCGTTAGAAAACGAAGCACTGGCTGCAAAGCTTGCGGCAGATCGTATTGATGTGACTTTACCCGGTCGCGGCCGACCGATCGGCAGTCTGCACCTGGTGACGCGTACACGCCGTCGAATCGAACAGCTGTTCCGCGCAGTCGGTTTCGAGGTGCACGAAGGTCCTGAGATAGAGGACGATTTTCACAACTTCGAGGCACTGAATATCCCGGCGCATCACCCGGCCCGGGCCATGCACGATACCTTTTATTTCCCTGATGGCATGCTGCTACGGACCCATACCAGCCCGGTGCAGATCCGTGCCATGCGTGAACAGGAACCGCCATTGAAACTGATCGCGCCGGGGCGTGTGTACCGTTGCGATTCCGACCTGACCCACACACCGATGTTTCACCAGGTCGAGGGTCTGGTTGTAGGCGAGGACGTCAGCTTCGCAAACCTGAAGGCCATCCTGCATGGTTTCGCGCAGCAGTACTTCGAACGCGACCTGAAAATGCGCATGCGGCCGTCGTATTTTCCATTTACCGAGCCATCGGCGGAAGTCGATATTGAGTGTGTCATGTGCTCGGGTGAGGGCTGCCGTGTGTGTTCGCATACTGGCTGGCTGGAGATTCTGGGATGCGGCATGGTGCATCCACGGGTATTTGAACAAGTTGGTATCGATGCGGAGAAATACACCGGCTACGCGTTTGGCATGGGGGTCGAGCGGCTGGCTATGTTGCGTTACCAGGTCAATGACCTGCGCCTGTTTTTCGACAACGACGTTCGTTTTCTCGAGCAATTCTGATGCGTTTTAGCGAAGCCTGGTTACGGGAATGGGTCAATCCGCCGCTATCGACTGAACAGCTGGCGGAGCAGTTGACCATGGCCGGTCTGGAAATTGGCGGGGTCGAACCGGCCGCGCCGGCATTTACGCAAGTTGTGCTGGGGCGGGTGCAAAACTGCGAGCAGCATCCGGATGCCGACAAGTTGCGGGTTTGCACAGTCGACACCGGGCAGGGTGACCCGCGACAGATTGTGTGCGGTGCGCCGAATGTCGCAGCGGGTCAACTTGTGGCAGTTGCCGAGGTTGGTGCCGTGTTACCCGGTGGGCTGAAGATCCGTAAGGCGAAGCTGCGTGGAGTTGAGTCGCACGGCATGATTTGTTCAGGTGCCGAACTGGGACTGAGCGAGGAATCCGACGGCATCATGGTACTGCCCGAGGGTGGCGATCCCGGCACCGATGTCCGTGAGTACCTCGCGCTTGATGACACGATCCTTGAGGTCGATCTGACACCCAATCGCGGTGATTGTCTGGGCATCGCCGGTATCGCGCGCGAGGTTGCGGCAATCAATTC
>JABDKV010000177.1 GCA_013002045.1 Gammaproteobacteria bacterium
TTTCGATACTCTTGAGAAAGTTGAGCGCGGCATAAAGACTGGTCGTCTTGCCGCTGCCGGTGGGACCGGTCACCAGTATCAGGCCGTGTTGAGCGCTGAGCAGCCGTTTAAACGTGGTCACGTTGCCGTCCGCCATACCGAGCTTGTCGACATCGAGAATGGCCTGGTTTTTATCCAGTACACGGAGCACGACCTTTTCACCGAACAGCCCGGGCAGTGACGAGAAACGCAGGTCCACGGCGCGACCCTGGGTCATCACCTGGATACGCCCGTCCTGGGGCAGGCGCCGCTCGGCGATATCCAGATTGGACATGACTTTGAGTCGCGACACGATGGCCGGATGCAGCTCCACGCGCGGGGCGCTGTGCTCGTAAAGCAAGCCATCGATACGAAAACGGATGCGCGCATGCGAACGAAAAGGCTCGATATGGATGTCACTTGCACCATCGCGCACGGCGCGCTGGATGATGGAATTGACCAGGTTGATGACCGGGCTGGCGCCGGCGATTTCATCAATGGCCGAATAGTCATCAGGTAAGCCACCCTCGACGACTTCGAAGTCATCGCTGACCTCAGCAGAGAGCTCGGATGCAAAGTCGGTCAGGTTACCCTGGTCGCCGACGAAACTGACGATATCCTGGGCCCGCGCCAGTACCGGCCGTGCACGCGATCCGGTGCGGTCCTCGACTTCCTCGAGACTCGGGATCGCCTGCGGATTGGCCATCGCCAGGTACAGCAGGTCACGAACCCGGAACAGCGGCAACACCTTTAACCGGCGCGCGGAAGCCGGGTCCAGTAGCGACGCCATTTCGGGATCCATGGTGCCGGGGCGCAATTTAAGGTAGGGAATACCCAGTTGCTGCCCCAGGATATCGAGCAATTCGTGTTCGGACACCCAGCCCTGATCGACAACGATCTCGCCTAGCCGCTTGCCTCGCGACTTTTGTTGCCCGATCGCCTTCTCGAGTTGTGCGGGGGTAATCAGCTTGCGTTCAACCAGCAGATCACCAAGTCGGCCTGACACTGCCGTCGTCCGGTTGTCTGCCGGCGCTTCTACAAAGCCGACATGATCGGAGACACCGGTGACACGCAGTACATCGGTCACAACAGGATTGGTCTTGGTCAGCTTGAGCCAGCCACCGTGTCGCAGTAATGCGTCCTGCATGTCGAGCAATAACTCCAGGCCGGCGCTGTCAATCAGCTGCACAGCACTCATATCCACTACCACACGGGTTTCGCCAGCGGCGATCCCCTGGTCGATCGCATCTGACAACTGTTGCCGTGCATCCGTGTCGGTTAGCGAATCACGTGGCCGAACCTGGGTAATTGCGCCCAGCCGGATACGTCGCAAACCTTCAGCTTGCACGGCTGCTGTCATGCCGGGACCGCCTCGGTGGATAACTCGGCAAGTTCTTCGGTCAGCGGGCGGGGGCGGGCGATGCCATAGCCCTGGGCAAAATCGACACCCATCTGCCTCAGGTGTTCGAGGATGGTATCGTTCTCGACGTACTCCGCTACGGTCTGCAAGCCGCAGATCTTGCCGATCTGGTGCATCGCCGCCAACATCGAGGCGCTGGTCTGGTCTTCGACGATAGGCTTGACGAAACTGCCGTCCAGCTTGAGGTAATCCACTGGCAGCGATCGCAGATATGCAAAGGAGCTCAGACCGGCACCGAAGTCGTCAAGGGCAAAGCGACACCCAAGGCGCTTCAGTGCATGCATGAAGTTCTGCGCGACTTCGAGATTGGCAATCGCGGCCGTCTCGGTAACTTCGAAGCAAATCAGCGACGGTGGCACGCCGGTGTCTTTGAACAGTTCACACACGAAGGGCGCAAAATCCGCGTCGACCATGGTCTGACCCGACAAGTTGACCGAACAACCCACGCCAGCTGTGGTCATGGCCTGGTGATGAGGTGCCAGTGCCTGCAAGGTCTGGCTGACAACCCAGCGGTCGACCTGCGGCATTAGCTGGTAGCGCTCCGCCACCGGCAGGAACAATCCAGGTGAAACCAACTCGCCGTGCTCGTCCCGCATACGCACCAGTACTTCGAAATGAGATTTTCCATTGGCACTGTCGATCGGGACGATACGTTGGCTGTGCAGCTCGAAGCGGTCCTCTTCCAAAGCCTGTTTGACCGCACCCAGCCACTGCATGTGCTGGCGCCGCGCCTGCAGAGCCGGATCCTGACGATCGAACAGCTGCCAGCGATTGCGACCACGCTCTTTTGCAACCTTACAGGCAATTTCCGCTCCCGCCTGGGCATCGATGATCGAATCGGCGTCCGCCTCGAGGCTGGCAATGCCGATACACATCGTCACTTCGAGACTGGTGTCTTCGTGCTCGACATTCAGCTCAGCAACGGCGCGACACAATTTATCGGCAACCAGCCCGGCCTGCTGCGGGCCGCAGCTGTGCAACAGGATGCCGAACTCATCGCCACCCAGGCGTGCAATGTGATCGGTTTCGCGTAGCTTGGAACGAAGCAGGGTAGCCACTGCCTGGATGACACGGTCACCGGCATGAAAACCCTGGGTGTCGTTGACCAGGTGCAGCCGGTCGATATTGATATGCAACACCGCATGTTGGATGTCGCTGTGCGCCACACGTGATGCTGCGGCCCGCAGACTGCGCTCGAAGTTCTCCTGCTTCATTAACCCGGTCAGGCTATCGTAGCTCGACTGGATGATTTTCGATGCTTTGCCGGCCATGACGATCAATAAATTGCGATCGCTGTTTTCGAAATCCTTCGCGCCACTCAAACGCAGGATCACCAGTGCGCCGGCTACCTGCCCGTTGCCGTCATGAATCGGGCTGGCAATGAGCTTGTAGTTGCATCCCAGCAGGTCTTCGGTCTCTTCGGGCTCATTGACGACGATGGTATGGCCTTTGATACGCAGGATTTGCACCAGCTTGTTCTGGGTCTCTACGTCCAGTAGCTCGTTACTGTTCGATTGCGAGCAGGCGATACGAATGCCTTGTTCCGGCATCAGGATCGATGCGTATTCCACGGCGAGGTAGTCATTGCAGTTCTGCACCAGTGAATGCAATGCCTGGCGGCCCTCGTCGAGAAAGCGCACCTCGTCGTCGGTGTAATAAACCAGGTTCAGCTCTTCGTATCGGGCGGCCAGTTCCCGCGCCATCGAATCGAGTTGTCGATTCAGGTAGCGTTCGCCGCTAAGCACCCTGGCAGCTAACTCAAGTACCGGCGCCGCACCCAGCGAGAGCTGTTCAGAAATCGCGCCAGCCGCAGACACAACCAAGTACTGCGACACCTGTTGTTGCTCGTCACACACTGGCCAGGCCAGCCGGGCCTTATCGGGCGCCTGCAGAACACCGTCTTCGCTCCTCTGCCACTGAGCCAGGTCAAGCGATTCCGGCGTATCGTCAGCGTTGTCCTGCAACCACAAACGGGATCCGCCGAGGGTATACAGAGATAGACGGCTGCCAGGGCAGACAACACCGAGCAATCGGCCAAAGTGCTCAACTGCCGCAGACTGGGTGGTCATGACACGCCCTCCGGCGTGGCCAGGACCATTTGCAGGCGTGTGGACAGCTTGCGAATACTGACCGGCTTTTCCAGGAAATGCAGGTTGTCGATTTGCTCGGACCAGGCGCGGTGTTCCACGGCTGTCTTCGCGGTGACGACAAAGAGCGGCAGCTGATCGCCTGGGTATCGCTCACGCAACTTCAGGCACAACTCATGACCGTTCATTTTCGGCATGTCGACATCGGTTACAACAATATCGGGGTTAAAGTCAGGTGCGACTTCCAGTGCTTCGATGCCATTGTGTGCGATCGCAACACGGTATCCCTGATCCTCGAGAGCGACACTCATGATTCTCAGGATCATCGGTTCATCATCAACCAACAAGATACGCTTCATATCAACCTGCCTTCCGTACCGTTTCTTTCCATAGCGTGATTACGAATTCCGAGCCCGCTCCTTTTTCGCTGCTCAGGCTGATATCCCCACCGTGCAAACTGACAATGTCACGGGTCAGGGCCAGGCCCAGGCCATGCCCCGATCTCTGGCGTACATCGTCATCCTCCGAGCGGTAGAACTTGTCGAAGATCTGCTGCTGGTCTGCTTCTGCGATGCCGATGCCGTCATCGCTGACGCTGATGGTGACAGCGTCATCGCTTTCAGCAGCACTCAGTCGCACTGTGCCGCCGGGCTGGTTGTACTTGATCGCGTTGGTCATCAGGTTGGTCAGGGCGA
>JABDKV010000196.1 GCA_013002045.1 Gammaproteobacteria bacterium
TCCAGGCGGCGCACGGTTTCGATAACAGTATCGTTGAACATGCGCCCGCCGTTGAGGAAAGCGGTGGCAATAAAAAAGGTACCCGGCAGGCCGCGTGACTGCAGTTCCGGCAGCGCCTCGGTAACATTGCTGGCATAACCGTCATCGAAAGTCAGGCACAGTGCCCGCGCCGGCAATTCACCGGCACGCATGCGTTCACAGGCCTCGTCCAGGCGCAGGATATTGAAATACTGCCCGAGCAGGTCGAGCTGCGCGCCAAAGCGGGCACGGTCAATTTCGAAACGCAACATCGGATCGGGCGCGGGCAGCACGCGATGAAATGTCATGATCAGGAGCCGGGCCCGAGGCCCGGCCGGCGACAATGCCGTGGCGGCGCCCTGCAGCAGGCGTAGGGGCAGTCTCATGGGCGCGAGTTTCCCACAATCCCGTGCAACTGGCGAGGAAATGGGACCAGCGTCCTTGCCCTGTCCGGCCGGCACGCGGAAAATGGCGCGTTGGTTCGAATGTGAAATGCCGTGCGTAGCCTGATTGTCACACTGATGGTGTTCTCTTCGCTGCCGCTGATTTTGGCGCGGCCGCATATCGGGGTGCTCGTCTGGTCGTGGCTGGGTTATATGAACCCGCATCGGCTGGCCTGGGGTTTTGCTTATAACTTCCCGTTCTCACAGGTCGTTGCCGGCACACTGATCGTGTCACTGATTTTTTCCCCGGAGAAAAAACGCCTGCCCATCACGCCGCTCACGGTGGTGTGGATGGTTTTCCTCGGCTGGATCTGTGTGACGACATTCAACGCGATGTATCCCGAGGCTGCGCTGGAGATGTTCGACCGCGTAGTCAAGATTCAGCTGGTGGTGTTCATCACTATGATGGTTATCAACACCCGCCAGCGTGTCGAGCAATTGTTGTGGGTAATCGTGTTTTCGCTCGGGTTCTTTGGCGTCAAGGGTGGCGCCTTCAAAATCCTGACCGGGGGTTCGGCGCTGCTGTTCGGACCGGGTGGATTTATTTCGGACAATAATGCGCTGGCGATTGCGTTGCTGATGACACTGCCGCTGATGAATTACCTGCGCATGGTCAGTGACAACAAGACTGTCCGCTGGGTCATGCTCGTTTGCATGTTACTGGTTGCCGCCGCAATCATCAGCACCTTTTCACGCGCCGCTGCCCTCGGCGGTGTCGCCGTGGCATTTCTTATCTGGGCCAAAAGCGACAAAAAACTGATCACCGCATTTGCAGTCCTGATGATGCTGCCATTGCTTTATATCTGGGCGCCGCAAAGCTGGCATGACCGCATGGCGACCATCACCCAGGTCGAGGAGACGGGCGAACGCGAAGTGTCGGCCCAGTCCCGGATCGATGTCTGGAAAATGATCATCAACCTGTCCAAAGACCGGCCAGTGCTGGGTGCGGGACTCGATCCATGGTTCCCCGAAACCTACGACCGGTATGCACCGGAACCCGAACGAATTGAAAAGGCGTGGGCCGCGCACAGCATCTACTTTTCCGTGCTCGCAGAACACGGTTTCCCGGGACTGGTCCTGTTCCTGTTGATCTACATGCTGGCATGGCGCACGGCGCGCCGCATAGAACGAATATGCAAGCCGATTCCCGAGGCTGACTGGCTGGTCAGGCTATCGTCGATGTTGCAGGTCAGCATGGCCGGTTTCGCCGTTGCCGGCGCCTTTCACCAGCTGCCCTATTTCGACCTGCCATGGCACATCATAGGTATCCTCGTCGTCTGCGAACAACTGGCAAAGCGCTATGTTTCCAGCGCCACTGAATCTGACGTCTCACCACAACCGGCAACGGGTGGACAACTCGTTGCCGCCGGTCATGGATAACAAGTGAATAAATTTGAACCGCTGACTGCAGAAGAGCTCGACGAAGTATTCGAGATCAAGTACGGGGCTGCCAATGAACTCGGCCAGACGCCGTCGCTATACGCGCGCTGGGACTATCACAGTCCTGACGATTTTTACGAAGCAGCGATCGTCCGTCTGGTCGATAACGAGACTTCGTGGGCCGATGTCGGCTGCGGTCACATGCTATTCCCGAGCAATCCGAACCTGGCGCGACAACTGGCTGACCGTTGCCGGCGCCTGGTCGGTATCGACCCGGACGAGACTATCGAGAACAACCCGTATGTGCACGAGAGCTTCCGGGTCCTGATGGATGACTACGAGCCGCAGGAGACTTTCGACCTGATCACGCTGCGCATGGTTGCGGAGCATGTCGAAAACCCTGAACAGTTATTGCGAACGCTGGTTGCGGCCACGCATCCGGGCAGTACCGTGCTGATATACACCGTCAACGGGATCTCGCCCATTCCGGTACTGACACGTCTGACGTCGATGGGCGTGCGTCACAGGATCAAGAAAATCCTGTGGGGAACGGAAGAAAAAGACACGTTCCCGACAGCCTACAGGATGAATTCCCGCCGCGATCTGCGTGAGATGTTCACCGACGCCGGCTTTGATGAAGCCGGTTTCTACTATCTCGACGATTGCCGCACATTCACGCGCTTTCCCGCGCTGCAAACGGTGGAACTGGCGACCCGCAAACTGTGTCGCACAATTGGCTTCGCCTATCCGGAAAACTGCCTGCTTGGCATCTATCGCCGCCGCAACTGACCGAGCCAGTCTGTAGTCAGGCGGGCGACCGCTTGCTTGTCAGCCGGTCGTGAGAAGGTGTGATTGGCATCAGGCAGGTGCTCGACCGTCACTCGCTCGCTGTGTATCCAGTCACGCCATTGTGGTTGCTCGCACACCTGGATGAATTCCTGTGCAGTCAGGTCCTGGCCACTGAGAATCACCAGCACAGGCAGCTCCGATGCCGTGGCCGCAGCGCGCATGCGATCGACAAAATCGCGCGACTCTTGCGACTGCGCGCGCCTCGACCGCAGGAGGTTGCTGACAAATGACCGTCCACTGCGCCAGATATTGATCCTGCCGCTGAGCAGGCGTTTCCAGAAGTCCATGTCAGCGAGCTTCGCCGGATAGTAATTGCTGACCCGGGCCTGCGCCTCGGTCGATTCGCGCCGCACCCATGGATTCAGCAGCACCAGGCCGCCAATACGATTATCCGTCGGTGCGTACAGCAAGGCTGCCGACGCGCCATCGCACAAACCCCAGAGCACGATGTTGTCGATGCTGTCGTTGGCTGAGGCCAGTTCATCGACCGCTGCGCGCACATCGTCGTCGAGTTGGTCAAATGATCGCGTCTGCCCGTCGCTGTCGCCGGCACCGCGCTGGTCGAAACGCATGACGGTGTGCCCTGCAGCCGCAACCTGCCGGGCAAGTTCGACAAACTGGCGATGGCTGCCGATACGGTATTGCGGACCACCGGTGATGACAATCATCGCGACTGCATCGGCTACCGCAGGATAGTCGACGATGCCAACCAGCGTGTCACCCGCGCACTCGAACCGGGTTGCGACGCGGTTCACGCGCTCACCGTTCGGATGGTGTGGTCAAGCAACGTCGGGGCGGTTGTTATCTCGACAGTACTCCAGAAAGGCTCACCGCTGACGGCGGCGCTGGTGATTCTGCCTGCCGCAGCTGCAACAATCTTTTGCGCAGCGGGACTCAGCGACGGCTCCGCCCTGGATTGAATCTCGACCCAGTGCAACGGTACGGCGCAACCCTCCATCAGGTCTGCCAGCATGCGTGATTCGATAGCGGACACCAGCTGCTGGGTGAGCCGATATCCGGCCACATCGACCGGCTCCCCCGCCGCCAGCTGATCACGCAGATCATCGACTTTCTCGCGTTGGCCACCGTCGAGCATCCCGGCCATGACCCGCAAGCGCAGGAACTGCCTGATGAACCGGCTGCCGTCGGCAACCGGTTGCCAACCGATCACGCGTTTCACAGCCTGGTGGGCGGCCTGTTCCAGAGCCAGTAACAGACCGAGCCGGATGCCAACGAGCTGAATCTGCACACCCGGCAGCTCGAGCTCGATCCAGTTGAGAAGGGACTCGAGTTCGTCGCGCCATTGTTGCCAGGTGGCATTGGCAAATTCGCCCTCGCTATCGCCGGTACCCGACAAGTCGAGGTAGCAGCAGCCCATACCGGCATCGCTTGCAGCACGCCCGAGCAGCGCCATCATGCGGCGACACTTGTTCAGTTCCTCGGCGAAGGGCGGGACGATCACGATACAGCGCTGCGGCTGGTGCCCGAATCCGTAACTCGTCAATAGCAGCTGGCGTTCCGCGAAATCGAGGAACCGGGTGTTCACGGCCAGTCGGCGATCAGGAATCGACTTTGGATTGGACGAATTCGCACAGCGTACCGAGCGTAGCGAACTCGTCGGCACTGATATCGTCGTCGTCGACCTCGAAACCGAAGTGCTCCTCCAGCGACAGTATCACGGTTACCACAGCCATTGAGTCGAGCTCCGGTACCGCGCCCAGCAGGCGTGTTTCAGCCGTAAACGACGCCGCAGACTCACCCAGTTGCAAAGTCGTAGCTAGACAGTCGCGCACCTCATCCAGTGTTTCATTGCTGTAGGGGGTAGCCGCCTGATTGATTGGCAGGGTGTCAGTCACTGGGACTCCTCTTCGTGGTCGGTCGCCGTCACTTCGGCACTGGTAGCGATATCGGGGTTCCAGGCGTCGAGCCGTATCAGCTTGCGCTTGAGACCGGGAAGTTGAGCGCCAAGGGTGTAGGCGCGCACTGCGTGCTCGTTGGCTTTTTCGAGGCGCCCCAACTCAGCGTAAAGCAGCCCCACATTGTAATGCAGGTCTGCCGCGTCCGGCACCAGTTCCAGCCCGCGCTGATAAGCAGTCAGCGCCTGCTCGTTTTTACCGGTGCGCGCCAGGTAAATTCCCTTCAGCATGTAAACCATGCCGTCCTCGGGATTGAACTGGGAGGCACGCTCGAGATAACAGGAAACGCTTTCGGTCGGCGGCACCAATGGCTGGTTACGCACGTGGTACTTGATCAGGACGTTGAGTGCAGGGTGATGATTGGGACAGGCGCGCAGAATGAAGCGCAGGTCGCCAAGGATACTGCCGGTCTGCCCCTGGCTGCGACCCATCTGGACATTAATATTGAAATGATGCTTCTCGAGCGTTGGAATGTTTTCCTTGGTCGCGTGATCAATCGGGTTGAGGTAATCAAAGGGCCCCCAGCCAAAAGGATTTACGAACGCATTGCCACACAGACCGGTTTGCTGTGCAACGGCGTTTCCAGCGAGTAATATCGCGAGGATGGCAAATTGGATGACTGGTTTAGATTTCACAGGCAAAGCCTCATAATCAAGGCATCATTTTAGCGGGTGGCTCGTTTGCAGCACAACAACGAAACACCCGTTTTGTGACGCACCACGGATTTCTTAAGTTCAATTCCGGGAAAGGTACTGCGTGAGCGGATTCTGCGGCTGGCTGGATGTGGGTGAGAATAACCCCGCTACAGTAGACATCGACCGACTTGCGGCCACTTTGTTCCCGGTCGCTGACACCCCCGAAAAACATGTTTTCAATTCGGGTGCGCTGTTTGTCGCTGATAACAGGACCCGTCATACCACGGCAGACGGTATAACAGCCGTCGTGCGCGGCTTCCTGCATGCGGCCGGTACCCCCGATACGGCGCTGGGAAGTGAGGACCTGATTGCGCTCTACCGCCAGCATGGCGTCGACATAGCCCGATACCTCGGTGGGCGATTTGCAATCGTCATTGTCGATGGTCCGGCCCAGCGCGTCGTGCTGGCAGTCGATCGCTGTGGGCGTGAGCCACTGTGCTGGGCGCAGACCGATGACGGCATCGTGTTTGGCTCACGCGCCAATGCGGTCGCCTCGCACCCGGCTGTCGCGGCAGCGGTACGACCACAGGCTATTTATGACTACCTCTACTTCCATGTGATACCCAGCCCGGGCACTGCCTGGCGCGGAGTTGAAAAACTCGAGCCAGCACACGTATCAATCTGGGAAGACGGTACTGTTAAGTCCCGATGCTACTGGTCGCCCGCATTTGATCAGCCATCGGATGCAAGCATCGAAGAATTGGGAGAACAACTACAGGCCACGTTGACCGACGCAGTTCGGCTGCAGACAAACTCAACGAAGACAGGGGCGTTCCTCAGCGGCGGGCTTGACAGCTCTACGGTTTGTGGCCTATTGCGTGAGCGTCTGGGTGAACCCGCGAAGTGCTTCACGATTGGATTCGATGCAACTGGATACGATGAACTCGAATACGCTCGTATTGCCAGTCGTCATTTCGACAACGAGTTGATTCACTATTACCTGACGGCTGACGATGTGGCCAACTCGGTCGAGGAAATTGCCGGCGCCTATGACGAGCCATTCGGTAACTCGTCTGCTATCGCGGCCCTGTGGTGCGCACGCCTGGCGCGAGATAACGGTATTGAAACACTGCTGGCCGGTGACGGTGGCGACGAGCTGTTTGCCGGCAATGAACGCTATCGCAAGCAACTCGCCTACAGTTGGTATCACCGCCTGCCGGGGCTGCTGCGCGCCCCACTCGACTTTGTGGCCGATCGTTCGCCCGGACCGGGTGCGCGCAGATTCGCGCGCATCGCATTTTACCTGGACAAGGCGCGGGCTCGACTACCCGGTCGACTGCACATGGAAAACTTTGTTCCCACCACTGGCAGCGCGACTATTTTCAGCGACAGGCTGCTGGCGGCGATTGACGTCGACGCGCCTTACACCAGCCTGCAACAATGGTACGCGCAGGCTCCCGACTGCGGCGAGTTGCAAAACATGCTGTATCTCGACTGGAAGCTGACGCTGGCCGATAACGACCTGCGCAAGGTAGTGCGTATGAGCGAAGTCGCCGGTATAGGTGTGCGCTTCCCATTCCTGACCGACGCCATGCTTGAGTTTGCTGCCAGTATTCCGGAACAACACCTGATGACGCGTATGCGCCTGCGGCACTTCTATAAAGAGAGCATGAAAGACTTCCTGCCGCAGCAAATAATCGAGAAACGCAAACAGGGTTTCGGGCTGCCGCTGGGTCGTTGGCTGGTCGAGCATCCACAACTTCGCCAGACCGCAGCTGATGCCCTGTCGACGCTGGTGCGCCGCGGGATCGTGCGTGACAGCTTTGCAACCACATTGCAGGACGGTGTGCGTGGACCGCATGACGCCTACTACGGCGCAATCCTCTATGTCTACATGATGCTGGAGTTGTGGCTGGCGCAGCACGCACCACAAACCAGCTTTTAGGCGGTTACTGCCTGCGTCGCCTCGGCGTTGCCAAACAGCCGTTCATGTGACTGGGCAAACATCAGCAGCGCCCAGATCGACGGCGCAAAGTTACGTTTGCCACTGAGATGCTGATCGACCAGCCATTGCAACTGCTGGCGATCGAAAATTCCCGCGTCGGCCAGCGACTCGCCCAGGATCGATTCGCGCACGTGATCACGTAACGGTCCGCGGAACCACTCGACTATCGGTACTGCAAACCCCATCTTCGGTCGATAAAGGATGTCGGAAGGTAGCATCGGTTCAAGCGCTTTCTTGAAAATATACTTACCTTCCCGACCGCGTAACTTGAGACTCGACGACAATGTCGCGACCCACTCGACAAACTCGTGATCGAGCAGTGGAACCCGCACCTCGAGACTGTGCGCCATACTGGCCCGATCAACCTTGGTCAGGATATCGCCCGGCAGGTAAGTCTTGAAATCGAGGTACTGAACCATCGACAACGGGTCTTCGACCGCCCCCGCTGCTGCATGCCGCCGGAACACCTCGATCGAGTCGTAGCCACCGAGTTGGCGGCGGAAGTCGCTGGCAAACAGCCCGTCCCGCTCACGCTGACCGAGGATTGACACGCTGTGGAGGTAGGCTGCCAGGCTGTCCCGACCCAGCGCTTCGAGCGTTGACTTGGCGCGCAACGGTTGTGGCGCCCAATCCAGCTTCGGGTATATCCGGCCTGCCGTGCCAAACAACAGGCTACGTAATCGGCCGGGTAACGGCGCGCGTATTTTTTCCTCCCAGGCATGCCAGCGGTGACGCCGGTAGCCGGCAAAATTCTCATCGCCGCCATCACCGGATAACGCCACGGTGACATGCTTGCGAGCCAGCTCGCAGACGCGATAAGTCGGCATGGCTGAACTGTCGGCGAACGGTTCATCATAGAAGTCAGCCAGTCTGTGTACCAGCCCGAAGTCATCCGGGTCGACGACCTTGTGGTGATGATTGGTTTGGTACTGCTGCGCCACCTGGCTGGCAAAGCGCGACTCATCATAACCACTGACATCGAAACCGATTGCACAGGTATTGACCGGGTCGGGTGACAGCCCGGCCATTGTCGCAACGACCGCGCTGGAATCCACCCCACCTGAAAGAAACGCGCCAAGGGGCACCTCGGCAATCAGGCGGCGCTGCACACACGCCTGCAATCGTTCGCGCAGCTCTTCGCACAAGGCTTCGGCTGACTGCGCTTCGTAATCGCCACTGAAAACCACATCCCAGTACTGGCGTTGCTGTGCCGGGTTTTCACCACGACGTTGTTTCAATGTATGACCGGGTGACAGTTGTGACACGTTGCGCAGTATCGTGCGCGGATCGGGGATGTAACCGAAGGTAAAGAAATCTGCTACCGCTTGCTGGTCGATTTCCCGTTGCAGTTGCGGATGCCGCAGCAAGGCCTTCAACTCTGATCCAAAAATCAGCCAGCCACCCGGTAAAAAACTGTAATAAAGCGGCTTGATTCCGATCCGGTCGCGAGCCAGGAAAACGGTGTCGCGGTTTTGATCCCAGATGGCGAAGGCAAACATGCCGTTGAAGCGGGTAACACATTGTTCGCCCCACTGTTCCCAGGCGTGCACAATGACCTCGGTGTCGCTACGGGTTCTGAACTGGTGTCCGGCTGCCAGTAGCTCCTCGCGTAACTCGGCAAAGTTGTAAATTTCACCGTTGTAGGTGACTGCAACTGTGCCGTCTTCATTGAACAACGGTTGTTTGCCGCCTTCGAGATCGATAATTGAAAGGCGTCGGTGTGCCAGCCCCGCGCCCGGCACGATATGCCAGCCTTCGGCATCGGGACCCCGGTGATCGAGCGTATTGTTCATCGCCTGCAACAGGGCGGCGTCAACCGTCCTGGTCGTGCGCACGTCGATAATGCCGGCAATACCACACATAGTTTGGTCTACTGTCTCACACAGTCAGTGGCGCTTTGATCGTGCAAACAGCTGCGCAGACGCGCCAGGTGGCTATCTGCAAACGCCTGCAGCGCCGCCTCGGTCTGTTCCGGGGTGCTATCGACCGACGCGACCAGTGCCACCATCGCGGCACCGCGGAACCGACCGAGCAGCGTATCGCGCAGCTTCACCAGCTTGGCGCGGGTACCACTGACGGTATTGCCCGCATTAACCTCATACCAATGCCAGACGATCAGTTCTTCACGACCGCGTCGCACCGGTGTTGCAATGACACGATGACCCGGCGCGACCTGGACACGCACACCGATGTCCTCGCGGATCCAGTCGTTGCCATAAACGCGGTTAAGATCGTTGATCAGCTCGGCCTCGGCATCGGCCGCATCGAAGTACTCGACAAACACCGAAACCCGGTTGCGTCCATTCTCGTAGCTGGCCATCGCCTGCGTCGATGCCCCCTGGTAACTGGGGCGGTAATCGGTAGCAACCGGTAGCGGCCCACTCCACCCACCCTGGGCGACCGGCATATACAGCGGGTTTTGCTCCGCTGCAGCGTCGGCACCGATACGGTCGGCTGCCGCCGGCACCATGAACCCGATACCGATCAGAGCCAGGGCGGCGACGGCGATGACCGGCAGTGGTGATGGGGCATCGTAATACTGGCGGATCGGCGGCCGTTCGGATTCGGGTTCCTGGAAACGAGCCCCGATCATGAACAGGATAAACATGACAATGCCAAAGAACACCCAGCCGTAAATAAAATGGTCGATACCAACGGCCAGACGCATATCGCTCAGGTGCGCCAGCATGACGATGATGTATGCGCGGATGCCGTTGGCGACGATGGGCACGACTATCGCGAGCAGGCTGAAAGCAATGCGCTTCCACCAGGTATGAAAGCTCAGGTAGGCATACAAGGTGCCCAGCGCAACCGAGGCAATCAGGTAGCGTATTCCGCTACAGGCGACTGCGATTTCGAAATCACCGCTCGGTAGCGCGAAAAACATGCCATCGCGATACACCGGTATACCGGTCAGGCGTACTGCGTTGATTGAAAACCAGGCGGTAATTTCCATCAGCGTGGGAATCAGCATCTCGCCGAACGGTACGGCAAATACCAGGAACGCCATTGGGAACCACAGCACGCGGAATACGTGTGCGCCGAGCAAAGTCAGTACCACTGACCAGACGAAGGCCACCAGGGTGAAGTGCTGTACCACCTGCACGCCGACGATATCAGCAGCCAGCCACAGCAGGGCTGCGACACCCATCGCCACCAGGCCGAGGGGATTGAAGCGGGGTCGCAGCACCCTCAATCGTTCGCGCTCGCGCCAGATCAGCCATGCCACCAGCGGTACAATTATCCAGCCATGTGCATAGGTCTCGGAACTGTCCCAGATCGAGATCACCGACTGCAAGGTATCGCGATAGAGCAGAAACAGAACCGCAATCGACGCCACAGCCAGGCCCCACGCAAATAAAAGCGTGCGTGCCGGCGGCGCTTTAAGCTGAGTGGCAGTCACTAGCCCAGGTCACGCGCGAGCATGGGGCCAAGTATCCGCGAGACTGGCAAGGGCAACCGTTTCCACGCCGCAATAAACATCCGGTAACGTGGATTCGCCGGACTGATATCAGGCATTTCCGCTGCATTGACCAGCCCGAACTCGTAATGCAAAGGCTCCGGGGTAAAGCCCCAGTGCTTTTTGAACCGGTACGAACCGGTCCCCTGCTTACTGCGACCGTAGTCAAAGACCCGGATACCGCGAGAAGTGGCCAGGCGCATCAGCTCCCAGTACATGAAGTCGTTTGCCTTGGTAGCACGGGCCCGCGTCGTACCACCACCGTAGTAGGGCAGGACTTCGTCGCGGTGATAGAAACTCATGACCGCGGCCACGGCAGTGGACTGCTCGCGAACGACCAGTAGCTCAACCTCGTCGCCAAACTCTTCACGCAGGATGTCGAAATAACGACGCGAGAATACCGGTGTCCCCAGATTACGTACGCTCTCGGAATACATGGCGTAAAAGGTATCGAGATCGTCGCTGACCTCGCTCACCAGTCCGGTTTTTTGCGCCTTGCGAATCATCGCGCGCTGCTTGCGCGGTATCGCCATCAGGTTTTCTTCGTCGTTGTCAGCAATTTCCTTGCGAAAAGTGACGTAAAGATCTTTCGCTGGCCAGTCGGCAAACTGGCGTTGGCGATGACGCAGCTCCAGACAATCCACCCCAAGTTCGCGGGCGACGGACATCCCTTCGCGGCGCAAGGCCTCGCGCACGTCGTCGTCGTCGGCAACAATGCCGCCATAAACGCAAAATGGCATCGAGATAAGCGAATTGCCGAATAGCAGGCTGCGCAGGTGAACCAGCGGCAGTATGCCGTTGATCACGCCGTCGCGTTGTGCAACAAGAAAATAAGCACGATGACCGAAGGCGTCGCGAATTACCCGTTGCCAGCCAAACCGGTGAAAGAAGCTTGCGTCGGGCTGACGCGCCACGTAAGCGTCCCAGGCCCTGGCGTCGCTGTCGTCACAACGACGTACCGAAACAGCGGTTTGTATCGCTGCTGCCTCAGGCATAACGGACTGCATCGCCACCATCCTGTGCAGCTGTGACACCGAAGATGCGATCCATCCGGTCCCATGAAAAATCGTCGAGTAGTCGCGCCAGGCGTTTTTCCGTGCGTGCCAGGTTGAGGTAATGACGGAATCGTGTACGCGAATCGACACCCGGAATGCGTGGCTGCCGTGGATCGATCTCCCACGGGTGCAGGTAAAAAACCGCAGGTTGACCTTCAGCGTTGACGCGGCGCAATGCCCAGCGAGAAAACGAATACGGTGCCAGTCGGAACCAGCCGCCGCCACCGCAGGGAACAGTGCGGCCACCCAGTACGGTTGTCGTAACGGGGATTTCCAATATGCCATCGTCGGACAGGCAAAATGCGAATCGGGGGAAACCTGGAATGCCATAATGGTCATGCCGGATCGGGCAGATACTCGAACTGTAGCGGTGCCCTTCTTCGAGCAGGATATCCAGCGCCCACAACGTATCCAGCGACACCGAGTAACTGGCAGCCCTGTAACCCAGAACCGGCGTGTTACTGATTTCCTCCAGAGTGCCGCGCGTGCGTCGGACATCTTCCCTGAACGCGTCGGGTTGTTGATTGATAACCCGCTGGTGCGACCAGCCGTGACTGGCAAGCTCATGTCCGGCTGCGACGATATCGCGCACCAGGCCGGGCTCGCGTTGCGCCACCCAGCCGAGCATGAAAAACGTGGCCTTGACACCTTTCTCTTCGAATAACAACAGCAGCCGTTCGGTGTTGGCACGAACGCGACGCGGCATGCTGTCCCAGCTGTCGGCTGCGACGTAGCGCTCGAATGCCGAGACCTGAAAGTAATCTTCGACATCGACCGTCATGGCATTGACTGGTGCAACCGAGCTGTAACGCTCGTGGACGTGAATCGGTCGAGGTGTGGGTGCGGCGCTGTCCGTCATGACGGACTACCCGGTCTTGACGTCAAGCGCAGCGAGTTTTTCCTCGAGGGTTCGCAGGCGCAATTCGAGACCGGCACGTTCTTCCTCGGCCTCCTCTTCGTCGAGCGGATCACGAATCGAGGTGGACAAATCTCCGGACAGCTCCGTCTTCATCTCCTCGATGACCTGTTCTACCTGGTCGAGGTCGAAGTCACGAATCTCTTCGAGGTATCCGAACAGCAGCAGTCGATCCATGATGATGTTGATCTTGCGTGGTATACCGCCCGAGTGTTGGTAAATCTGCTCATACGCGCCAACTGAGAAGGACGGGTCGCCATTCCAGCCAACGGCAACGAGTCGAAAACCGATATATCGCTTGGTTTCCTCAGGCGACAAAGGCTCGAGGTGATATGAGGCAACAATACGCTGGCGCAACTGTTCCATGCGGCGCGACTGCAAAGTAACCCGCAGTTCGGTCTGCCCCACGAGGAAGACCTGCATCAGTGCGCGACCCTGGCTTTCAAGGTTAGAAAGAATGCGCAGCTCTTCCAGTGCTGCCGGCGACAATGTCTGGGCCTCGTCAACTACCAGTAGTACACCGCTGAGCTTGTCGCGAGCATGGCGCAGTGACTTTTCGAGGTTCGCTAACAGGGCAACCTTGGAGCGGCCCTCGTAAGGCTGACCCATGCTGGCAGCAACTGCGGAGAGGATATTTTCTTCGTTGAGATTGGCAGCGGCTATCCTGGCCGTGGCAACGTCGCGATTGGCAAGCTCGGCAAACAGCGTCTGGATTAGCATCGTCTTGCCGGTGCCGATGTGCCCGGTGATTACAACGAATCCTTCAGCCTGTTCCATACCAAAACGCAGGTAACTCAGTGCTCGCTTGTGACTGCGACTGGGAAACAGGAAGCGCAGGTCGGGCGTAAGCTGGAATGGCCGCGAAGTAAAGTTGTAATAATCGCGGTACATTCAGAAATTCTTCCCAAATCCGACGCTGATAGCAGCTTCCTCGTATTCCTGCAGCGCGCTGGTTCCCGAGCGAACATTGCGCCAGGTGCGCGCATTGATATAAAAATCATTGGGCAGCTGGCGCTGCAGGCGCAATTGCAAGCGTATGTCTTCGGGCCGGTCCAGCGAAGTGCGCAAGTCGAATTTCTGCCACCCCGCGTCGATACTGATACTGGTGCGTGGCAACGCCGTCCAGGTCCACGACAGCGCCGTGCCAACCACACCGTCTTCGTCCAGCAGGTTGCCATCGGGGAACAACAGCTCGAGTAGCGGATCACGGGTCAGGTAATTACGGTCTTCATTGTAGGCATTGAAGCGCAACTGGCTGCGTGGCAGCGTCAGCGTCGCATCGACGGCAAAACGCTTACGCACATAAAGGCTGATTCCACCCGTTGGCAATTCAGCACCGGTGATATCAGTAAGAAACTGGAATAACGCTTCGTAGTCTTGCTGCTGCCGACCGGCTGTGGTTGTCTCCTCCAGATAGGAAATATTGGTCTTGAGCAACGCAGCTTCGCGATTAAGCGACAGGCCATATGAATCCCCGAAGTGCTGCTCCCCGAATGAGACCGAGTAATCGGTAAGGCGGTCCAGCTTGCCGCGAAGTCCGGCATTCCAGAATGCACCGTCGATCTTGGGGGCGCCAAAAATACCAGTGAACTCGTTGTTCTCGTCACCACCACCGACGAACAGGATGGCATTACTGGAAA
>JABDKV010000198.1 GCA_013002045.1 Gammaproteobacteria bacterium
GAGTGGACGTACCTCTGGTGTTCCGGTTGTCACGCCAGTGGCACTGCCGGGTAGCTAAGTACGGAAGGGATAACCGCTGAAAGCATCTAAGCGGGAAGCCCACCTCAAGATGAGATCTCCCTGGGGCCTTGAGCCCCCTTAAGAGCCGTTGAAGACTACAACGTTGATAGGCTGGGTGTGGAAGTGCAGTAATGTATGAAGCTAACCAGTACTAATTGCTCGTGAGGCTTGACCATATAACACTCAAGCAGTTTTGCTTGTGCGTTGTATTTGAATGCAAGCGACACACAAGTTGGAAATACCAGAATTTGCGGAAACGCAAGCCAGTTTGCCTGGCGGCAATAGCGAGTGGGAACCACCCGATTCCATTCCGAACTCGGAAGTGAAAACGCTCAGCGCCGATGATAGTGCAGGGTCTCCCTGTGTGAAAGTAGGACACCGCCAGGCGTCTAAAACGAAAGCCCCGTCGTGATTCACGACGGGGCTTTTTTTATGGGGACAGTGACCTTAATTACAATTAAGGTCACTGTCCCCTTCTTCAAGGTCACTGTCCCCTATGCGTAAGCGATGTGTATTCCTGACTCTTGCTGAGCGAGGCGACTACGTCATCGATGACGAGCTCGCTTATCGGCCGCTGCGTGAGCGCGGCTGGGATGTCGAAGCGATCCCGTGGGACCGTCCGACCGACTGGTCACTGTATGACATGGTGATTATCCGCTCTACCTGGGATTACCAGCTACGACCGCAACAATTCCTGCAGACCATCCGCGAGATCGAGGCCAGCGATACCTGCCTGCACAATCCTTCGGATATCGTTAGCTGGAATCTGAGCAAGACTTATCTCAGGGACCTGGATGCCCGTGGAGTCGATGTAGTCCCTACGGTTTTCGCCGATAGTCTCGCTGATGGAGAGCTGCCGCAGTTTTTCGAAAGATTGGCGGCACCCGACCTGGTGGTCAAGCCTCAGATTGGCGCGACAGCGAGTGGTGCGTATCGGGTCTCAGATCCGATCGCGACGGAGCGTCTAAGTGAAATCGAGGAATATTATCGCCAGACGCCGCTGATGATCCAGCCGTTCATATCGCAGATAGTTACAGAGGGGGAATACTCGCTGTTCTATTTTAATGGTCGGTTCAGTCACGCCATTCGCAAACTACCGCAAGAGAATGATTATCGCAGTCAGGAAGAACATGGCGCCGGTATCCATCCGGTGCGCCAACCCGAATCTGCGTTACTCGCTGCTGGCCAACGTGCAATAGAGGCCATTGGGACAACGTTACTATACGCACGTGTCGATCTGGTTCGAGGGAACGATACCGGGAGCTTCCAGCTCATGGAACTGGAACTGATTGAGCCAGCGCTCTATTTCCGTATGGACGAGCAGGCTGCGCAACGCTTCGCGGCGGCAGTGGACAGGTAGCACGCGGGAGCTCGTCGTCCTTGAGCAGCGATCTTCACACTGCGTCTACTCGCGGCAACCTATTCTGGGTAAATGAAAAACCTGGGAAATTTGGCAGGTCTGCTGGTTGCCGCAACCACGCTAAGCGCTTGCTCTGCTTTTGGTCTGATCAACGCGGTAAGTTCATCGTCACATTATGAGCGCCACGCGGATTTACCGTACGGCGATCAGCCACGGCAATCGCTTGATGTTTATCAACCGCGAAAGCCTGCGGATCAGGCACCCGTCGTCGTGTTTTTCTACGGTGGCGGCTGGAACAGCGGTGCTAAGGAAGATTATGAGTTTGTCGCCTCGTCCCTGACCGAGCGCGGCTTTGTTGTGTTGCTGCCAGATTATCGCCTGTATCCCGAAGTTAAGTTTCCGGCGTTTGTCGCCGACGCAGCAGCGGCGTTGAAGTGGGCGTTGGACTATGTGGGCGAATACGGTGGTGATCCTGAACGCATCTTTGTTATGGGGCACTCAGCCGGCGCACATATCGCGGCCATGGCATTACTCGACAAGCAATATCTGGGCGAGGGAGATAACAGGGAGCGCCTGGCGGGTTTTATCGGTCTGTCGGGTCCCTACGATTTCCTGCCCATCCGCAAGGGATACCTGGTTGATGTATTTCCTGAGAACTCTCGGGAGCAAAGCCAACCCGTGTCGCATGCCGGACCCCATGCGCCACCGACCCTGCTTATTCACGGCAAAGACGATAGCGTTGTGAAACCGGCTAACAGCCAACGGCTGGCGCAGGAACTCGACGCTGCCGGTGTGCCAGTTGAGCTCAAAATCTACGACGGCGTTGGACACGCCCGGGTGGCAGCAGCCCTGGCGCCGCCACTGGATTTCATCGCCAGCACACTGGAAGACGCTATCCGTTTCATGGAAAAACAGCGTGACAACTAGGCGCGAGCACCTCCGACGTTATGTAAAAGACGTTTTCACGAACACTTCACGACTCATCGGCGAAAATCCTCTGCGCAATATCCAATAACGACCTTTTCCCTGGGAGGGCTACACGTGAAAAATGTCCTGCAACAGTTACGATTCGCTCAATGGCTGGCAATTGCCGCACTCGCTCTTGGCAGTGCGCAGGCGGTCGCAGACGACGATGACGATGACCACGGCGGCGGAGCGCCGAATACCGTTGAGGTGTTGGCATCGACCAATGGTGCTGAAGCACTCGTCGGTGCCGTTGTCTATGTCGAGCAGTCCGGCGTCCTGGATTTCAGCCTGGTTGATTTCCTGAGCGACCGTCGCAACCGTTTCATCCTGTTTGCACCGACCAACCCCGCATTTGAAAATCTGCTGGGTCTGGATGCAGGTTCACTGGACGGCCTCAGTTCTGCAGACATCGCCAATGCGCTCGGTGGTTTCGTTCCGGCTGACGCGGTTGCAGGTATCCTGCTGAAGCATGTCGTGCCGTCCAATCGGCTTGGCTGGCGCGCAAGCGAAACGGCTTTGCTGCGTAAGGGCAGTGCCACCGCGGCCGATGGCAGCGAACTCGAAGTCGGCGTCGGCGCCACCGGCGTGACAGTCAATGACTCGACCATCATCAAGGCCAACGTACGCACGCGGAACAGTGTTATCCACTTTATAGACACTGTGCTCTAAGCGGCACTAATTAGGCGCATTCGAATAGGCGACAAAGCGAAAGGCCGTGCCTGGCACGGCCTTTTTCTATTTGAACTACTGCAGTCCGGTCAGCCCGATTCCAGCCTGTTTACGAGAGCTCTGGCGCGCCTGGCTTCGGTATAGCTTGCAGGGGCGTTTTGCCATGCTCCCAGGCTGACATCGAGGTGGTTTTCGGCGCGAGTAAAGTTGTTGCGGCGAATTGCAATTTCCGCAAGTAACACATTCGTCGTAGGGTGTCCTGGGAAGATCCGCAGCACCTCTTCGAGTACCTGCTCAGCTGCCTCCAGATCGCCATTGTCCATGTGCAACTGACCCAGCATGTTGCGAATTAGCACCTGGTGGGCAGCGGTCTCAATGCTGTGTACAGAGGACGCAAACGCGTCGAGACTGCGTTGCGCGGATTCTATGGCAGCAGCGGTGTCACCTTTCAGTTGGTAGATCCGGGCGCTTG
>JABDKV010000200.1 GCA_013002045.1 Gammaproteobacteria bacterium
ACACCGGACAGCACACCGGGTATCCGACGACCGGACAAACTCCGTACACCGGTACATCCGGCACCTCGGGGGGGTCCTGGTCATCTGGCTGGAGTCAGCAGGCGGGACAACCGGGCGGTGAAGTTCCCGGTGTCGGCAGCGTACTCATGGGACGCTATGTCCTCGAGAAGCTGATCGGGCAGGGCGGCATGGGCGTGGTCTACAAGGCGCGTGACACCTTGCAAGAGCAGGCCATGGCGCGCGATCCCTATGTCGCGGTCAAGGTCCTGACCGAGGAGTTCAAACAGCACCCCGACTCGCTGAAAGCCCTGCACCGCGAGGCGCGTAAAGCGCAGGACCTGGGACACGAGAATATCGTCTCAGTGTTCAGTTTCGAGCGCGATGGCACAAATATCTTCATGGTCATGGAGTTGCTCGATGGCGAGCCACTCGACGAGTTAATTAAACGCCTGAAAATGACGGGTGGTCTGCCCTGGTCAGAAGCAAAACCGATCATTCGTGGCATGTCACTGGCACTGGACTACGCCCATAACAAGGGCATCGTTCACTCCGACTTCAAACCCGGCAACTGCTATCTGACCAAGGCGGGAATCGTCAAGGTATTCGATTTCGGTATTGCACGTGCGGCCAAGACAACCGGTGACGAGGAGGGCGTCAAGACCCTGTTCGACGCGTCGACGCTCGGTGCACTGACACCGGCCTATGCCAGTTGCGAGATGCTCGACGACGACGAGGATACTGATCCCGATGCGCGGGATGACATCTACGCACTCGCCTGCGTTTCATACGAACTACTGACCGGCAAGCATCCGTTCAACAAGAAAAAAGCTACCGTGGCTCGCGCCAAGAACCTGGTGCCTGCACGCCCGCCCGGTATTAAACGTTACCAGTACAAAGCCCTGCTGCATGGCCTGGCATTCAATCGTGAAGACCGTGTGCCGAGTGCGGTTCAGTTTCTCCATGAGATTGCTCCAAAACGCCAAAACTCACGAGTCGCGTTACTGAGCGTTATTGCGGTAGTCGTGCTCATTGCAGTGCTGGCAGTAGTTGTTGTCCCGACGATAATGTTGAACTGGACCCTGGAACGAATCGCGGGAAACCTGCAATCGAGCCAGGTCAGCGAGGTTGACCAGGGCGTAGCTGAAGCGTTGGCGCTCGACTCGGGTGATCGCGCTGAATTATTTAAGGACTATGAGATCGAGGACCCACTGGTCGATCATTTCCAGCGCAAGGCAACAACCTTGTTCGCGCCCGAGTCGGGTCAGTACGACTACCCGGCGGCACGTGAACAGGTCGATCAATTACTGACATTGATGCCACGTGACTCAGCTGCCGCTGCGCTACAAACGGATATCGAAGCAGCACGCAACGACTATGTAGTCAACCTGACCGAACGCTTTAACCAGTTTCTCACCGAGGGCAAGTTGTTGCCGGTCGAGGGTGAGGACGATATGCAGGATGTGCTGGCCCAGTTGCAGCAAATCGATCCGACCCACCCCTTACTATCCGATGATCGGCTGACACAGGCGTACGCCGAACTGGCCGAAGCCGCGTTACCAGAGAATCCGGCCGACAACCGTGCCGCCGTCGATCGTGCCGATGCACTCGTGTTGCTCGGCGAGGCTTATGCGGCCGACGATGCCATTCTTGCCGACCTGCGCGATCGTATCGACGGCCTGCGTGAATCGCTAACCAAGCTCGACCGTATCGACGAGATCGAAAGCGGAGTCGTCGCAGGTCTGGCCGGACTGGCCGCAGTCGAAGACGTTAACGCAATCAAGCCTGCCATGAATGATCTGGCGACAATTGCCGCGGACTCGAGCGTGCTGGCCCAGGCCCGCGAAGCGGCAGCCCCGGTCATCGGCGCGGCATTACAGGAAATGATCGAGGCCCGACGTTATGACGATGCCCGGTCGCTGGCAAACGAATATGACACGGCACTCGGTGACGACTGGACACAGGCACAGCAGCAACAGATCGACGCCGGCCAACAGGCATTCGAGCGCCGAATTGGACAACTGCAACAACAGCTCGCTCAAAACATTGACGGCAACGACCTCGCCGCTGCGGTGGCAACCGTCGAGCAGTTGGCTACCGCGGGCGCCAATCCTGCAATGGTTGCCGACTCACGCGACCAGGTCGCCCGGGCATGGCTCGATCGCGCCCGCGCCGCACGCCAGCAGCAACAATGGGATACCGCGCGAATCAACGCAGAGCAGGGACTGGCACTGGAACCATCCGGTGCACTGACGGCGGATCTGCGTACTGAAATCCAGGCTGCCAATGACGGCGAAACGATTTCCGAAGCAGAAGCGGCGGGACTGGCTATCGCACAGTACGCGGCGGACTTTGAACAGGGACTACAGGCGGGTGATCTGAACGTCGGCACCCTGCTGGCCACACTGGCAACACTGGATCGTGCCGCGACCGATGCCGGGCAGACTCACCCGTTACAAAGTGAAGGCCTCAATCGTATTGTCGAAGCAGTCAGCGCGCGGGCCCTGCAACAGGAAACGCAGGACAACCTGACGGGCGCTATCGCCACCGTCGACCGCGCCATCGCCGCACTGGCAGGCAACGACACCCAGATCGCAGCATTGCAGCAGACCCGCACGGACCTGGCCAACGCGTTGGCTGAAAGACGCGCACTGGCCGAGCAGGCCGAGACCGAACGTGTACAGGGTCAGATTGCCGACTTGCTGGCCAGCGGTCGCTACCCGCAGAGCACCCATGACCAGATAACAGCATTGATCGGTCAACTGCCGGCCGACGTCGCACCATCAGAGCGGGCCAAAACGGCCGCCGCCTATGTCAACCGGGCCAAGGAACTGCGCGAGCAGAATCGTTTCTCGGATATCGACAGTTTGCTCGACCGGGCGGCTGAACTCGACCCACAACTCGCCGGTATCGAAGATGAACGTCTGGCCGCTCGCACGGCGCAACAGACCTTCGAACAGGAACAGGCCGAGCGTCGTCGCGTCGGCCGCATAGAAGGCCTCAAGACCGCATTCCGTGGCTATATAGTGGCTGGTAAGACCAATGAAGCTGAAGAGGAACTGCGCAAGCTGCGTCGCGAACTCGGCGATGACGACGCTTTCGTCGTCGGTGAGGCGGCTACTTCACTAGCCGATGCGTTTAAGCGCAATGCACTTTCACAGGCACAACGTCAGCGCTTTGCCGACGCATTGCGCCAGGTAGAGCAGGGTCTGTCGTACCAGCCGGGTCGTGCCGACCTCGAAGCATTGCGCTCTGAATACCGGCTTGATGGTTTCAAAGAGCAGGTGCAGTCCGCGGTCAGCAGTGGGTCGGCCACGCAGATTCGCAATCTTGCCAGCCAGGCAATTCCGCATATCCGTTCCAATGCCAGCAACTACGGTGAATTTGAACAGCAGACTGCGCGCTCGCTGGTCAGCCGGATCGAGCGAGTCAAGGACGCCAATCTGTCCCAGGCGACGCAGCTCAAGTCAGCCGGACTCGCCCTGTTCCCGGGCAACCAGGCCATTGGTCGCGTTGATCTGACACCGGTCGCCGTTGAACCGCCACCGGATCTGACCATTGGCATTCGTCAGGCATTTCGCGCCGGCACGGCGGAAGACATTCGCTCCACGCAGGCCTCCCTGCGTAGCGTGCAATCGAATCAACCAGTCGAGTACGCGACACTGGTCAGCGAACTCGAAAGCACATTGAAAACCCGATCGGAGGGTTTGCGCAGCAGCAACAGCGCCGGTTGTAATGCACTCAAAGCGGCAGGGCTGTCTGTGCTGCCGGCCAATGCCGTCTTTTCTGGTATTAGTTGCACGGTGGCGCCGGTCGGGCCTTCTGCAGGCCGACCCTGCGAGTCGCGTCTCGCGGGACTGGGTGGTCGGGGTGCGCGCGCCCGTTGCTGGGATCATCTCCCCAGTGCCGACGAAAGCGGCCCAAGCCTGGTCGTAGTCGGCAATGCCGCCTTTGCAATCATGCCGTACGAAGCTTCAATAGGTGACTTTAATACTTATTGCAGCAGTAGTGGTCGCTGCCCGACCAGGCCCGGCAATGCAAAATTGCCTGTAACCGGTGTCAGTATCGCTGATGTACAGGCTTACGCCGATTGGCTTAGCCGCGAAACGGGCAAAACTTATCGACTGCCAACGGCCAGCGAGTGGCGCTACGCGGCCGCAGCCGATGGCGGTCAACCCGATACGTTCGGATTCAACTGCAAGGTTATGCAGGGTGGATCCCAGGTTAAAGGCTTCAGCCTCGAAGCTGTCGATTTCGGCTCACGCAATGACTGGGGTCTGTATAACTACGTCGGCAACGTACACGAATGGGTCGATGGCGGCAGCGCCGTGCGCGGTGGCGCATGGACCGATGACGGAACAGATTGTACGGTCGACTTCAGCCGGCCTCATGGCGGACAGGCAGACGATGTGACCGGATTCCGCCTGATCCGGGAAATGTAGGGGACAATGACGCGCCAGGTAGCGCAGGCTTTGAGAGAACTGGCGAAAGCTTACGGCTATGGCCAGCTAGGCTGGCCCGAATACCGGGCCGAACGGCGCCGGCTGCTCGACATATTGTTCGATCCGGAGCAGGGTGACGTCACTCGCCCCCGTGGCAGCGATATCCCCCGGGTAGGCTCATCAATCTCCGGTGGCAGCATCGCCCCTGCTGCAATTCCCGGTACCAGTCGGGAAAAGAAACCGACCGTCGCCCCGGAAAAACCTGCCGAATTGCCGCGTGAGCTGGCCGGCGCTTCCAGCGACAGCGCCAGTAAACGCAAAGGTCTGCCTATCGTACCGCTCATCGCGATCGCTGGTGCCATCGTGATAGCCGCGGTTGGCGTAGTTGTGCTGACAAGCCAGGACAAACAAGCCACTACGACGGCAGCCATTGCAACGCCCGATGCGGCGGCGAGAGACCTGATCGAGAACTTTCTCACTGACAATGACTGGCGCGATCGCAGGCTGGATGATCTCGCCGAGCAATGGCTCGCACTGACGCCGGCGGAACGCAGTGCGGCTCGTTCAACGCCGTGGAAGCGTGACCTGGAGAATGAGATTGAGGACATTATCGAGGAGCTCGGTGCCGTCGGTCCGCTCGACAATGACGAGCCGGTGATCCGACTGGCCCGCGCGCTCGGTATGAATATACCGACAACGGCTGCGGCGCCGCGGCCGACCGCGCCAGATACAACAATACAGCGACCAGACGAACTGCCAGCTGAAGCGCCGCCTGGCCAGGTCGTAGACGCGCCGGGCACCAGCATGGCCGCAAACGATTACGATAACGCTGACAACAACGAAAATCTAACCGCCATCGACGATTTGGCGAATGAGCTGGAATCAACCGCGACCAGCCAGACCGTCGCACCTTCGGCGACAGATAACTCATCGATCGCGGAAGCCGTAGCCGAAGCAACGCCTGCGGACACGGTCACGACACCTGCCACCGAGATTTCAGACAGGCCGGCCCAGACACCTTCGACAGTCGCCGGAATACAAACGCAGAGTGAATCAGTCCAGGCAAATACCACACCGGCTCAGACAACGCCGGCTGCGACGCCTGCACCACCGATACCGGCTGAGTCCCAGCCCCCCACGGCACGCGCTACGGACCGGGTTTGCCATGCCGGCTTGCTTGGCACACGCCGTCCTACCTGCCAGGACACACTGCCGGGCCTGGGGCGGGGACCACGTCTGGCTATTGTGCCGGCAGGTCGCTTCCAGATGGGTAGTGTGTGGGCCTCAGAAGAGAAACCAGTACGTGATGTCACCGTCGCTCGCCCCTTTGCGCTGGCGCGACGCGAAATCAGTCATGCCGAATACCTGCTTTATTGCGGCGCCACCGGGCGTACCTGTCCGTCTTCGCCCTGGGGTGGCGCTGAGTACCCTGTCGTCAACGTCAGTTGGCAGGATGCCGCCGATTACGCAGCCTGGCTATCGCAGCAAACCGGTCGCCAGTATCGGCTGCCGACGGAGGCAGAGTGGGAATATGCAGCACGTGCCGGACAGACGACCCGTTATCCCGGTGGTGATGAGCCTTTACTGACAAATATCCGCTTCGATGCCGCCAGCCCAATGTCAGCCAACGCTCGTGTCAACGCCAACGCTTTCCGGCTTTATCACATGGCGGGCAATGTTCGTGAGTGGGTAGCGGATGCGTGGCACGACAATTACGAGACAGCCGGAGCCGATGCTCACGCTGCGCGTAGCGGTGGCAGCGGCAAAGTGGCAAGAGGAGGCTGTTATGCCGACTCTGCGGCGCTGGTGCGCCTCGGATCACGACTGGGAATGGCGGCAACGACACGCGACGACTGCACCGGCTTCAGGGTTTTGCGTGAGCTCGATCCATAGCGCGGGCGCGTGGCAGAGCGTGATCTGGTCAACTAGACTCGGACTGGAGTCTTTGAATTTGCAACGGACCAATGCCGGACCGTTTTTCGGGCATGTGACAAGAACAAGGGGAGTGAGCGGGTGAAAACGATAGCCGCAATAGGTGTGTTTCTGGTGCTGTTTTCGGCGGGTAAGGCTCAGGCTCAGGTCGATGCCGCTGCCGGATCTGCAGTTGCCAATTCCAGTGATCCCATCTCACGCCTGACACAAACCGAGGTACCTACGTTCCCGGATGAGGTGCAAATGACCGTTCCACCGGTCATTGAGCGCCCGCTGGGTGTGGACGAGGGGCCACGCGTCTATGTCGATCGCTTCATCATCCAGGTCGATGGCGAAATTGCCAATGCCTGGCGTAACGGGGCCTTCATCGACGACCTGCAGCGAATGTTTGATAACCGCCGCTCCACGCAGGGCCCCGACGGGATGACCATCGGGCAGCTCGAGCAATTGACCCGGGAGGCAACTGACTGGCTACGCAATGAAGGGCTGATGGTGGGTCGGGTGTACCTGCCGGTGCAAACAGTCGAAAGCGGCGAAGTGACCGTTGCTGTTCTGCAGGGACGGCTGGGTGCAGTCGAGCCTGATGGCAACAACATGTACAGCTCACAGAAATTACTCCGGCCATTTGCGGCGCTGGAGGGTCAGCCGATCGATCGCGATGCTGTCGATCGGGTCCTGCGCCAGATTAACGATTACCCCGGATTGACAGCCACCGGTGTATTTGCGCCCGGCAACGAGGTGGGAACGACCGCACTGAGTTTACGTGTGCGCAACGAGAAGCGATTCAATTCATCCATTGGGCTCGACAACTTTGGCACCGAGTTCACCGGTGAATATCGCGCCCGATTCAGTACCCGCGCCAATAACGTCACCGGCAATGCTGATTTTATCGATTTCGATGTCCTCGGTACGCAGGAGCCCGATAACGCACTGTTTGGCAGTTTCCTGTATTCGGTGCCGTTATTCGGTCCCGGGCGCAATGTCAGCTTTCGTTACCAGAACAATGACTTCGATATAACCGGTGAAGCGTTTCCAAATGATGTTGTTGGTACAACCGAGATCTACGCACTTGGGTATGAACATGTTCTGCGTCAGGGGCGTGACTTTAATGCCAGTTTTATTGCCGGATTGGCCAAGAAGAACGCCGAGCTGGAAGAGCTGCAGCTGCTCGGACCGACCTTCCTTGGCAGAGACAAACTCACCGTTGGAAGTTTCGGAGTGACCTTTGATTTTATCGATCGACAGGCCGGCGGTATCAACCGTGGCTCCCTGATTTATATGCATGGCTTCGATGACTTCCTTGGGTCGTTGCTCGAGAATGATCCCGAATCGAGCCGCAGCATCCCAAACCTCGGCATCAACGCGGGTGGCAAATTCGACAAGTGGTACATGAATTTCACCCGCCTGCAGCGCTTCAGTGACACCGTTACGATGCTGTTGCGACTGGAAGCGCAACAATCAGACGATTTCCTGGTTTCGCTCGAGCAATTCTCTCTGGGTGGACCGACAAGCGTGCGCGCCTACTCGCCGTCGCAATTCCTGGTCGACTCCGGGGCGTTCGCATCAGTTGAGATGATATTCGCAGCGCCCGGATTCCACAGTAAACCGGCTTTCAACAACCGCAGCTGGGGCGAAGTCCTGCAGCTATCGGTCTTCTACGACTATGCCGGTGGCTACCGCAGTGATTTCCTCGACCTGAATCGAAACACCTTGTCCGATGACGAAAACCTGGACCTGGATGGTATTGGTATCGGACTGCGATTTAACCCGACGGCGCAGTTTAGCGCTCGTCTCGATGCCGCCTGGCCATCGGGTGGCATAGAACCCGACAACGGGCGGGAACCACAGTTGTACTTCAGTCTCAATTTCACGTTTTGAACCTTGCCGCAGAAAAAAGTCGCTTAATGAAGGAGCCGGATATGTTTGCTCGATGCCGTGAGGTAATGGATACGATCACGCAGCCACAAACGTGGCGTCAGGTCGGTTGGGGTTGCACCATCTTCCTGGCGACCATGGGTGCGGCATACCCGGGGCCGGAAAATGGCCGCATCGTTGCCGGTGAGGCGCACATCAGCCTGCCGGATGCCAATACGACGCTGATTACCCAGCAATCGCAGAATGTCTCGATCGACTGGAGTAGTTTCAATGTCGCGGCAAATGAAACAGTCGTATTCGATCAGCCGTCGACTAGCGCAGCGGCGCTGAACCGGATACTGGACCAGAATGCGTCGCAGATATTTGGCGCAATTGATGCGAACGGCCGGGTCTTCCTGATCAACCCTAACGGCATCGTGTTTGGCCGCACTGCCGAGATCAACCTGCACAGCCTGATCGCCTCCAGCCTCGACTTATCGGTCGATTCGTTTATGCGTGGCGACTATAACCTCGAGGCGCTGGCCGGTCGCGAAGGCGGGCTGATTCTGAACCAGGGAACGATTACTGCTGCCGATGGCGGCTCGATATCGCTGGTCGGTGGCGCAGTGTCCAATGAAGGCGTACTGGTCGCCAACTACGGTACGGTCAACCTCGCCGCCGGTCGTCGCGCGACCCTCGATTTCAGCGGCGAAAACCTGCTGGTGTTCGCACTGGACGGCGATGCGGTACAACAGGGCAGCACTGAAAGTGCCGTCGAGAATACCGGCCGTATCCTGGCCGATGGCGGACAGGTACTGGTGACCGCCAATGCGGCCCGGGATGCATTTGACCAGGTAGTCAATAACACCGGTGTCATTCGCGCCAGGCGAATCGACAACACCGGCGGCGTAATCCGCCTGGTAGCCGACCAGGGCCTGGTCGCAAGTGATGGCCGACTCGACGTCTCCGGCGCGCGGCGTACCGACCGCGGCGGGCAGGTTAAGATCGAAGGCGAACAGATCGTCTTACTTGATCAGGCCAGCATCGATGCAAGCGGTCGCGCTGGCGGCGGTGAGATTCTCGTCGGTGGCGGAATCCGCGGCAGCGATGAGACCGTGGCCAACGCAGACTATGTCTATGTCGGTAGCGATGTCAGGCTCGATGCCAGCGCCACAGATAGCGGCGATGGCGGCAGCGTCGTCGTGTTCGCACAAGACACAGCTCGCGTCTACGGTGATATTTCCGTTAGCGGTGGTGAACGCGGAGGCGATGGCGGCTTTGTCGAAACCTCGGGCGTAAAATCATTACATGTCACGCGCGCCCCGGATATCGCCGGTGAGCGCGGCGGCAAATGGCTGATTGACCCGACTAACCTGAATATCGTTTCGGGTCCCGGAGATATCGCCGAACCCAGTGGCCCTCCCTACAGCAGCGGAGTTGGTGCAACGGAATTGTCGGTAGACGTAATCGATTCGGCGCTGCAAAGCGGCGATGTCGAGGTCCTGATCGGTGCCGATGGCGTGGACGATGGCATCCTGACATGGAATGGCGACGCCATTCTGCAATACAACACAGCGAACACGACTACGCTGACACTGACTGCGCTGCAACCTTTGTCCAGTATTGTCTTCCTGGCCGGCGCGACGATCGAACCTGAAGGGGGACTGGGCACAGGATTGAACCTGGTCGTCAATTCCAACAATGACGTCACGCTGGGATCGGGCGGCGGCGTCACAATTAACCTTGGCGATGGCATCCTGGATGTCGACTTCGGTGTGCTTGGCACCGGCAGCACACTGGATGTTGATGCCGCAACATCGATAACAGCCGCCACCGTCACCTTCACGGGTGGGGCAGGCAACGACACGTTCAATTTCAACTCCGGTCTCGGTGATTTCATCGCTACCGGTGGTCTCGGCGACGACATCTTCAACTTCAATGCGGCTTCCAGCGGCATCTCTGTTTCAGGCAACGCTGGCAACGACATCTTCAACGTCAACGCCGTTCTGAGCAGTGCCGAGTTGTTTGGCAGCGAAGATGACGACAACTTCGTATTCGGCGCCACCGGTAGCATGGATACGTCGCTTGGCTTGCAAATCAACGGCAACGGCGGTCTCAATACTATAGATTTCAGCGCCTCAGCCAGTGATGTTGCCGTCGTCCTGACGGCCCCCGATGCGGCCGGTTTTATCGGCACCGCCGTTGGCCTGCTGTCAGGTCAGTTTTTTAATATCGATGCGATTACAGCCGGCAGCGGCAGCGACTCGCTGCAAGGACTGGATGCGATTTCCACCTGGGACCAGGCCGCCGGCACTTATGACGGCAGCGCCGCGTTTAACCTGACATTCTCCGGGATTGAATCGCTGATCGGTGGCAATGTCGCCGACACGTTCATCGTCGATGGCACACCCGTTACAGTCAGTGGCGGCGCCGACACCGGTGTCGACGAAGTCGACTACTCTGGTCTGGGTGCAGCAATTGCCGTCACTGTAAGCGCAGCCGATGCGACCGGTTATTCCGGGACAGGCGAGGGCGTGACCTTCTCCGGCATCGATACCGTCACGGCACCCGCCCTGCCGGGTAGTTCGATTACCGGTGCCGACTTAGCCGCTGACTGGTTACTGGCGCTGGCAGGCAACACCTACACGATTGTGGGCGAAGCGCTTAGTCTCACCATTGCCGGCTTCGATACCTTGGCCGGTGGCAGCGCAGCCGATACCTTCACGGTCGATACCGCCAGCACCGCATCGCTAAGCGGCAACGGCGGCGATGACATCTTCAATATCAACGCGGCACTGACCGGTGATGCCAGTGGCAACGCCGGAAACGACACCTTTAATCTTGAAACCGGCGGCAGCGTCGCAACCGCGGCTGGCGGCGGCGGCGATGACACCTTTACCCTCAACGGCGGCACCGCGACCACGTTGACTGGTGGTGATACTGCGGAAACGGGCGGTGACCTCGTCAGTGGCAGTGGCGCTTTCATAGTCAATGCGGAGAACGCCGGATCGGCGGGCGGTCAGGCCTTTAGCGGAATAGAGAACCTGAGCGGTGGCGCCACTGTTGACACCTTCGACTTTTCGGCAAATCTCACCGGAACCGCCAGTGGCGGCGGCGGGGCCGACGTTTTCACAATCACTGCCGGGATCGTCGGCAGTGCCGTCGGCGACGCCGGTAACGACATTTTCAATATCGACGGCGGCACATTAACTAATGTTTCCGGTGGCGATGGTGACGACATCTTCAACCTCAACGGTGGTGCAGTCACCAATACGCTTCTGGGCGGCCTCAACAGCGACACGATCAATGCGAGCGGCACTTTCGATGTCACCAGTGACAATGCCGGTGCAGTAGCAGGGGTTAACTTCGACTCTATTGAGAATCTGACCGGTAGCAGCGGCGCGGACATCTTCAATCTTGGTGCCAACCTCACCGGTACCGCCTCGGGTGGCGATGGCGATGACACTTTCAACCTGACAGCGGGCAACACCGCAACAGCTGCCGGTAATAGTGGCGACGATGAGTTCGTCGTCACCGGCGGCACCGCCAGCAATATCATTGGCGGCGACCTGGGCGAAACCAACGGAGACCGGCTCGTCGGCAGCGGCACCTTCACGGTCGACGCGCCTAATGCAGGCAATCTCAATAATCGTGACTTTAGCGGCATAGAACGACTACTGGGCGGCAGTGGAAATGACTTCTTTATTTTTAGCGCAGCCCTGACGGGCAACGCCGTTGGTGGTGCTGGCGACGACCAGTTCACAGTCAACGCCGGTGGATCGGCCAACTCCCTGGTCGGGGGAGCGGACAACGACGAGTTGGTTGCCAGTGGCGCATTCATCGTTACCGCAAACAACTTTGGTAATGTCGACGGTCAGGCCTTCGAAGGTATGGAAAACCTGACCGGTGGCGCGGGGATTGACACATTTTTCATCAGTGCAAACCTGACGGGTACGGCTGCTGGCAACGGTGGCGACGACATCTTTACCATTACCACCGGTATTGCCGGGAATGCTGATGGTGGCACAGGCGCTGACACCTTCAACCTCAATGGCGGGACCTTCACCAACCTCAGCGGTGGCGCAGGTACTGACACCTTCAACCTCAATGGTGGCAGCGTCACCAATACCCTCGATGGTGGCGCTGACAGCGATACACTGACCGGCAGTGGCACATTCGACGTGACCACGGCCAATGCGGGTGCAGTTGGCCTGATCGGATTTACCAGTATCGAGAATCTCACCGGTGGCAGTGGCAGCGATATATTCAATCTCGGCGCCAACCTCAGCGGCACCGCCGACGGTGGTGACGGCGACGACACCTTTAACCTGACTGCCGGCACAACGGGCACCGTATCGGGTGGGGCCGGTGACGATCAGTTCACGCTTACCGGCGGTAACGCCACCAATATCATTGGTGGCGACCTGGGCGAAACCAATGGTGATCGCGTTACCGGTGATGGCATATTCATTGTCAACGCGGCCAATGCAGGCACCCTCAATGGCGATGCCTTCTCTGGCATTGAGCGCTTGCTCGGTGGCAGTGGCAATGATCAGTTCACCTTTAACGCCGCATTGTCCGGCAATGCAGCCGGTGGCGCAGGCGACGATCAATTCACCATCAACGCCGGCGGGTCTGCCAATACTGTCATTGGCGGCGCCGACAATGACGAGCTAATTGCCACTGGCACATTTACCGTCAGCGCCAATAATGCCGGCACGGTCGAGACCCAGGCCTTCGAAGGTATGGAGAACCTGACCGGTGGTACCGGAGCCGATACGTTTATTTTTAACGCCAACCTTTTGGGTACGGCTTCTGGCGGCGGTGGCAATGACCAGTTCACAATCAACGCTGGCACGACCGGCGCTGCCGATGGCGGTGCCGCCAATGACACCTTCGACATCAACGGCGGCACGTTGACCAGCCTGCTGGGCGGAGCAGGTGATGATCAGATCAATCTCAACGGCGGTGGCACCGTAACCAACACAGTCGATGGTGGCGCCGGAACCGGGGACACTATTGTTGCCAGCGGCACTTTTGCCGTTACTGCAGCCGACAGCGGCTCGGCTGGCGGTCTCAATTTCATCAATGTAGAGAACCTGACCGGCACAGGTGGCGCCGATACCTTTAACATCGACGCCGACCTGACCGGTACGGCCTCCGGCGCCGGTGGTGACGACACATTCAATCTCAATGCCGGCACTGTCGGCACTGTGGACGGCAATGGCGGTGACGACGAGTTCGCGCTCAATGGCGGCAGTGCAACGATTGTCGGCGGCGATGCAGGCGAAACGCTGGGTGACCGGGTGACCGGAAGTGGCACGTTCACTGTCAGCAGCCCCAATGCGGGTGACGTCAACGGCGTCGCTTTCAGTGGCATAGAACGACTGCTTGGCAGCGCGGGTGCCGACAGCTTCATCCTGGGTGCCGCACTTTCGGGTACGGTTGCCGGTGGTGCCGGTGCGGATACATTTACCGTCAATGCCGGCGGCAGCGCTGCTGACATAATCGGTGGTGCCGATGCTGACGAGCTGGTCGCCACTGGCACGTTTACCGTGAACACGACAAATGAAGGAACGGTCGGCACCCAGGCATTCGAAGGCATCGAAAACCTGACCGGTGGAGCCAGTGCAGATACATTCACATTCAATGCCGGGTCGACATTGGACGGCACTGCACGCGGCGCTGGTGGCAACGACATCTTCAACATCTCGGCAAACGCTTCGGCCGGTTCGTTGCTCGGCGAGGCCGGAGATGACACCTTTGTCTTTGCTGCGGGCACAATGGAT
>JABDKV010000237.1 GCA_013002045.1 Gammaproteobacteria bacterium
GATAATGACAGGGCGATACGTGCGCCTGCAGCCTGGGCCATGCTCATAACCCTGGCGACCACCTCAGGTCCTTCCGGCGTGTCGAGCAGGTAGCCCTCGATCAGGACAATGGCGGGTCGTCCGACCGTATCGTCGTTGATATCGGTGACCGCTAACTCGGTGCAGGCGCCAAGATAAGTCTGCATCGTCCGTTGCCCATCGGGTGTGATCAACACATAGCTACGCGCGGTGGGTGCATTGCGAGTCTGGGGTGGCAGACGCATTTCGACCCCGAGCGAGGTCATGTCGTGATTAAAGACGCCCCCGAACTGGTCGTCGGCGACGCGGCCGATATAGGCGGCCTGGCCACCAAGCCTGGCAAAGTTGGCCACCGAGTTGCCGACGGAGCCTCCGGACATTTCCGTGGCCGGCCCCATCATCGCGTAAATCTCGGCAGCACGATCTTCGTCAATCAGGGTCATCGAACCCGGTGCAGCTCCGATGCGCTCGAGAAAGTCATGATCGACATGCGCGAGGATGTCGACGATGGCGTTGCTCACGCCAAGTAACTGGGTGGATCGGGTCATGAGGTTCCTGAAGAGGTTGACGATATTCACGGGTGGCGATACTACCACTCACAGGCGCGGTGTCACCTGTCGTATTTGTCAGAATCCCGATGATTAACATCTACTGAGGCAAGCAGGCGCGGCACCAGGGGCGGCTGGAATACCAGACTGAATAACGCCACACCATAGACAGTGCTTTGCACAACGTACCACCCTTCGATGTCGACACTAAGCGACAACGCCAGCGCGATGGCGACGGCGCCGCGAATGCCGCCGAGCCATAACAGGTTTTGTTCTGGTAGAGCGAGCGGCTGGCTGCCCGGCAAACGGGACAACGGCCCGGCACCGAGGAATACGATAATCGCGCGAGAAACGATAGCAGCTACGACGCCGGCCAGCATGGCAAGCCAGTAGTCCTGGAACATCCGCAAGGTGATGCTCATGCCGACGACGAAGAACAGCATTGCACTGGCACAGAACCCAAACAGTCGCCAGGCATCGAATGCGAATGCAATATCGTCGTCGGAGCGCTCCCGGCGCTGTCGCCAGGCAACCGTTAATCCGGCACCAAGTGTCGCCACGACCCCACTGAGCCCGAGCAGATGTTCGGCTACCCAGAAGCTGGTAAACGCCAAAACCAGCGTCGAGGCCGTGACGACGACCTTGTCATTGGCGGGGGCGATCACCCAGTCGAACAACCACCCAAGCAGGGCACCGATTACGGCGGCGCCCAGCAACGTGACGAGAAAGCGGCCAGCGATGTTCACGAACCCAACCTCACTCATCGCACCGGTGCTGAGTAATCCGGATAACAGCACGAACAATGCAATTGTCGTCCCGTCATTGATCAGGCTTTCACCTTCGAGCAGATTCAGTGTTCGACCACCGGGGCCCTCTGCGCCCGCGACCGTTGCTATAGCTGCGGGGTCGGTGGCGCAAATCATCGATGCAATCAGCAGGGCTATTGCCCAGTCATAGCCAAGCGTAGCGCCCATGAGGTGCATCATTAGCATGGCCGCGATTCCTACAGCCGCCAGCAATAGCGGAATGGCAAGCGCCCCGATAAGGATTGCCTCACGACGTAACATGCGAATGTCCGTGTTTATGGCGGATTCGAAGACGAGAATCGGCAGCAGCAGGTAGAACACCAGGTCGCTTAGCACTTGCCAGCGCAGACCAGTGTCTAAGCCAAAACCGACCCAGATCTCTGAAGATATGAAGCCGCAAATTACCAGTGCAACCGGTAATGACAACCACGCCTGTCGCGCCAATGCACGGTTGAGTACCGCGGCCAGCAGAATGCCGAACATCATGAATGGCAGTAAAGTGGCGAACATAGAGGCGGTTTCTTGCGCCGGGGTATAGCCCTGATTTCCAGCATAGTCGACGGCCGCCATGCTTACCATGGAGTCGGTCCGCTTCGGCGTTGGCGCTGCCATTCTGTATCATTGCAGTCCGGGTGCGAGATCGGAGCAACGTCGGTTAATGAGCGACGAACTGAAGGCCTATCGGGGTCGGCTATTGCATTGCCCGGGAGCGGTGTCCTCGGCCGACGACTGCGAGTATCTCGACGACGGTATCCTGTTGGTCCGTGGCGGCCATATCGAGGCTGTGCTCGGAGCAGACCAGCGCTCTGAGCTGTCGGCCGACATCGAATTTCTCGACTACCAGCGCAACTGGATTGTGCCTGGGTTTATCGACTGTCATGTGCACTATCCGCAGTTGGATATGATCGGGGCCTACGGTGAGCAGTTGCTCGACTGGCTTGAGACTTACACCTACCCGGCCGAGATGCGCTTCGCCGACCCGGACTTTGCGGCGAATGCTGCCGAGTTCTTTCTCGATCAGCTCTTGCGCCATGGCACCACCACGGCGCTCGTTTTTGCGACGGTCCATGCGCATTCCGCCGACGCGCTGTTCAATGCTGCGGCGCGGCGGCAGATGCGTCTCATCACTGGCAAAACGCTAATGAATCGTAACTGCCCGCCACAGCTGTGCGACACGGCGGATACCGGTGTGGCTGAATCGCGTGAGCTGATCCGGCGCTGGCACGGTCGCGATCGGTTGCTGTACGCGATTACGCCACGATTCGCGCCGACTTCCACGGCGGGCCAGCTCGAGATGGCCGGGGAGCTTGCGGCAGAGTTTCCGGATGTTTACATACACACCCACCTGGCCGAGACACGGCGCGAATGCGCCTGGGTGGCAGAGTTGTTTCCGGACCGGCGCAGCTATCTCGATGTCTACGATCATTTCCGGCTGGTTCGCGATCGTGCGGTTTTCGCTCATGCGTTGTACGTCGATGACCGAGATCGAGATCGACTGGCGGCGGCAAGAGCTGCGGTCGCGTTCTGCCCGTCCTCGAACCTGTTCCTGGGTAGCGGATTGTTCGATCTTGCTGCAACCAGCGCAGCGGGTGTCCGAACTGGGCTGGGTACCGACGTCGGTGGCGGTACCAGCCTGGGCCTGATGCAGACAGTGGACGATGCTTACAAGGTAAGCCAGTTACGTGGCCACGGCATGACACCGTGGGAGGCGTTTTATCTCGCCACGCTGGGCGGTGCCAGGGCGCTGCACCTGGACGACAGGATCGGCAATTTTGCCACCGGTAAAGAAGCAGACTTTATCGTGCTCGATACGGCCGCCACCCCGCTGGCGGCCCGGCGTAGTGCCGCAGCCGCTGATCACTGGGAAGAATTATTCGCTGCGATGATACTCGCCGACGATCGCATGGTGCGGCAGACTTTCGTCAACGGCAGACCCATGTCGGGTCAGTGAGTCATTTCGGTCTCGACTGCAACCGGTCCGACACCGAGTCGAGGATCGGGGCCAGTTCGGGCTTCGATGCGCGAATCTCCTCTGGGGTCAGATCAGACAGCTCATAAGGCAGCACCAGCCAGCGATCGGTCTTGTGTACGTAAAAATCGGGTTCGCGCACGGTTTTGCTATTGGGGCGAAACCACACTGAAGCGATTCGAATGTCGCGTGGCAGGTTACGACGTGACTTGCGTTCCAATTCCTCGATGACGGCCTGGACGCTGTGGCCGGTGCTGTAAACATCATCGACAATCAGCATTGAGTGACCTGATGCAACCCGCTCTAGCAGGTAATCGAGGCCGTGCACGCGTATATGACGACGACCTGCCAACCGCTCGGAATAGGCCGAGCGACCCGCGTACGAGGTGCGGATCGGGATATGATCGGTGGCGATATCGAGATAATCGAGCCCCTCCTGGACTGCGATGCCGACGGCGCTACCACCGCGCCACAGGCCAACCAGGAAATCTGGCCGGAAATCACTGTCTGCTATCGTCGTAGCCAGTCGAAACGAGTCGAGCAGCAGTTCGTCGGCACCAACAAAAGCGCGATCTTCCACTATTTGGGTCCTGTATTGGGAAGCGGGGCAACGACGTGATTATAATCGCTGCTCGTCTCAGCGTCTTTCCCGTGTGCCATGAAGAAAACCGTGATCACTGCGCAGCAGCTGCTGGAAGATTCGTTTCATCTCGGCGCCAGGGTCGTACGCGACGGATTTGAGCCGACGCTGATCATCGCGATCTGGCGTGGTGGCACGCCGGTTGGAATGGCGGTGCAGGAGCTTATCGGCTACTGCGGCATCGAGGCAGATCATATTGCGATTCGCACCTCCTCTTACACAGGGGTCGACGAGCGGGCACACAAGGTCAATGTCCACGGGCTGAACTACATCGTCGACAAGATTTGTCCCGATGACCGTGTGCTTATCGTTGACGATGTATTCGACACCGGTCATACAATTTGCGCTGTTGTTGACGAACTCGGCCGGCGCTCGCGCGACAACATGGCCACCGATGTCCGGGTTGCCGTGCCGTGGTTCAAGCCGACCCGCAATGAGACGACGCGTATCCCCGAATACTATGTGCACGAGACCGACGAGTGGCTCGTTTTTCCGCACGAGCTCGACGCATTGACAGCAGAAGAAATGCAGGCCGAACGCCCGCAGCTGCATGCCATCATGACCGCAGCCAAGGAGTCCCGATGACCGAAAGATTAATAAGCCTGGTCGGTATCGCGGTGTTGATCGGTATCGCCATTGCGTTCTCAACCAATCGTCGTGCGATCAGCCCGAGGGTGGTGATCGCGGCATTCCTGTTGCAGGCGGCGATTGCGTTGTTTGTCCTGTATGTGCCGGTTGGGCGCGATGCTATTCAGGTGCTGACTAATGCCGTGCAGGCGGTGGTCGATTATTCGAATGCCGGTATCGAGATGGTCTTTGGCGGTCTCGCCAATGTCGAAGGATTCAGTTTTGCCGTGCGCGTGCTGCCGATGGTGATATTTTTCTCGTCATTGATGGCGGTTTTATATCACCTGCGAGTCATGCAGATCGTCGTGCGCCTGATTGGTGGCGCGATCCAGTGGATTATAGGAACGCGAGCGGTCGAGTCGCTCAATGCGGCGGCCAACGTTTTTGTCGGCCAGACCGAGTCGCCGCTGATGGTGAAGCCGTACTTGCGCAACCTGACTGAGGCCCAGGTGTTCACCATCATGGTTTCGGGGCTGGCTTCGGTGGCCGGTACCGTGCTGGCCGCTTACGCACAGATGGGGGTGCGGCTCGACTACTTGCTGGCGGCGAGTTTCATGGCGGCACCGGGTGGGTTGTTGATGGCCAAGTTGTTGATGCCGGACGAAGAGGCGGACACGGAGTCAGAAGATCCCGGGTTGGTGGAGGCTGAAGACAGCCATCATTCAAATGTAATCCTGGCGGCGGCTGACGGGGCACACGTAGGGTTGAAGCTGGCTGTCAATATTGGTGCGATGCTGATCGCCTTCGTATCGTTGATTGCGTTGTTTAACGGCGTTGTCGGTTTTCTTGGCGACCTGGTTGGTATGGAGAATACGCCGACTTTGGAGGGGATACTGGGTTTCATTTTTGCGCCGCTGATGTGGTTGCTGAGTGTGCCGTGGGAAGAGGCAGCGTTGGTGGGGGCCCTGTTTGGGGAGAAGCTGATCCTCAACGAGTTTGTGGCCTTCCTGCACATGGGTGAAGTCGTGGATTCGATGAGCCCGCGGGCAGAAGCAGTTGCGACCTTCTCATTGTGTGGCTTTGCCAACCTCTCATCGATTGCGATCTTGCTGGGTGGGCTCGGGACCTTGATCCCGGAGAAGCGCGAACTCATCGGCAAGTATGGTTTACGCGCCGTCATGGCGGGATCGTTATCCAACCTGATGTCAGCGGCGCTGGCCAGCCTGGTCATCGTCGCATGACCTCCCTGTGTAGGAGCGGCTTCAGCCGCGATTCCTCAGGCGGCGCAAGCCGCCGTAGGAGGGACTTCAGTCCCGACTGATGATGCGAAGTTCTCTTGAGTGGTTTGTCGTTAGAAAGAATCGGGGCTGAAGCCCCTCCTACGGCTGCGCCCTGGCGCGCAGCGCGTCAGACCCGAAAATTAAAAAGCCGGGCTGGCGCCCGGCTTTTATCGCGGCTGAAGCCGCTCCTACGGGGACGTCGCCCGCGGCATCGGTTAGAAGTCGTATTGGAACTCGACGCCCCAGAAGCGGGGTTCGTTGACGAAGGCGGTCATGTTGAGGAAGTTCAACGCACCATCGACTGTGATTTCGTCGGTGATGTTGCGACCGACCACGGCAATGTCCATGTTGCCGGCCGCGTTGCGGTAACCCACACGCATACCGCCCAGCCAGCGCTCCTCGGCGACGAACTCGATCGACTCATGCAGGAACAGGTTGGAATCGTCGCGATAATTCCAATCGGTCGAGGCATAGAATTCGCCACCGGTTGCCATCGGGCGGTTGTAGTCGA
>JABDKV010000310.1 GCA_013002045.1 Gammaproteobacteria bacterium
GATCCGCGAAGTTGACGATGCCATCGTTGTTCAGGTCCGGGTCGCAGCGGTTGCCGAAGTTGTCGCCGTCGGTGTCGGTCTGCGACGGATTGGCGTGCTCGGTACAGTTGTCAGCACTATTGACGATGCCGTCGCCATCGAGATCGCTCAGGAATACCCCGGAGGAGGATGTAAAAGGCACGCCTTGAGCGGTGCTTATCGCAAAGGTCCCGGTGAGATCCTGATTTGTATCGGCATTAAACAGCATCTCGACATTCACAGTGTTAACCGTGCCACCTGCGAGTTCCAGCTGGCCAACGTAGAACTCTGGACCCAGCGTCGACCAGGTGCCATTGGAATTAAGCAGCGTGAAACCGAGCGGGTCAGCAGTAGTCGTTGTAAATGAACGCCAGAAACTGACATCGGCGCGCAGGGTATCGATGACGGCGAACTGGTCAGCCGACTGCGCAAACACCGTGAAGCCGGTACTGAGGGCGGCTCCATAGGTGCCGGAAACTGTTGCCGCGACATCGACCAGCACCGGGCCGGCTGGAAGGCCGGTCAGATCGTAGGTGAGACGGTCCTTCCAGTGTGCGCGACCCGAACAGGTCTGTGACAGGGACGGGTAGGCGCAACTATTACGCAAGTGGAGGCGGCCGGAAATCAACGACGCCTCTGACACGCTTTCAATCAGGACGGAGCCGTCCGGTGGTGGCAGGGAACGCACCGTCGAAACGTAGAAAGCGTCCTCGAATAGCGGCGCGGTAACGTGCTCCATGGAGACAAACCCGCCATCTTCCTGCTGCACGGTGGCGCGCATATCGATATAGAACTGCTGCGCCTGCGCTGCGGGTAGGGTGGCCACCAAAATGAAGAATGCCAAGATGCTGACTTTGTTCGTGTTTTTTGAAATATCCATTGCTCGTCCTGTACCGTCCCGACTAGCTGCCGACCCTGCAAGTTTAGTCCAGATGTTGCGGCGGCGAGGCAGCCCCTATGACATTATCCTCACGGTGGGCAACCGAAGACGACTCATGGACTGTGTGCAAACCAAATTTCCCGTGATGGCTAAGGGCCCACACCTGATTGTTGTGCCGAAAGGGCCGTCACCATAGCGCCCCGAGGGAAAGCCGTCGTCAAGCGAAGTCGGCGTGGTCGCCTGGCTCGGGCGGCGCTGCCAACCCGTACAGAGGCCGAGGACTGTCTCGTGTCCTCTGGTAGCGCCATCCTGACACTCGCCATGCAGCGTAGCGGGCAACACCTCGTTATACGCTGGATAGCGCATTGCGCTGAGAGCGCACTGCATTTGAATAATTGTCGCTTTGAGCGTCGCGGGTTGCAGTACGTATTGGCTGCATGGAATGCGCGGCGAATTATCTATCGCGGAGGTGAGGTAGACGACGCCAGTCTGGAAGACTCCGTCCTGCTGCGCACCGACCTTACCGGGCAGCAGTTCGACTTGATTCTTTACTCGTTGGAGGACCCCGATCTCACGGAGTTGCAACTTCGTCGCGTTCTCGCGCGACCTCACACCCGGGGCGTGCTCATCATGCGCGATCCTTTCAATTGGCTGGCGAGCGTGATGCACCGTGATGTCGGTAACCCAAATGCGGTACTCCGCAAGCTTGCGCTATACAAACAGCACCTGCGTAATGCCCTCGGAGATGAAAACGGCACGGGGCAGCCGCTGGTCGTCGTCAACTTCGGTCGCTTCCTGAGATCGGAATCGTATCGTCTTGACCTCGCCATGGAACTCGGGCTTACGGTTACGGACGTGGCTGAGCACTCACTCGCTGAGATTGCCGATTTCGGTGGTGGCAGCAGCTTTTCCGGAACGGCTGCGGAAGACAACCACGCGAAGAAGGTGGAGTCGCGCTGGGAACATTTCATGGATGATGCCACTTATCGGGAACTGATCAGTGACAACGAACTGCAGAGTCTTGCGCGTCGCCTCTTTAGTGATTCGCCCGGTTTTCTGGAAGCAGCTTGCGCACTCGGTGTAGAGGGATCGTGACCACACCTGTAGACAACCACCGCGAGATCGCCGTTTTCGGGATGAAGCGCAGCGGCAACCACGCCCTGGTTGGCTGGTGGATGAGTGGGATCGGTCCCTGCGTGGTACACCTGAACGACGTAGTCGGCGACGACCCCTATGCTGATTGCAGCGAGATTGGCACAAAGGGAATCCCGCTCTCGGTATGTCGCCCTACACTCTGGAATCGTCTGGTGGGGCGTACTGCCGACGCCCGTCGTCGCTTGTACTCGGGCTCCGACCCAACGCTCGACCGGTGTGCCATTCGCGCCTGGGGGCCGAAAGAGGCGCTTATTCTCTCTTATGAAGACCGCCTGCCAGACGACCCGAACTTCTCCCGATTCGAGGCCAATCACGATGAACGTGTGGGAAAAAGCGAGACGCGTCGCCGTGTTTTAATCCTCCGCGATCCTTACAACCTGTTTGCGAGCCTGCTGGAGGCGCCCTTCCCCCGGGACACCACGCTGTGGGACGACGCTGAGACCTGGAAGCGCTATGCCAGGCTTTTCCGCGACGCCCCTGCGGATCTGCTGTGCATCTCATTCAATGAGTGGTTCCAGTCGATGGAATGCCGACAACGGTTGGCTAAGGAGCTCGATTTTGAGACCGACGGCGCGCCGCACCGTGAGGTGCACCCATTGGGTGGTGGCAGTTCGTTCGATGAACGACGATTTCACGGTCGCGCCGACGAGATGCGCATACTCGAGCGCTGGAAGGCGTACCGCGAAGATTCGCGTTGGCAAAAAGTCGCTAGTGATGAGGAAATCGTCGCGCTCTCTGAAGAGATTTTCCCAGATGTCGGCGTTGACCTCTCATTTCAACGAAACGCCTGATACGCTCAATGCTGACCTTACCCTCAAGGGCTGTGTCGCCCGTAACGGTGCGGGCGCGGCGCGAGATGAAAGACTAAGTCATACAGCGAGTCATAGGTGGATGTCATGAAAAGCGTACGTATCGAATTTCCCGGCGCGCAGGGCCAGACACTGGTCGGCAGGCTGGAGCAACCGGTCGGGCCACCACGCGCGCACCTGTTGTTTGCACACTGCTTTACCTGCACCAAGAACATCCGTGCCGCCGTCAATATCTCGCAGGCGCTGGCTGCAGAAGGGTTCGCAGTTTTGCGTTTCGACTTTACCGGTCTTGGCGAAAGCGCTGGCGATTTCGCTGATACCAATTTTTCTTCCAATGTCAGTGACCTGGTGGCAGCCGCCGATTTTCTGCGGCAGCACTACCAGGCACCGTCGGTACTGGTTGGACACTCACTGGGCGGGACGGCGGTGTTACAGGCGGCACAACAGATCGACGAAGTGGTGGCCGTTGCGACTATCGGGTCACCGGCGCGCGCCCGCCATGTCGAGAATCTGTTCGCAGAAGCCAGACCAGAAATCGCCGCGCGCGGGGAGGCCGAGGTTCGGCTCGCCGGTCGTCCTTTTACAATTCGGCAGCAGTTCGTCGATGATCTCCGGGCACAGCCCGTGCCGGATACTTTGCGACAGCTTCGCAAGGCGCTGCTGGTCATGCACTCACCAGTCGACACCATCGTCAGCATCGACAACGCCGCCGAGATCTTCCAGAACGCGTTGCATCCCAAGAGTTTCGTCAGTCTCGACGATGCCGACCACCTGCTAAGTTCTGAAGCCGATTCGCGTTATGCCGGCCAATTGCTGGCAGCCTGGGCGTCGCGATACCTGCCGGCAAACGATCAGCCAGCCGAGGCCGTAGCGGAAGGAACGGTTCGCGCCGTTACCGGTAACGGATACCTGACCGAGCTACAGGCTGGTGTGCATGCCATGGTGGCAGATGAGCCGGCCGCGGTCGGTGGCAGCAATCTGGGCCCCACGCCGTATGGGTTGCTATCGGCAGCACTGGCTTCATGTACCTCGATGACACTGCGCATGTACGCCGACCACAAAAAGCTGAACGTCAATAGCATCGAGGTCACAGTCGAAGATGAACGCGTGCATGCAAAAGACTGTGCCGAATGCGAAACTGCCACGGGCTTTGCCCACCGCTTTGAGCGGACAATCGACATCGACGGCGATATCACAGACCAGCAACGTCAACGCATGCTCGAGATTGCTGATCGCTGCCCGGTGCACCGCACCCTCGAGGGCGAAATCATTATTAGCTCGCGACTGCGCTAATTACAGGATCAGACGACCGCAACGTACCGCGTCAAGCTTCGCTGCGACCGCGGCGAGACGGCTTTCCAGATCATTACCGGGTCGGTCACGGCGTCCATACTGGAATCCTTTTACCGTCGGCGTACACTGCAACCGCGTTGCAATGCCCACGGGGCCAGGGCGATGAGCCGGGACGAAATCTACAAAGACAAAAACGGCGAACAGCCATTCCGTTTCGATGCGTCGGTAGCGCGGGTTTTCCCCGACATGCTGCGCCGGTCGATACCGGGTTATGCCGCTTCGCTCGATGTGGCAGGTGCATTGGCGGCGCGCTACGTGCAGCCGAATACCAACTGCTATGACCTCGGTTGTTCGCTGGGTGCGGCTGCACTGGCCATGCGCCAGGGTATTGCTGTCGGCGGTTGTCGAATAATTGCAATCGATGACGCACCGGCAATGATCGAGCGATGCCGTGAGGTGGTAAACGAGGCTGGAACCGATGCGCATGGCACACCCATCGAGGTGGTGCAGCAGGATCTGCGTGAGACCCGCATCGAGAATGCGTCGATGGTGACGTTCAACTACACATTGCAGTTCGTTCCGCCGCCCGATCGTGCCAGTGTCATAGCCGGAATCCATGACGGATTGCGTCCCGGCGGTGTTCTGATGCTGTCGGAGAAGGTCTGTGATGAAGATCCGGCTATGGAAGAACTGCTGGTTGACCTGTACCACGAACACAAGCGCCGTAACGACTACTCGGCGCTGGAGATCGCGCGCAAGCGAGCAGCCCTGGAGAATGTACTGGTGCCTGAAACGGTGGCGGCACATCGCGCCCGACTGCAGGCGGCCGGGTTCGAGCGCATTGCGGTGTGGTTGCGACAATTCAATTTCGTTTCATTAATAGCGATTCGTAATGACTGATAATTCATATATCGATGCCGGCGTCTATGAACACCTGCAGGGGCTGGGTCTGGATAACTGGGTCGACCCTGTCAGGCGGGCTGTAGACGCACGCTTGAGCGAAGAGGGTCATGGTGACTTTGCACGCTGGCGCGATGCCCTGGGTGAGATCGAGGCAGCAACCAATACGACACAGCTGCGGCATGCGTTGATGGCCTTACGACCCTGGCGCAAGGGTCCGTTTGAGATCGGTGGTATCACCATCGATGCCGAGTGGCGTAGCGACCTTAAGTGGGCCCGCGTAGGTCGCGGTATCAGTTCGCTGGCGGGCCGGCATGTACTCGATGTCGGTGGTGGTAATGGTTACTACGCGCTGCAAATGCGTGCTGCCGGCGCTGCCAGTGTCCTCGTAGTCGATCCTACCGTGCTGTATGCGATGCAGTTCCAGGCGGTGCAGAGCCAGTCCCGGACTGAGCAGGTCTGGGTGGTACCGTTGCGGCTCGAAGAGCTGCCGCTGCCGGCACGCCGTTTCGATACGACATTTTCGATGGGTGTGTTGTATCACCAGCGCTCACCACTGGATCACCTGCAGCGCCTGAAGAAAACACTGAAGCCGGGTGGCGAGTTGATACTGGAAACGATTTTTCTGCCTGGTGACGAGGCCTATGCACGCACACCGATCGACCGCTACGCCCGCATGCGCAATGTCTGGATGCTGCCAACGATGCGCGAGTTGGAGACGTGGCTGGTGCGCACCGGCTATCGTGAACTGTCGATAATCGACACCCTGATGACAACAACAGATGAGCAACGCACGACAGAGTGGATGACATTCGATTCGCTGGCAGCTGCGCTCGAACCCAATGACCCCACCCTGACCATCGAAGGCTGGCCAGCCCCCCACCGCGTCATCATCCGCGCCACCGCTCCCTAGCCTCACAATCCCTCCCCCGTAGGAGCGGCTTCAGCCGCGATGGCGGCGCAGCCGCCGTAGGAGGGACTTCAGTCCCGACCTCTTTCCAACGACGAAACCTGCAACATAGTCACGC
>JABDKV010000336.1 GCA_013002045.1 Gammaproteobacteria bacterium
ATACCGACGCGACCACCGGGATTGACGATCTGCTGATTGATACGTCCAGAAAAATCGACGAACAGCGACTCCCCAAGAACCCGGATCTTGCCGCTGGTGTTAGCAAAACTGAGGGTTTCGTCATCGAAGTCGGAATAGAACAGTCCCTGAAGCCGGTAGTTAAAGCTGGCGTCAAAACGCGGCCCGGTCCCGGTCAGGCCAAAGCCCACCGAAGCTTCGGTGATGAACTCATCACTGGGATAACGACGTTGCGACAGCGGAACCGAAGCGTCGGGCTCCCCCAACAACTCAAGGTTATCGGTATAAGTGCCGGCGACAAATAGGCTGGGCTCGATGTCCCACTTCGCCGCAGTGGCGAATTGCAGCGGCAGCAAAGCGCCGAGCAAACAACATACTCTAGTAATACGAACCATAGTACCCATTGTAATCGGTGCGGGTGCTGGAACGACTCTTGTTCAGAACCAGTTGCGCGGGTGTTTCGCCAAGCAGCTCCGTGGCCGCACTGACGGCCGCCTGCGGCGTCTGGCCCGCGTGCACCACGACCAGCACCTGCCCCATGACACCGGCAAGAACCTGTGCTTCTGCTGTTTGTAGCAACGGCGGGCTGTCGAACAGGATGATCCGGTCCGGATAGCGGTCGGCAAGCTCCCGCGCAATCGAGATCATGCGCTTGCTCGCCAGTAACTCGGTGGCAAACTCATCGCGCTGGCCAGCCGGAATCACTTTCAGGGAATCGATATCCGTCTGCAACAGCACTTCCGAAACATCGAGTGTGTCATCTTTGAGCAGGTCGAGCAGACCCGGGCGCTCCTCGATGCCGAGCAACCGGCTAACATGTGGCTTGGCCACGTCGGCATCGATCAAAACGACCGTTCGATCACGCTCGTGAGCGATACTCAGCGCCAGGTTGAGCGCAGTGAAGGTTTTACCTTCGCCGGATAACGCGCTGCTGATCAGCAACAGGTTGCGACGCGGCCCGTCACTTGCCTGCTCCACCGACTCCTCGTCGCGGAACACGGCGTCGAGTAGTGGACGTTTCAGGCGACGAAATTCCTCGGAAATGCTATTGGCACCGTCAGGATTGATACCCTCGCGAGCCAGCAGCTCGAGGTCGAGCACTACCTCGGCAGAGTCGGCATCACGATTCGGCAGTGCCGGCGCCATGACTTTGGCGTCATCTGACTGTTGCCTGGCGCGTTTCTGCTCGCGCAGCTGGGGCTCCAGGCGCCGGTGCTTGTCGACCGCTTTTTCGACAATGCTCATGCGAACACCCGCGTAAGAATCTTGGAAGCCAGCGACACGGCCGGCTCACGGAACAGCATGGCGAGCGTGAATGCACCGCCAAGCATTGCTATACCGGCCATAAAGGCGCCCATCTGCAATCGCTGGGCAATGCGTTGCCTCGGGGCCAGCGCCACACTGAGGACACCGAGCACCGGCAATCCGGTCACCGATTTCAGTTCGTTGCGAGTGTGAAAAACCGGGTTCAGCTGGTCGAACATAAAAGCGACAGCAGTGCCCACGCCCAGGCTAAACACCAGAACCACGGTCAGGAACAGTGGCCGGTTTGGACCAATCGGTTCCAGCGGGGGTACCGGTGGATCGATAAGGCGGAACTTCAGGCCCTCGGTGTTCTGATCGGCGGTCTGCGTCAGGCGGGCCTGCTCCAGTCGTCCGAGCAGGTCTTCGTAACGTTGCTGAGTGACCTGGCGGTCACGGGTCAAGCGCGACAACTCAGCCTCAACCTCGGGAATCGTATCGACAGACCGTTGCAACTGGGCAACGGCGCTGCGCTTTTGTGCGATCTGGGTCGTCAGTCGGGCAATCTGGACCTCGATCTGATTGAGCTCAATCTTCATGCTCTGGTACACCGGGTTCATATCGAGCGGACCGATGTCCGGTCCCAGGCCACCCGCCGTGTTTTCTTCGGCTTTCTGCTCTTTCAGTCGATCGATCCGATCCTGTAGTGCAATCACATCCGGATGTTTCTCGGTGTAAACCGAAAGCAGGTTGGCAAGCCGGTCCTCAAGCTGGACGATTGTTATTTCGGTTTCCGATGAGGCATTTAGCCTTGAGTCAGTACCCAGACCGAAAACCGGTTCCTCACCCTCGATCTGGCGCAACAACTCCTGCCGCAGCCGACGCGCCACCTGCAACTCGGACTGCAGACGCGACAACTCGGTGGCGGTACTCTGCAGGCGCTCGTAATACCCGCCCGTCTCATCCGGCATCAGGCCCACATTCTCTTTCTTGAATGCGGCAAGTCGTTGCTCGGATTCATTCAGTCGTCGCTCATGTTCGGCGATCTGCTCTTCGAGAAAGCGCGTCGCATCGGCCGAATCCGACCGATTCGTTTGCAACGTATTGCCGACAAAAGTCGACAGCAATGCCTGCACTACCGAGAAAGCAATACGGGGGTCCCGATCCTGGTAGGTGATCGTGTACAGGCGATCACGGGTGGAGCGAATCTCGATCGCAGCCCGCAGGTCTTCGAGCAGTTGCTCCATCTCGCGTGGCGTGTCGGCACGCAGGTCCATATCTGTCTCACGCGCGACATCGGTCAGGTGTTGCCGACTCAGCAAGGTACGGGTCATCAGGTTGACCTCGTTCATCACGTTGGTTTCGGTCGCCAGACCACGCAACAACGGCCGCAAGGCACTGTCAGTATCGACGAACACCCGCGTCTGGGCTTCGAATACGTCAGGCAGGCTATAGACCAGCCCCCAGCCAAACAGGCTGACGACCCAGGCGGCAATCAGGGCTCTCCAGCGAAAGCGCCACATGCCCCTGACCTGACTAATCAGTTTTAATATCAGCTCTTGCATTAGCTAAGTCTTTGAATTATACACCCCCGAGCCTCGATGCTCGCAGGTCGCGGGTACCAGTGGCAGTGACACAGTTCACATATTTGTGACACCAACACAGCGGTCAGAACCGGGCTTCAGGGATGATCAATACATCTCCAGGTTGCATCTCTACGTTGGCACGCAGGTCGCCCTTATCCAGCAGGACATCGGGGCGCACGTTGATTTCGATCATTTCGGCACCGACCCGACGAATAATTTTCGCCCGGCGGCCGGCCGCAAGATCAGTAAGCCCGCCGACTTCGATCAGTACATCGAGCAGGGTCAGGCTCTGCCGGTACGGGATCGAACGCGGCTGCATTGCCTGACCTACGACACGCACTTTGTCCGTCAGTTCACCGACAAAGCCAACCACAATCACCGTTACAACAGGATTCTTTATATATTCGGCCAGCACTTCCTCGATATCGCGGGCCAGCTGAGTCGGCGTCTTGCCGGCCGCCTGCATGTCTTCTACCAGCGGGGTCGAGATCTTGCCATCGGGGCGGACCGGCAGCTGCGCCGATACGTCATCGTGGCGCCAGACGAAAATCTGTAGCTGGTCGCCAGGGCCGATCTGGTACTCAGGGCCTACGTCGCCGGCGGTGGCTGTAGGTACAGCACGCCCACCACCAGCGCTCTGCACTGTTGGCACCGGTGAGCAGCCCAAAACCGCCGCAATTGTGAACAGACATACCAGTGTTTGTAAGGTCTTCATCGAGATTAAGTCACGTCATGCAAACCGGTGCAGACTCTAGCATAGCCGGCACCGCTATTTCCGGGCTTTGCGCACAAAATCAGGCCAATTGGCTCATTGCAGCGCGGCTGACTATAGTAGTCTTCCTCGCACTGTTTGTTTGCCCTCAAGGCCCCGATGAAGACTGTTTGCACGCCCATTGCCATCCTGCTGGCCCTGTCGCCTTTTTTCGCCGGGTGTTCACCACCGGTCGACAGCCAGACCCGCATGGAGAGTGCGCGCGAACACGAGGCGCGTGGTGATCACGTCACCGCCATCCTGGAGCTCAAGAACCTGTTGCAAACCGACGCTGACCACGTGCCTGCTTTGGTCAGGGTGGGACGGCTGTCGCTGTATGCGGGACAGTCGGCAGAGTCGATAGCTTTCCTCGAGCGAGCGCGCACGCTGGGCGCACCCGACGAAGAGGTGCTGGAACCACTGGGCCGGGCACTGCTGGCCCAGGGGCATTTCCAGCAGGTGCTTGACGCTATAGACCCTGACAGTGTCGCCGCCGTCCACCGCGGTCGCCTGCACCTGCTGCTGGCTGAGGCCCACCTAAACCTCGGCGATACCGAGGCCGCCCGTAAAGCTTACATGGCAGCACAGCAGGACGCCTCACTGGTGGCCAACGCCTTAAGCGGGCTGGCAGACCTCGAGCGTCGTGAAGGGCGCTACGACTCGGCCCAGCAATTGCTTGACCAGGCGCTCGACGACGACCCATTTTCCGTTGTCGCCAATCGCGGCGTAGGCGCGTTGAAGATCGACCAGCAGCGTTACGAAGAAGCAATGGATGCGTTCGTGCGCAGCATCGAGGCCACCCAGATTCGACCTGGCTCGGACGAGCTGCTGCTGGCGCGTGTCGGGATGACCGAGACGCAGTGGCGCATGGGTCAGCGCAATCGCGCGCTGGGCAACGTCAAGGATCTGCTGAACGCGTATCCGTGGCACCCTTTACCACGTTACCTGCGGGCCTTGCTGGCCTACGACAGTGGCGAATATGAACTGGCCGGCGAGTACCTGCGCGAAGTGCTTGAAATCGTGCCGCGGCATTTTCCCTCGACCCGCCTGCTGGCAGCTGTCGAGTTTGAACTGGAAAACTACGCCAATGTCGAGTTGTTATTACGCGACTACCTGGTCACGTTTCCCAACGATATCGAGATGCGACGCCTGTCGGCTGCCACCCACCTGCGCATGGGGAACGCGGCTCGCGCGATGGCGGTGCTGATGCCTGCTCTCGAGCAAGGCTTCGACGACAATCGCTTCCTGACGCTGCTCGGTCGCGCCAGCCTGCATAGCGGTGACCCCGAAACGGCCGCGGCCTACCTGACCCGTGCCATGTCACTGGACCCGACCAACCAGCAGACTCTGGTCAGCCTGATATTCGCCCTCATCACCACTGGCGAAATAACCCGGGCAGAGGCCGCCTTACGTCGTATTCCGGACACGCGCAAGACGGAGGAAACACGCCAGCTGCTGCACCTGGTTATGCTCATGCAGCAGGACGAAAACGAGCGTGCCTCGCAGTTCGCCAGGGATCTGCGCCAGATCACGCCGTCCAGCCTGCACGCGATGCTGGCTCTCGCTGAGCTGGCCGAGACACGGGGCGACCCTGACCGTGCCATGGACTGGCTCGAAATGGCGCGATCCCGCAATCCCGATGCGGTCGAGCCTCGGTTGTTGCTGGTTCGTTATTATCATGGCCGTGGCAATCACCAGAAGGCCCATGCCATTGCAACCGAGGCTGTGCAGATCCGGCCGCACCAGGCTGACGCCCTGATTGCACTTGGCCAGGAAAAACTCGACCTTGGCCAGGCTGATACCGCACGCAGCCTGTTTGACGAAGCGCTGCAGGCTTCACCCGAGTCCGGTGACGCGATGCTCGGCATGGCTTTTGCGGCCGCCCGCGATGGCGAGATCGATTACGCAAGCGAGTACCTTGCGGCTGCCGTCAGCGCCGACCCTGCTCTGATGCCGCGCGCTGTGCGTCTCGTTCTCGAACTGGCCGATGCGTCAAAGCCTGACCACGCCCTGGAACTGGCAACCAGCCTGCAACAGGCCGGTGCAGATCTGCCTGACGGTTATACGGCCGCCGGCGATGTCCATATGGCGCAACGGCAATTTGACCAGGCGCTGGCGCAATACGAAGCGGCAATGCAATTCAGCGACGACCCGGTTATCGCCGTGAAGTCATTCATCGCCGCGCGCGAAGCAGGACTGGATCAGCCGACTGCCGTTCTGCAACGCTGGCTGGCACGCCACCCCAATGACAGTCGCGTTCGGCGCATCCTCGAGTCGGCCGAA
>JABDKV010000047.1 GCA_013002045.1 Gammaproteobacteria bacterium
AACCTGGGCGCCAAGGGGTACTTGCAGACGGTGCGGGGCCGAAACGGCGGATTTCAGCTGGCACGTGATGCGGATGATATCGGCGTTGGCCAGGTGGTGCGTGATTTCGAGCCGGACTTTAACCTGGTCGAATGCTTTGACTCGTCGGCGTCCAACTGTCGAATCCAGCCGAGCTGTGTGCTTGCACGAGAGCTGAACGCCGCAATGGCTGCATTTCTCGAGCGGCTTGATCAGGTAACGCTACGCGATCTTACACAACCACGTTGGAAACTGCAGTCAAATCTGGGCTTGCCGCGGACCCGGGTTTCCGGGATCGCAGTCTCCAGTCGGCCTGTCGGAGGCTGAACCATGGCATACGTCGTCAGCGAAGCCTGTATCAAGTGCAAACTCACCGATTGCGTTGAGGTCTGCCCGGTGGATTGCTTCCACGAGGGCGAGAACATGCTCGTGATTGATCCTGATGAATGCATCGACTGCACCTTGTGTGAGCCGGAGTGCCCGATCGGCGCGATCTACTCGGAAGATGAACTGCCTCTGGAGCAGATCAAGATGATCGCCGTCAACGCCGAGTACGCCTTGAAGTGGCCGGTCATTACCGAGATCAAAGATTCTCCGAAAGATTGGGAGAAGTGGGAGCATATAGAGCACAAGTATCCGGAACACTTCTCTCCCAATCCCGGAGGCGGCGATGATGAGTAGGCCGGCCGATGCTGCAGGCAGGCGCTTGACGGACTGGCCTATATTGGCGCTGGGGTTTCGGCCGTTTTACCTCGGTGCTGCGGTATTTGCCGTCGTTGTGTTACCGGTCTGGATTGCGGTCTACCTTGGCCAACTACAAGCCACCGGCTACCTGAGCGGGGTCGCCTGGCACAGTCACGAAATGATATTTGGTTTTGCACCCGCGGTTATTGCGGGTTTCCTGCTCACTGCCGTTCGCAACTGGACCAGCCAGCCGACGCCAACGGGCAGGGCGCTCGCAGCACTGGTATTACTCTGGGTAGCCGCAAGAATCCTGGTTGTTACCGGCCCGGATTTGCTGGCGATAGCGGCAGACGTCGCGTTCCTGCCTGCCGTTGCCGTCGCAGTGGGCATACCCATCTGGCGCAGCAAGAATTCCAGGAACTACAAAATACTGGTGGTCCTTCTTGTGCTAACGCTGGCAAATCTCGTTTATCACCTTGCGCACATCGGCATACTGCCGCCTGCATTTACGCGTACAGCAACAATTGGCGCACTGGATATCATTACGATCCTGATGGCCGTCGTGGGTGGCCGGGTCATTCCAGCCTTTACCGCGAACGCAATACCAGGGGCAGGAGTTCGTCAACTGCCCGCACTTGAAATCGCCTCGATTGTTCCCCTGGTCCTGCTTCTGGTCGCAGGCATTCTGAGCTATTGGATTTCATTTCCGGACTGGGCCTGGTTGTCGCTGCTGATAATCGCGGTGTTGACACAAACGCTGCGATGGTGGTTGTGGAGGCCGCTGCAAACCTGGCGCAATCCGCTGCTCTTGATGTTGCCAGTGGCGTACGTTTGGATACCCCTGTCGCTGGCAATGCGCGCGTTGGCGTTAGTAGGTACCATTCCGCCTGCAGTCGCCATTCATGCGCTGACGCTCGGTGCGATCAGTGGATTAATGCTGGCAATGATGATGCGCAGCGCACTCGGCCACACGGGACGTGCATTAGCTGCAGAGCGCATTGAAATTCTTGCGTTTTTCCTCGTGCAAGCAGGAGCGATTACCCGCCTGGCAAGCGGTTTTGTAGATCCGTCTAATTACCAGGGCCTGGTCGTCGCTTCCGGGATTCTTTGGTCGCTGGCCTTCGCAGCATTTCTGTTTCGGTATGCGCCAATGTTGTGTCGCTCAAGAATCGATGGAAAGCCTGGCTAGTAAAAGTACTAACAGTACCAGTCGGTTTTCAGTCTGTTACAGGCAGAATTCCTGCGACGCTCTCGTCAGTCTTGTAAATGCCCGCATCCGTAACAATAAGGTCCATCGGTATGTCGTGGGCCTGGGGGAAGATAGACGGCAGCCGGCACTCTTCGTGACCGACACCGATGGCCTTGGGGCGTGGGTGCATCTCGGCCAGAGTCCGATCGAAATAGCCGCCCCCGTGCCCCAGGCGATGTCCCTGGTTATCGAATCCGATCATGGGAATTAAGAGCGCAGTAACCTTGACGAGTTGTCGCGTCGTCGGGACTGGTATTCCCATGGGCCCGGAATAGTCCAGGTCGCTGTCCGGGTGCCACCGCCAGAATTCAAGCGGCCGATCCTTTTCGGTGATCACGGGGAGGGCGGCATCGATTCCACCTTCCACAAGATCGGTCATTAGTGGCCGCAAATCGATTTCGCCGGCCATCGGCCAGCAAAAGCCGATGCGCTGATGGCCGGTCAGGATGGCAGCCTCTTGCAAGTTTCGAGCAACACTTATTGCACGTCTCTTGCATTCATCAACAGCTAAGCTGCTTCGAAAAGCAATTAGCCGCGATCGAGTCGTGGTGCGCCACGCACGGACAACGGTCCATGATGAGTCGACGCTCGGTAATTCCTTTTCATCGGCTTCAGCGATACCAAGGTAGTTTGGGTCGAGCTCATGCTGATAGCAGGGTGGCGACGCATAGCTACGAATTTCCGCTTCGTCGGGCTGGCCGGTCTTATTATCAGACGACGATGACATCAGCTTGGACGTTGCTCAAAACAGATCGCGTTTGCTTCTGGCTCGGCGAGCATTTCATTCAACAACTGACAAAAGTGTGGATTGCCGTCCGGGTGCCGCCGCGCGAAGTAACGACAATCCCGGCATTGCCCGAAGGGCTGCCGATCCTGCGCGGAAAGCCGTGCAGACAGCAACGTCGCCAGTCCGGTATCTAATGCACTTTGTGTTGAGCGATTCAGATCGCCAAGTGCGGCCACAGTCGCGACGAGCGGGTCGCGACCGAGCAGATGTCGACCTTTCGCGGTGAGCAACAGGTGATTGCTGCGGCGATCCCTGTTGTTCACCCGCTTCTTGACCAAGCCTTTGTTTTCAAGGGCCTTCA
>JABDKV010000050.1 GCA_013002045.1 Gammaproteobacteria bacterium
GCGAGCTCCATGATCGCCGGCGTGAGTTCGAGCAGGCTTTTGGCCATTTCGAAGCAGCCAACCGTCTTTGTCGAACCGACTTCGATCCGGACAATCATCGTCAACTGGGCGACCGCATCGTCAGTGCTTACAACAAAGCCGATTTTTCTGCATTGCCACGCTCGAGCGAGACTTCGTCGCTGCCGGTATTCATCGTCGGTCTGCCACGGTCCGGCACCACACTGGTGGAACAGATCATCAGCTCACATCCACGCGCCGCTGGCGCCGGTGAGCTGGCGCTGATCCGCTTGCAGGCCTTTGCCCTGCCGCAAATGTTGGGGTCGGATACGCCTTATCCTGAATGCGTTAACGAAGCCGACAACAAGTTGCTCGACCGCCTGGCAAGCCAGTATCTCGAACGTCTCACCGCCGCCGGCACCGATGTGGACCGCATTACGGACAAGATGTGGCAGAACTATGAAAACCTGGGTTTCGCTCGCCTGCTTTTGCCGCAGGCCAGGATAATCCATTGTCGTCGCGACCCACGCGATGCCCTGCTGTCCTGTTATTTTCAGCTATTTGGTCTTGGCGGCATCCCATTTAGCTACGATCGTGACAACCTGCTAACCGCTTACCAGGTGTACCGACAGCTGATGGAGCACTGGCGCGACACCTTGTCGATACCGATGCTCGAAATCGATTACGAATCGCTGGTAGACGATCCTGACGCCCAAATTCGACGGCTGATTGACTACATCGACCTGCCGTGGGACGACGGCTGTCTCGAGTTTTACCGCAACAGGCGCGGTGTCGCGACCGCCAGTTACGACCAGGTCAGGCAACCGATCTACACCGAGTCAGTGCGGCGTCACGACAACTACCGGCCCTGGCTGGGTGAGTGGTTCGATTCGATTGATGCGAGCTGAATCAGTATCCGCCGCCATGCATTTGCAGTGTGGCCGTTGCCCACTACACTTCCGGGGTAATGTCATACCCATGTACGCATGATCAACATGGAAGATCGATGAACAGTCTCGACCTGCAACAGGCAATTCAGTTGCATCGCGCCGGCCAGCTCGATGCGGCGCGCAAGATCTACCAGCAAATGGTGGATGGCGGCCGTGCTGATCCACGCATCGTGTCGTTGCTCGGCCAGCTGCAGATGCAAATGGGTGATCACGACCAGGGCATCGCCAACCTGGCACGGGCCGCCGACAGTGCTCGCGATGACACACGCATCAACCTGTCGTATGTGCGCGGGCTGGCGGCGGCTGGTCGCGCGGCCGACGCAGCGCAACGTGTCGGACAGGTACTGCAACGTGATGAGAAAAACCCGGAAGCCTGGGCAACACTCGCCGCCGTGCAACGACATCTCGGGCAACACCGTAATGAACTCGAATCGCTGCAACGGGCCATCAAACTCGCACCGCAGGATGTACCCATGTTGCTGGCGCTTGCCAATGCGCAGGCAGCCAATCACCGCATCGAAGATGCTGTCGCCACACTGCGGCAGGCAGCCAGCCTGGCCCCCGATAATGTCCGCATCCTGAACAACCTGGGTGCCTTACTGATGCGCCTCAATCGCAATGAAGAAGCGATTAAGGCATTGCAGGACTCACTGAAAATTCAGCCCGATTACCCCACCGCAACGCAGAATCTTGCCATGGCGTTGCACCGTAGCGGTCGTTTGCAGGCTGCCAGGGCGGCGGCCGAACGGGCACTAAGCCTGGCACCAAACGAGGCTGAAACACGGGCCGAGCTCGGCTCGATTTTAATGGCGCTGGGAGACCTGGCCGGTGCTGAAGCGGCTTTCCTGGCGGCACGCGAATCTCATCCCGCCAACCAGCGGGTGATGGCGGGCCTGGCGGAGTTGCGCGAACGCCAGGGTCAGCCCGATGCCGGTTTGCAGTTGCTGTCGGAACTGGTTGAGCAGAACGAAGCGAGTACTGATACCCGGTTGGCCGCAGCCAGTCTCGCGCGTCGTTGTGGTCGTCGCGATACGGCACTGGAGTATCTTGCACCCCTGCTCGACGACGATCACGAGCCGCTGGCGCAACTCGATGTCGCCCATCGACGGCGTCTCGCCTTCCTGCTCGGTGATGTTTACGATGCCAGTGCCGATTGCAAGCAGGCTCTGCGCTATTACGACATTGGCAACCAGTGCGTTGACGGTCGTTTCGATGCCGACCGCCACTACCGATTTATCGATAACATCATCAACCACTATTCTGAACCTCCAGCCGACACGGGAGCGCCGCGCACGACACGCAGACTGTTTATCGTCGGTATGCCGCGCAGTGGAACGAGCTTGCTGGAAACAATGCTGTCACGTCACCCGGACATTCATGCCTGTGGCGAACTGGCATTGCTGGGCCAGCTGCTCGGTGACGTCGGATTTCCTGATGCAGGACTTAGCGACAGCGACTTTGCCCGACTGGCCGAGCAATATTGCACCGGCGTTGCCGCACCTCCCGGCGCGCGCTGGATGACCGACAAGATGCCACTGAACTTCCAGTACGTTGGCGCTATAAGCCACATGCTGCCAGACGCGCATATCATCCATTGCGAGCGCGATCCGCGCGACACAATGTTGTCCTGTTATTTCCAGAATTTTCTTGATCCCGCTCTCGACTTCAGTTTCGATCTCGACGACCTCAGTCATTACTACCGCAATTACCAGCGCCTGATGCGTCACTGGCATGACAATTTCCCAGCTCATATCTCGTCGCTAAAGTATGAAGATCTTGTAGAAGATCCGGGCTTTGTTATGCAGCCGTTACTGGAACGACTCGGTCTGCCCTGGGACGATCATGTCCTGCAACCGCAGGACAGCGGGCGCTATGTCAGCACCGCTTCACATGCACAGGTACGCGAGCCAATTCACCGGCGCTCCGTTGGGCGCTTCGCGCGTTATCGTCCGTTTCTTGACGAACGGGCGGAGATTTTCGACGCGCTGGCGTGAATACAGATCCGGTTGCGGCACAGCTGAACTCCCTGACACAGCAAATGCTGCGGGGTGAGCTGGGGGCTGTCGAAGATGGCTGTATCGACCTGCTGCGACGAATCCCCCCCGATCCGCGGGTTCTTTGCCTGCTGGGGCGGGTTCAGCGCTTGCAACGCAAGCTGGGCCCGGCGCGAAAGTCACTGGAGCAGGCTGCACAACTGGCGCCACGGGCCGCACAGGTCATGTCGGAACTGGGTTACCTGGCCGTGGCCGAAGAGAACTACGTCGCTGCCGAATCCCACTTTGCCAGCCTCAGCCGTGCGCGACCACAACTGGCCGATGCCTGGTTCAATCTGGGGGTTGCCCGCCGCCAGCAAGGCAAGCATGAGAGTGCGATTGACGCACTCGAACAGGCGCTGAGCCACGGCCAGGCACAGCGCGAACAGATACTGACTGAACTCGGTACGGTGCATATCATGCAGCGCCAGGAACAACAGGCGCTCGATTATTTTGAACAGGCCCTTGCACTGGTTCCCGACTATGCCCCTGCACTGTATGGCGTGGGCATGGTGCGATCCGCTTTTGGCGAGTTCGATGATGCCGCAGATTATTTCCGACAGGCTCTAAGCAGCGATCCTGACTTTGTCGAGGCCTACCAGCAACTGGTCTCGATCCAACGTTACGACGACGTCAACGACCCTGAAGTACAACAGATGGCCGCCGCTGCAACAGACCCTGCCCGGGCGGCGGCAACCCGCGAAGCGTTGCACTTTGCCTTGGGCAAAGTGTGTGACGATGCAGGTGAGTACCAACGTGCATTTGGACACTTTACCGAGGCTAACGAATTAAAGAAGACGCGCATGCCGCAATTTTCGCGGACCACTTTTTCACAGTTTATCGATAACCTGATTGCCAGCTTTTCTTCTTCACCGAAGCTGTCGTGGCACAGTGACAGTCAGCTGCCCATACTGGTCTTTGGCATGCCACGCTCGGGCACGACACTGGTTGAGCAGGTCATCGCATCACACAGCAAAGTCTCAGCCGGTGGTGAACAAAGTTATATCGACCGTGCCAGCAGGACCCGTCTCGCACCTTACCCGCAAGGTCTAGCCGGGCAACCAGCGGCCACGCTGCAGGCATTTACCCGCGAATACGAGCGCCTGCTGTCACAGTATCGTGACCCGGGCATCGAGCACGTAACGGACAAGCTGCCCGCCAATTTCCTCCACGCCGGGCTCGTTCACGCGTTGTTCCCCAACGCCCGCCTCGTCTATTGCCGGCGCAATCGGCTCGATAACCTGCTGTCAATCTTTTTCCAGAGCATGCCGATTGGTCATTACTATGCCAACGATTTGCATGACATCGATTTTTATTATCGCGAACACCTGCGGCTGACGACACACTGGCAGCAAGTCCTCGGCGAGCGCCTGCTGACCATCGATTACGAGACACTAACCAGCGATTTTGACAACCAGGTAAAACGGTTGATTGAACATTGCGGCCTTCCCTGGGAATCGCAGTGCCTCGACTACCGCGCACGCAGAGGCCCGGTCGCTACACTGAGCCTGTGGCAAGTCCGCCAGCCGATCTACAGCCGCTCCGTCAATCGCTGGCAAAACTACGCCGACCTGCTGCCACCCGACCTGCTCGACAAAACCAATAAACCCTGACCCGCGCCTCCCCGTAGGAGCGGCTTCAGCCGCGATCGGATCGCGCAGCGATCCGTAGGAGGGACTTCAGTCCCGACCAGACCAGCAAATAAAAAACGGACTACGACGGCAGAAAGAATCGGGGCTAAAGCCCCTCCTACGCGCGCTACGCGCGCCTCCCCGTAGGAGCGGCTTCAGCCGCGATCCGGGCGGCGCAGCCGCCGTAGGAGGGACTTCAGTCCCGACCGGGCCCGGGATCAGGTGTTCTCCCAGAGAGAATCCTGTTCGACCAACTGATATAACGCCTCAGCCTGCGCCGCCAGGTTTTCCCCAATCCCGGTCCACGCCTGCTGGTCAGCCGGATGATCAGATTCGGACGCCTTCTCGAGCCGGGCGTTCTGCATTTGCCACTTCAGGCAAAAGTGCCTCAACGCATCACGCGGGTTGTCGGCAACATCGGCCTGCAGGTGATCCGATCGAACCGCACCAGAAATAACCCACCAGGCGTTACTCTCATCTTCCGCATCCCAGATACGCCCGATGAACAACTTGCCAGGCATGGCCCACGCCGGCCGTCCTTCTGCCTTATCACTGGTAATCAGGCCGTTTTCGGCAGCATGCCGGCCCATATTCTGAAACTGGCTTTCTACCCAGCGCTTGAGTTGCTCTGCGCCGTTGTCTTGCTCACTCACTGGTTTCTGCACTCCGTTCTGCCTGCAACGAGAATACCGCGTGACCGCTCGGCCAGGGAAGCATTGCCCGTTGCTGATTCCGGTATCGTTCCATGTTCTGCTGTAACTGCGGCTGGTGGTCCAGCCCCCCTGTTTTCAATGCCTCGAAAATAGCCTGCGCCTGGTAATCAACGGCATCATCAAAGCGGCCTGTTGCAGCCATCGCCATCGCCAGTGTCTCCGACGTCTCGAGACTGGGGTGGCCATTGTAGAGCACCTCGGCGTAACGGACTGCAGCCTGCAGCTTCTCGTCGTCGGCATCGATACAGGATGAATAGATTCGCGCCAGCGCCAGTACCACCTTGGCCATCGCCGGATCGTCCTCGTAGGCTGACAACAGCAGGGCTTCGGCAGCGTTGCAGTTACCGGCCGCAATATGCGCCATAGCGGCGCGGTAACGCACTTCGGTGCTGGCGTTTGCCGCCTTCGCCGCCACATCGTAGTGGCGGGCTGCTTCGGCGAAGCGACCGGTTGCCATCAACGTGTTTGCCAGGAATACGCGTGTCTGTGGAAAATCCTGCAACATGACAGACTTTTCCAAATTGCCTATCGCCGCGCTGGCGTCACCGTCCTGCAATTCGACCAGGCCCTTTAACTGCAACGCGCTCCACGAGTCTTTGTCCAATCCGATGGCGAGGTCGAGCCACTCGCGCGCGCGCACGTTCTCACCATCGAGAAAAGCAATCCGCGCCAGACCTACAATGGCGCCGACCTGCGTGGGATCAATAGCGTAAGCCACGTCATACAGGGTGGCTGCACGCGCGGATTCGCCTTCACCCAAAGCCTTGTCTCCCAGGATCGCGTAGTAGCCCGCGGGCCGTGTATGCGCATCCATGAAAGTCAGCAGCGGATCATCGATGCTGGCTATACGTTGACCACGTTGCTGCAGGTGGGTCTTTGCCAACTCGATATTGCCCGCACGTCGATGAGCCTGGCCAAGACGATAATGCAGTTGGCTTGCCTCGGGCTGCAGCGACAACGCCTTCTGGTAATGCGTAATAGCTGATTCCCAGTCATCGCGGCGTTCAGCAACCCGGGCCAGACCGGCAAACGCAGCTGCGTTGGCAGGCTGTGCAACGATCGCGGCCTTCAACCTCGTTTCCGCCTCATCGACGCGGTCCAGTTCCAGCAACGCCAGCCCCAGTCGTGTCAGGGTTGGCACATCACCCGGTTGCAAGGCCAGGACACGATCGAACACCCGCACAGCCCTGGCGAAGGCGCCGGTCTCGGCATAATGGACGGCCAGGTAGTATGGCCAGCGGAAGTTATCCGGATCGAGTGCGGTGGCGTTGACAAAGCAGGCGCGCGCCGCATCCTGCTCAGCATGAGCGTAGTAATGAATGCCGAGCCGGCCGTAGGCCAGGCCCAGGTCCGGCCCAGTGGCCTCCAGCGACATCAGCTCGAAACGACCACGTGCGCCGGCCAGCATGGCACGCACTTCCGGTTTGTACTCATCGAGTATCGGGTGGGGTATGTCGAGCAGTTGGTCTGCCGACCAGGCTGGTAGCGCAATTAACACGCCTAACAGACCGGCAATAAAGTTCTTCATTCAGGTTTCCGCTGTTGTATCCGGTGATAGCGCCCTGGCTGCAGCTTGTCTAATGTCTGCCGCGAACCGTCGGGCCATTTGATTTCGAGCGTCGGTATGATGTCGTCTTTGCCCAGCCCGATCAAAACACGTGCATCGTTGGCACTGGCATAGCTGCCATCGACACGCACCCGTCGGGTCTGCACGACTTTATCGTCGACAAGCAATCTGACTTCGGCACCGACGGCAATGCTGCCAGCGCGATTTAGCAGGTCCAGACCAATCCAGCCCGCCGTTTGCCCAACCGTATTGATCAGTAATTGCGGCGCCGCCGCGTTATTCAGCACCAGGATATCGATATCTCCATCATTATCGATATCACCAAATGCGGCACCCCGACTCACCCGTGATTGGGCCAAATCAGGCACATCGGCAGAGACATCCGAATACCGGCCATCCGCAGTTCGCACGAAGAGCTGATTACTCTCGTGCAGGGGATAGGGGTCACCCGCCAGCACCTGGTCCGGCTTTTTCTTGACCGCCCCGTTTACACTAAACAGGTCGAGCCAGCCGTCGTTATCGAGGTCAAACCACGCGGCACCAAAGGCGGTATAGCGGAAGCTCGGATTGCCGAGTCCACTAGCCACACTCTCGTCCTCGAACCAGCCGCTGCCGTCGTTAACGTAAAGCGTATTCGTCTCCTGAAGGAAGTGCGTCAGGAACACATCGAAATCGCCGTCGTTGTCGAAGTCCTGGGCATCTATACCCATACTGCCCTCGGCCATGCCGTCGCGATTGACTGCGACACCGCCAAGCAGCGCCTGGTCTTCGAAAGTGCCATCCTGCTGGTTGACCCACAGCTGGTTGGCGACACCATCATTGGCCACAAAGATGTCAGGCCAGCTATCACCGTTGAAGTCGGCCGCAATGATGCCCAGCGCCCCGCCGTAGGCCTGGTCGATTCCCGCACTCTCGCTGGCGTTCTCGAAGCGCCCATCGCCCAGGTTCCGAAACAGACTATCGGTTTCACCCGCGTTATAACTCGGCCCGCAGTAGTCGCGTACCCGTTTCGACATGCGACAGACTTTGGGGACGCTAATATCGTGCTCGAGATAGTTGCCAACGTACAGATCCGGCAGACCATCGCGATCATAATCGACGAAACTGGCGCTGACACTCCAGCGGGGATCATTGACTCCGGCCGCTGCAGTAATGTCTTCGAAGGTGCCGTCGCCACGATTCCGCCAAAGCATGTTATCGCCGTAATTCATGACATACAGGTCGACATGGCCGTCCTGATCGACATCGCCGACCGTCACCCCCATACCATAGCCGGGTGACACAATGCCCGATTGACGGGTAACGTTGGTGAATTGCAGCTGCAACTGACCCTCTACCCGCTCGCTGTCATTGCGATACAACTGATCCGTAGTCGCACCGACCGGGGGAAAGGTGGCATCGTCGTGAGTCTTGCCCTCGCCGAGCATATGACCCTGCACGAAGTAGATATCGAGATCACCGTCATGGTCGTAGTCGAACAGTGCACCCCCCGCGCCCATCATCTCGATAAAAAACAACTCGCCGGACATACCGTTGAAATGAACGAAGTCGATACCACTTTGCCTGGTCGCATCGACGAGTACCGGGTCAGCTGCGTTGGCGTTCGGCATGCAGGCGCCAAGCGCCAGGACTGACAGGAGTTTCGGGCAATTGTGCACAGGTAGGATGACCCCGGGCGTTATGATGGGTTCCGTTGCAGGACGGTTATTATATTCAGACCGATCACGAAGCTGTTATCGCGGCAGAAACAGGTAAAATAATGTCAACTTTGGGATTGATTGGGATTGTACCTATGCGTGTATGGGTTCTGGTGCTTTGCATACTGATACCGTTCGCTGCCACGGCTGCCGAGGTTGAACATTGCCTGGAAATCGCCAACGACAAGGCGCGCCTGGCCTGTTACGACAAGGCTGCTGGCCGCATCCCGACCACCGAGGTCAACAAACCCGCAACGACGCCGCCGGGACCGCCAGTCGTCAATCTCCCATCCGCGCCAAAGCCTGCCGCAGCGCCTGTTCAGCCACGATCGGTCTCAGCCGCACCGGCCCCGGTAACGCCAACGCCCCCGGCAGCGGCGCAACCCGCAGAGACCTTCGGCCAGGAGCAGCTGGACGCGGACCAGACTCGAGAAATAACCAGCCGCTACGATGGCGAGTTTACCGGCTGGACCGGCAAGACACTGTTTCGCCTGGAAAATGGCCAGGTCTGGCGCCAGTCAGAGTCAGGTCGGTTTCGTGCCAACCTGGATCGACCAATGGTGACTATCGAACGCGGCGCCTTCGGCAGCTATCGTCTTAAGGTCGAAGGACTCAATCGCAGTATTCGCGTCAAACGCGTCCGCTAGGGCTCAGCGTTGTATCGGCGCCGGCCGGAATACCGGATCGTCGGGACGCCATGGCAGGTCCGCCGGCAAACCGGCAGCATAGCGACTGCGATTGTGATCGTAACGATCGCCGTCGGGCAGTACACGCAACGCTTCATCGAATTGACCGACCGCGGCCAGCGCCATGGCCAGTGATGCGGCTACTGTTTCGTTCCCCGGTACAGCCTCGGCCAGTTGCCGGGCCAGGTCGAGGTTTCCCTCGTGCAGATCAG
>JABDKV010000074.1 GCA_013002045.1 Gammaproteobacteria bacterium
TGCGATATTCGTCTGATTCGTTGGGGAAACGCTTGTCATGTGAAATCGTCATGGCCCCTCTCCGGTGGCTACAGCCGGAGTCTACGCCCGCGTCTGGCGCGATGCGATTGTTAAGCTGCAGGACCTAGAGGTACGGCGACATCAGCCAGAATGCCGAGTCCCACATGCGCAGGTGCAGCGGGCGACCATCGACCTCTTCCAATGTGACGTTGTGGGCATCGCAGCATGTTTCCTCGATATGCTGATCGAGCTGCGCAACAAGCTTGCGATCGAACACCTCGACACCGAGCTCGAAATTAAGGCGAAGACTACGTGGATCGAGATTGGCGGAGCCGATCAGCGCGTAATCGTCATCGATCAGCAATAGTTTGCTGTGACAAAACGGCGGTGACTGGTACTGCACTTCGATGTCCCACATCAGCAGCTCCCACAGCATGTTGCGGGTAGCCCAGTGCACAAATGGCAAATTGTTCTCGGCCGGCAGTATCACCCTGATCTTTACCCCGCGGCAGGCGGCTGCCTGAAGCGCCGCAACCAGTTCTCGCGACGGCAGGAAATACGGGGTCATGATGGTAATTCGCCGTCGCGCCGCACTGATCACGCCCTGGATAACCATGGAGAGCTTGTCCATGTGCTCGTCCGGCCCGTCCATAATTACCCGGCACACCGCCTCTTCGTAACAACGCGTATCGACCGGCGCCGGCGGCAACGCAGCACCGGTCACGAAGCACCAGTCGTGACAAAACACTTCGTCAAGCTCACTAACAACCGGACCCTGCAGCCTAAAATGGATGTCGGTGACCTGGCGGACACCATGCTCATCGGCGATATGTCGCCGACCGATGTTGGCGCCGCCGGTGAACGCGACCACCCCGTCGACCACAAGCACCTTGCGATGATTACGCAGGTTGACATGGAGGCTAGGCGGAAACAGCCGTGGGGGCAGGTAGCACTGCACCGGAACCCCTGCCTTGCGCAACAGCCTTGTTGCTGTAGGTATTGCGTAGTATTGCCCGAAGCCGTCGATAAGCACTCGGACATCGACACCACGCTCGACCGCTTGCGCCAGCGCATCGATAAAAGTCTTGCCCACATCCCCCGATTCGAGGATATACGTGGTCAGGTGAACAAAATCACTGGCCTCGTTTATCGCTTCCAGCATCGCCGCGTAGGTAGCTTCGCCATTAATCAGCGGTTCGACTGAATTGGCGCACAACATACGATTGCCACTGACCGTCGCGCCTACCATCGACAACGCATCGACAGGCGATGCACAGCCCAGGTACTCGCTATAGCGTTCGGGACGTTCGTAGGAGACCAGCCGATCATTGCGATAACCGATTGCCGCCGTTCGCACCCGGTTAATGCCAAACATGTAATAAATTACCGGCCCTATGAACGGCACCGTAACCGAAACCACCATCCAGGCAATTGCCGCCCGTGGATCCCGTTTGTAAATCAGGGCGTGGCTGGCGCTGGCGGTAGCCAGCGCCAGGTGAGAGATCGTCAGTAAAAGCGCGACAATGCCAGCTTCCATTTCAGCGCCGTAATGTCAGCATCGGCGATGTATTGGCCACCCTGCGCGTAGCAAGCCCGCCACTGGCGCCAACCAGCACGGTACCGAGCCCGATGCCGAGTAACCACAGACCGATGCCCGGCACATAGTCGAGTTCGAAAACCTGGGTTGCCATTAGCCAGGCCGCCAGTCCTGCCCCGATCGAGGCCAGAAGGCCCGACAACAGGCCCAACACCACGAACTCAGTGGTCACACCCCGTGTAATGGTCCGGCGACTGGCACCAAAGGTGCGCAGCATTGCACTCTCGTAGTGTCGCTCTTCCAGGGTCGTCTGCACCGCAGCCAACAAAACAGTTACCCCGGCTACCAGGGTAAATATAAAAACGTACTGCACGGCCAGCGCTGCCCTGGACATTACACTGCGCACCTGGTCGAGTACCGCGTTCATGTCGATGGTGGTGATACTGGAATAGCGCCGGACCAGGTCGATCATCGTCGCTCGCGCATCGGTCGGAACATGCGCCGACCCGATCCAGGTCACCGGGAAATCGTCAAGTACGTTGGGGCTGAACACCATAAAAAAGTTGGGTTGAAAACTGTCCCACTCGACCACCCGGAAACTGGTTACCGGCACCTCAACAATTTCGCCGGCCACATCGAATCGCAAGCGGTCGCCCAGGCCGATTCCCAGCGATTCTGCAAAATCGACCTCAACCGATACTTCGCCACCCGGTTGCGGCTGTTTCCCCCACCAGCGGCCGGCATCAATCTTGTTGTCAGCGGACAATTCGCTGGACCATGAGAGATTGCTCTCGCGCTCGGCGAAACGCCGGCCACGGTTCGAGGAGAACTCGATGTCGGCAATGTCGACCCCGTCGATCGCTATTAGCCGGGCGCGTACCAGCGGAGCCAGCTGCGGCGCACGACCGGTACGCTCCAGTAAAAACGCACTGACGTCATCGACCTCGGAAGGATCGATATTGATCATGAAGTAATTCGGTGCGTCCGCCGGTAGCGTTTCACGCCAGCTTTGCAGCAGGTCATTACGCACAACGGTTAACAGCAGCAAGGCCATGAGCCCGAGACCAAATCCGATGACCTGAATGACGCTGTCGTTGCCGCGCCGTCCGATGCTGGCAATACCGTAGCGCCAGGCAAAACCGCCGGCACCACGGAAACGTCGCACCGCCAGCACAAATCCCCAACCAGCACCATATAACAACAGCACTGTTGCCAGGGCGCCCAGTCCCAGCCAGATGACCAGTTCGACATCCCGGATGAGCCACAGCAGGATCGCCACAACGGCACCGATGGCCGCGGCATAGGCACTCCAGCGCGATACCTGTGCCGGTGGCAAATCCCGATGCAGTACGCGTGCTGGTGGTACCTGGCGCAACGCAATCAACGGTGGCAGTGCGAATCCCGCCAGCAAGATAATTGAGATAACGACACCGAAAACGATGGTCCGTGGCGAAGGCGCGGGTAAGACCGCACCAATCAGGTCACCCGCGACCCACACCAGCCCTTGCTGTGCCAGCCAGCCAAGCAACGAGCCCAAGAGTCCGCCAACCACGGCAAGAATGACCAACTCGATAGTCACACCAAGCGTAATGCGGCGCTGACTGGCACCGAGGCATTTCATCAATGCGACCTGGTCGAGTTGTTTCGCCGCATAGCGACGCGCCGCCATCGACAATGCCACTGCGGCAAGCAACGCTGCCACCAGGGCCGCCAGCGACAGGAAACGCCCGGCCCGATCGACCGCAGATCGCATCTCGGGTTGCAAATCAGAGAGGTCACGCAGATTTTCGTGCTCGGCGATAGTCATATCGAGTTCACTGCGGAACGCACCGATGTCGGCGCTGTCGCCGGCGAACAAGGCGGTGTAACGGACCCTGCTCCCGGGCTGGATCAGGCCGGTCTTCTCTATATCGGCAAGGTTGATCATCAGCCCGGGCGCCAGGTCGGCAAAACGCCAACCCCGATCGGGCGCAAAATCGAGCACCCGTGTCACCACTACCGAGTGCTCGCCGACTTCAAGGCGCACACCGGTATCGACACCGAGCCGGGCCAGCAGGCGCGATTCAGCCCAGGCCTCTCCCGGTGCAGGTATGTCACCAATCGGCCCTGGTGCGCCCAGCAGACTATCAGCCACACGCAGCTGCCCGCGCAATGGGTAACCACCCGAGACCCCTTCGATATCTGCGAGCGTGCTGTCATCGCCGGCGAGCACTACGCTCGGGAACGAGACGCGACGGGCGGTTTGCAAGTTGTAGTCTGCCGCCCGCCCATAAACAGCCTGGTCGATCTCACGACCGGAACTAAGGACCAGATCAGCGGCGAGGACTTCTGCTGCCTGCAATGTCACGGCTTTACCGACACGATCGGTGAAGAAGCTGACTGCCGTCATTGCCGCCACAGCGACGACCAGCGCAACAGTCAGGATCAGCAGCTCGCCCGAGCGCCATTCACGCCGCAACTTGCGTAGCGACATCACCAGCGTCATGCCGACACCTGTTCCTGTTGCGTTTGTGGCAGCAAGCGACCGGCGTCGATTCGCAGGATGGTGTCACAACGGGCGGCGACACGTTGATCGTGCGTCACCAGTAACAATGTCGTGTCGCGCTCGGCGTTGAGTCCAAACAGCAGGTCGGTGATTTTTTCGCCAGTAACGCTGTCGAGGTTACCGGTGGGCTCGTCGGCGAACAGGATAGCCGGGGTGGTGACAAAGGCTCGCGCTATTGCAACGCGTTGTTTCTCGCCGCCTGACAACTGGCGTGGGTAGTGTTGCAATCGATCACCCAGACCGACCTGCTCCAGCACCTGCCGCGCCGGCGCTGTAGCATCGGAGCGACCCGCCAGCTCCAGTGGCAGCATGACGTTTTCCATCGCTGTCAGCGACGGAATCAGGTGAAACGACTGGAACACGAAACCGACCCGTTCGGCCCGCAGTGCCGCTCGTTCATCCTCGTCCCGTGCGGTCAGTTCGACCTCGCCCAGCCACACCTCTCCCGAACTGGGCAGGTCGAGTCCGGCAAGCAGCGCCAGCAAAGTCGACTTGCCGGCGCCGGACGGTCCGACAATGGCGACCGTCTCCCCGGCGCGGATCTGCAAAGACACATCGTCCAGTATGGTCAGCTCGCCACCCGGGCTGGCAACCTTTTTTGTAAGATGACTGGCCCTGAGCACATCATTTAGAGGTTGGGTATTCATGCCGCGCATCGTACTACTGATCGCACCGTTATTGCTGCTGGCCGCCTGCGAGGGCTCGCAACCCGAACCCGGTCCTACAGCCGCCACCATGGAGTCGGGGAGCGGTGAGGTAGCCGATGGCAACAGCAACGATGAGGTAATACTCGTGGTTGGCGACAGTCTCAGCGCGGCCTACAACATGGCTGTCGAGGACGGCTGGGTAGCGCTACTGGAACAACGCCTCGACCAACACGGCCATGACTATCGCATCGTCAATAGCAGCCAGAGCGGTGCCACCAGTCGCGCCGGGCTGGCAATGCTGCGTCGGGCCCTCGCCGTGCAAGACCCGGCGATTGTCATCATCGAGCTCGGCGCCAATGACGGTTTACAGGGGTTGCCGCTGGTCCAGCTACGCCAGAACCTGGCTACCATGATTGAGCTAAGCCAGGCACAGGGTGCCGCGGTAGTGTTGACGGCGATTCGAATCCCACCCAACTACGGCCAGCGTTACACGGAAGATTTTCGGGCGATCTACCGCGAACTGGCGAAAAAGTACGATACGGCGCTGGTGCCGGTTTTCCTGGAAAAGGTGGCGCTCAATCCGCGGTTAATGCAGCCTGACCGCGTGCATCCGAACGAGCAGGCACAACCGATCCTGCTCGATGTAGTCT
>JABDKV010000079.1 GCA_013002045.1 Gammaproteobacteria bacterium
GTACCCGTGAACAGGAAGCCGGTGCCGACACTGGTTCCTTTAATACGGCCGATGCCATTGAACGTCATGCCATTGGAGACGGTCACTATGGCGCCATTTTGCAGTGACATATCGACGCTATTGATGGACACATTGTCGAATGTGGCATCCGTCGTTGGCACCGTCATGATGCTGTTGCCAGTACCATTAAACGAAGCATTGCTGGCCGAGAAAGTGAATCCGGCGCCACCAAGCGTCACGTTCCCCGACTGAGAATCGAACGGCAACGCCAGGCCCGCATTGTCCAGTTGACCAATCAGGCGGGCATTCATCCCGTTTGCCGTGAGCTGGCCTGTCATGGAGAAATCACCCCCTATCCACATCTCCGAGCCGGTGTCCGCGATAATGGGTCCGAGAATGTTCGTCGAGCCCTGCTCCACCGTGGTCGTCCCGACCAGCCCGTTGTTGCCGCGGATCGTGATACCGGCACCGATTGTCAGGTCGCCTCCATTAACCGGCGAAACATGCGGCTCGGCAATCGCCCCATTGAAGTTCGACAGGAACTCGACCGTGCCGCTCCCGCTGAAGGATTGAATTCCGCCATCGAATTCGAGCCCGGTCGGGACACTGGTCCCATTGATGAATAAATCCCCGTTGAAAAACAGGTTGTTCGTAATGGACACGATCGCGCCGTTTACCAGCGTCAGGTTCACGCCGTCCATCGTGACGCTATCGAAAGTAGCATCGGCAGTGGTCACCTGGACGTTGGAACCATTTATGGCATTGAACGACGTGTCTGTGACGGCAACCTGATCGAGGAACAATGTTCCGGTCACCGTATTCACGGGGACAATGCCATTACCACCTTTAACCGCAATCCCATTGTCAAAGGAGCCCTTGAGCCGGACCCTGGCATTAGCCTGTGTCGTCGCCAATGCACCCGCAATAGTCGAGTTGGTGCCATGAATCAGTATCTCGGAATTTCCGATGGTGACGGTCACGTCCCCACCCAGGTTCGTTTTCAGGGCGGGGTTACCGATTGATCCATTGCCACCGAAAAAGTCGATGTTTGGGCCTATCGTAAGCTCGCCGTTGATCGGGCGTACACGTGGCTCGGCAAGTGCGCCGTTGAAGTTCGTATCGAAACTGATGTTGGCCGAGCCACTGAAAGTCTGGGTGCCATCGAAATCGAAACCGGTGCCCAGCGACGTTCCCTGTATCGAGACTTCGCCACTGATTTCGAGGTTGTTAGTAACAATGGCCAGCGCACCGTTAAGCATCACCAGATCGGTGTTGAAACTGGTGTTGTTCAAAGTATGGGTACCCGCTTCGACGACGATTGTCGTTCCTGGTGCGCCATTGAAAGTTGCCGGCCCCACCGACTGCGAACCAAGACCGCTGCCGCCAATGCGCAACGATCCGCCATTGCTATCAACCGCTGCACCCGCCGGCGGCGTCTGTACGTTACCCAGCAGTCGCATCGTGCCGGCACTGGCCGTCAGCGAACCCTCTATGATGACAGGCGCGCCGCGGACAAGCCGGGTCGAGCTGGTGGTATCCACCAGCACACTACCCTGTATAACGGTGGACGCGTCAGCATCGCCGACTGTCCCGTTGTTACCGGTAATCGTGATGCCAGGCCCAATCGTCAAAGTGCTGGCTGGTGTCACCGGCCGTACGCGCGGCTCGCCAAGCGAGCCATTGAAGTTGGTGGCAAATACGATTGTCGCCGTGCCATCGAGGGCCTGGGTCCCGACGAAGTCGAAGCCTGTACCAATGCTGGTGCCCTGCAAAGTAGTGGTGTTATTCAGGGTCAGACCATTGCTTACAGAAATGACGCTACCGTTCTGCAGAATCAAATCGACGTTGGCCTCGACAGTATCAAAGCTCGCGAGCCCGGAAGGAAGCGTGACTTTCGAGCCCGGTGTCCCATCGAGGATTGCCGGCCCCAGTGCAACACTGCCACCTACGGGCGTGCCACCGAAGAAAATATTGCCCACCGGATTATCGATCGTCATGCCAGGCCCTACGGAGGTGATGACATCGCCCACATGCAAGGTGCCGTTATTCTCGGCGGCCAGGGTCCCGCCAATGGCAATGCTGTTCCCCCGGATGGCGATTTGTGAGCTCGCAAATGTCGAACGCACTACACCATTCATGACCAGGCCACCGTCAGGATTTCCAACAGTTCCGTTATTTCCGCTAATAGTGAGGCCATCGCCAATCGTAAGCGTGGCGCCGGCGATCGGTCGGACCCGCGGCTCACTCAGGGTGCCATTGAAGTTGGTATTGAAGACTATTCCACCGGACCCGGCCAGCGTCTGCGAGCCGTCGAATTCGAGACCGGTGCCCAGAGAGAAACCATTGATCGTGATCGAGCCATTGACGACCAGGTTGTTGCGCACGGTCACTATGTCGCCGTTTTCGATGGACATCGTGGCTTCCATCGTTATGCCATCGATCACGGAGTCGTTGGTGACGTTGACGTTGCCGGCACCGATAACCGTCGCCCCATCCAGCGTGCCGCCATCAAGCACCAGGTTATCGTCGAGCAACAGGTCGCCAACCTCGGCCACGACACCCGGGCCGATCGTCACGGTGACATCGGGGTCTAGGTTGATAATTGCAGTAACACCCTCTGCCGGCAGTGCCGTCGGTGACCAGTTAGTAGCGACATTCCAGTTGCCACCGGCCCCGTTTATCCAGGTCAGGGTTCCCGGCGGTCCCGGCGGCCCGAAGAAGAAGTTCTTCAGGATGGTCAGGTCAATAAAGTTGGTGAAGCCATCGCCATTGAGATCGGTATCGATATCGCCTGCCGAGAAGAAATTCGCTTTCATGATCGACAGGTCGGCGAAGTTGACCGTGCCGTCATTATTGAAATCCGGATCGCAGAAATTGCCGATTCCATCACCATCGGTATCGCGTTGATTCGGGTTGGCGACGTTGACGCAATTATCGGCAGCGTTCGGTACACCGTCACCATCGCTGTCGGGGCCACCCCCTCCTGCCCGCTGCAACACATCGCGTTGCGAATCGGATAGCGGTGGCGGCGCGTTCTCCGCGGCTTCAACAGCCAGTATCACCGGCTCGCTGAGGAGCTGGCCGTCGTCGACCAGCAATTGCAGCAGGTAGTGCCCGGCGGCATCGAGCGCAAGCGATGCTTCCGGTGTGGCTGCGTTACGCAGCTGGCGGGCGCTGTCGGCTGGCGCGGTCAACACGGACCAGCGGTAGGCTAGCGCGTCGCCATCGACATCGCTCGATGCACGTGCATCGAGTGTCATGGTGGAACCGAGCCGAACCCGCCCGCCCCAACCCGGGTGCGCCACGGGGGCAGTGTTGACAGTGCTGATGCGCACATCGTCGTGCGCGGTGTGACCACGATCGTCACGCACGACCAGGTGCGCGGTGTATTCGCCTGCTACATCGACTGCGAAGCCCGGTGTTGCTGTGTTTGCACCGGCCAGTGCGGCGCTACTGTCGGCAGGCCGGCTCAGCTTCCATGCATAGCCGATCGGATCGTTATCAAAGTCGCCTGAGCCCGTGCCGTCGAGTTCGACGTACTCGCCAGCGACAACAGCCAGATCCTGGCCAGCATGTGCTACCGGGGCGCTGTTCGAAGTGTCGATTTTTATCCGGTCGCTGGACTGGTTGCCACGCGCATCGGTTACGGTCACTTCAGCGATGTAGAGACCGGGGACGTCTATAGTAAAGACCCCGTCGAAACCATTAATTCGCGTGATTTCGGCCAGGCTGTCTTCCGGTATCCCCACCAGTGACCAGGCATACTGCAATCCGTCGCCATCGAGATCATACGAACCCCGGGCGTCGAGCATCACTTCATCCCCTACCGTTGCGGTGTAATCGAATCCGGCAACGGCAACAGGACACATGTCCGTAGTGACATCGGTTGGCGCGCGTACGGTTTTCGAGTCTGTACAACCCGCCTCCGATGTCGCGTACGTGTTACCCATAACGATCAGCACACCCAATGCAGGCATGACGCGCCAGCATCCGTTTAATGAGTTCATTCGAGACCCCCGGTTCGTTTTCGTGTTGTGAGTCGGTCTTTTGTCCGCACTGGCACCCGCCAGGGCAGCGGACCTGTTGCTTAACACTTGTTATAGATCACGATAGGGCGCTATGCCATGCACAAATGATCGGATCAGAACTCAGCGGCTTTTTTTAAGCGAGGGCATTTATCAAACGTGAGCTATGCCCACAGAAATCTGAAAATCGTAATTTCAATCAGTCGCTTCCATCGGTTTTTAGAGGCGATCCAAATAGATCGGGGCTAAGCTTTGTTTCATACTCGGGACAGTTCGTCCCATTAATCACGTGGATTACCGCAGGAGTGTTGCGATGACAAATAAAAAATATCCCAACGAATCTGACGAGTACCGGGCGGCACGTAATGCGTTGCTCGCTGAAGAGGAAACGCTGATCGCCAGGATTCGTGACCTGGCGGAGCGCCGACGTCAATTGCCACGGGGTGGAGAATTGCCTGAGGACTATGTCTTTGTCGGCGCCAACAACGACAACCTGGGACAGGAGCTACCGCTGTCGAGCCTGTTTGGGGATAAAGACACGCTGATGATCTACAGCTACATGTTCGGGCCCAACTGGGACAAACCTTGCCTGTCGTGCACGTCGCTGGTCGATGGTTTCGATCGCGCCGCCTTTTCGGTCGGACACGACGTCGCTTTCGTTGTCGTCACTGCAGCTCCGGCACAAAAGCTCAACGATTGGGCCAACAGTCGTGGATGGCAACAGGTGCGGCTGGTTTCCGCCGAGAAAACCGACTACCTGCGTGACTACCAGTGCCAGACCGGCGACGACGACAAATCATTGTGGCCAGTCATGCACGTTTTCTCCCGCCGCGACGACGGTATTTATCACTTTTATGGCACCGAAATGCAGGGCAATTCTGTCGATATGGTCTGGGTCTACTGGAACCTGATGGACCTGACACCGGCGGGTCGACCCGACCGCATGGTGCCACCGCAGGATTTTCGCTCGCGCTATCTCGAAGAGCATTACCTCCCCAAAACAGACTAAGCAACCGCAACGAGTTGTGGCGGCGCAGCCGCCGTAGGAGGGGCTTCAGCCGCGATTCTTCTTACGTCGGAATCGTTGGTGGCGAGCACGGACGGTCGGGACTGAAGTCCCTCCTACGGATCGCTGCGCGATCCGATCGCGGCTGAAGCCGCTCCTACGCTATCGCGCGACTGCAAAAGCTTCGATCAACTGAAAAATCTACAGCGCAGCCGGCGATAGCCGTCGCCGTTTGCACACCTGTGGCTCACAACCGGGTGGCACGCATCTTGCTCCAATCGGGGAAGCACTGTCTTTTTTTGCAATACGGAGGAAACTTATATGCGTAAGACAATTGTACTGAGTAGCGCACTCCTGCTGTGCTCACCGATCGCGTTGGCCGATGGTATTACCAACGATCCGCGCGATGCCGAGCTGGCAGATGAACTGAACGCAACGACTTACACGGCTGTGGAAACCGACGCCGACCTGCGTGCGACCGCCGTTGCTGATAGCGATCGCTATGACAACGATATCGATTTCGATGCCAACATGCGCATGGATACCGGTATGGATCGCGAGCTGATAGCAGACGCCGATGCTGATATTGATGTCGATGTCGACACCAATATCGACGAAAAATTCGAGCGCCTGGCCAATGAAACGATGGAAGAGTTTCGTGAGTTGGACAACAACTTCGATAATCTCGCCGATCGTGCATTCGGCTATGCTGTCTTCGATACCACCAAGGGTGGCCTTATCCTGACCGGTACCGGTGGTACTGGTGTTGCGGTGAACGGCGCCACTGGTGAGAAAACCTACATGCGTGTTGGTGGTGCCGGGCTTGGTTTGGGCGCTGGCCTGCAGAACTTCAAGTTAGTCCTGCTGTTTGAAACTGCCGATGATTTCGAAGAGTTCGTTAATGGTGACTGGAATGGTAATGCTGCCGCACAGGCGGTAATCGCCAACGCCGGTGCCAGTGCTACGGCCGACTTTGAAGCCGGTGTCGCTGCATACCAACTTAACCAGAAGGGTCTGATGGCACAGGTCGACCTGACTGCACTCAAGTTCTGGGTGGCTGATTCACTCGAGACGCGAAACTCGTAATAACAACTAAAACTAAAGCGATAGGGCCGGTCCGCTGATGCGGGTCCGGCCTTTTTTTATGCCTACCATCCCGCTGTCTTCAGCCATTCATCTACCACCTGTTCGCTGGCATCGACGACCAGGTAGCGATCGTATGCAGCGGCCGTCATACAGGCGTGGTTGGGCAAAACACGCACCGTACTGCCTATGGGTAGCGAATCGAATGGTAATGGCGTCGGCGCCGTTACTTCACCATGTTCCTGGTGCACGCCCTGTACGGTCGGATCGCCTCTCAGTGCGGTCCCATCCGCGGCAACGACCAGCCCATAACCGAAATCGACCGGCATAGTGGCTGTACTGCGATCTTTCGACAGCGCCAATGCTCCCGCATCAATCACGAGCTGGTTACGTGACGGATCATGGGCAATTACCGTCGCCAGGACTGCAATGGCGATATCGTCGCGTGAGCAGGTGCCAAGCTGCCACTGGCAGAGGTCGCCGACGAGGTAAACACCGGGACGCATCTCGTCTATACCGTCGAAATTTGCTCCCAGCACTGCGGTAGGCGTCGAGCCACTGCTTATCAAACCAGCCTCGAGCCCGGCGTTCGCCAGTCGTCGTTTCGCCTGCAGCAGCGACTCGCGCTCCTGTTCGGCCACGTCGACTATTTCACTTACAGAGCGACAACCGTAAGAATGACCGCCATGAGTCAACAGACCTGCAACACGCAGGTTCTGCGCCGCATCGACAATCGTGGCCGTCTCGATAAAGGCATCATCGGCAGGGACGAAGCCAGTGCGGTGCTCACCACTGTCGATTTCGAGCATCACGTCGAAAGAACAGGCTTGCGCCTCGGTGAACGTAGCAAGCGCTTGCGCGATCCCGGCGTCAGCCAACAGCAATTTCAGTTTGGCACCGCGCGACACCAGTTCGGCTGCAGCACCAAACTTGTTTGGCGTGATACAAACCGCATAGGTGATGTCATTGAAGCCCCGCCCGAGAAAGTAGTCTGCCTCGTGTAGGGTCGAGACCGTAATCGGGCCGCTCGAACCGCCATGGGCAATACGCGCGATCTCTGCACACTTGGTCGTCTTGACATGCGGGCGCAGAGCGAAGTCAAACTCCTCTGCGCGTGCTGTCATGGCGTTTGCGTTGCGCTGCAACTTGCCACGATCGACCAGCAGGCAAGGCGTCGGCAATCCGCTATGGTAGATTTTGTCGCTCATGCCGCGAGCATATAACAACTGATGTCACAACCTGACGTACTTATCGTTGGCGCCGGCATCTATGGCTTGTCAGCCGCGCTGGCGCTGGCCGCTAGAGGAAACCGGGTTCATGTCATCGATCCCGGGCCGATACCCCATCCACTGTCAAGTTCCAGCGACATCAACAAAGCCATACGCATGGAATACGGCGACGATGCATTCTACCTTGAACAGGCGGCTCGCGCCCGCGACGAATGGCTACGCTGGAACGAGGAATTCGACGAGCAACTCTACAATGAGTGCGGCCTGCTCGTGTTGGCGAAAAAGCCGATGCAGCCCGGCTCCTATGAACACGACAGCTACGAACAACTGAAAGCCCACGGTTTCGAACCGCAACACGTGGATGCAGTCTCGCTGCGACAAAATTTTCCAGCCTGGTGCAACGAGCAGTACCAGGATGCATTTTTCCATGACAAGGCCGGCTTCGCTGACAGTGGACGGGTCATCAGTGCCCTGGCCCGACGTGCGATTACTGATGGCGTCATCCTGCAGATCGGTTCGCGTGTTGACAGCCTGGTGGGGACCGGCAACAGGGTTACCGGCGTCATTACCGAGCACGGTGAACAAATTGATGCGGGTGCCGTAGTCGTCGCTGCCGGCGCATGGGCGCCATTGCTGGTGCCGCAACTGCAACCTTTCATTCACTCGGTCGGACAACCGGTTTTCTATGTCCGGCCGTGTGACCAGGAGCTATTCCTGCCACCGGCATTCCCTGTATTCACAGCGGATGTTGCCAACACGGGTTGGTATGGCTTTCCGCTGCACCCGCGCGAAAGTGTCGTCAAGATTGCTAACCACGGTGTCGGCAAACTCACCCACCCGGTCGAGGGCCGACGCAAGGTCGGTGATCGGCAACGTGCGGATTTTGCCTCTTTTCTCGAAACTTCATTACCGGCTCTTGCGAAAGGCGAGTTGGTCTCTGCACGCCTGTGCCTGTACTGCGACACCCGTGATGGTCACTTCTGGATCGATCGCGATCCGTCACGCGACGGACTGGTAGTAGCCACCGGCGGCAGCGGCCACGCTTTTAAGATCGGCCCCTTGCTGGGGGACTGGAGCGCGGATGTCGTAGAGCATAAGAACAACGATGCACTGCAGCGTTTTCGTTGGCGCGAACTCGGTACGGCAACCAGTGGTGAAGAGGCAGCGCGCTGCTGGACCCACCCTGCTCAGGCGGGATAGCCGGGAATTCTCGTCCTCGAACTTTTTTCAAAGTGAGATGTATGGGACGACGCTAAAGCTGGTCACCATTGCATGCTCGTACACAAATAATCCCACACGTTTAATGGCATAGATGTTGCTTCAGTACTATTGAGATAGCGAAAGTAATGGAGGAAAACTTTATGCGTAAGACCGTCATTTTGAGTAGTGCTTTATTATTGTGCTCGCCGCTGGCATTAAATGCCTGGCCACTCGACGCCGACCTCGACATCGACGGTACTGTTGCAGGCACGGTTGCAACGGATGACTTCGACATTGACGCCGATACCGACATCATGGCTACCGGCGAGACCACGCTCGATGACGATTTCGACATCGACGCCGATGCCGATGCCGACTTCGATACGGACGCGACGGCTGATCTGGAAGAAGATCTCGACGATGAACTCGAGACCGATACCGAGTTGCATGCCGACGCCAGTTTCGATGCATCGATAGATGCCGATGAAGACTTCGACAGTGACATCGACGCCGATGCCGACCTAAACGCTGACAGCGACATCGAGTTCGAAGATGACGAAAACGAATTGAATGCCGGTCTTGAAGCCGAGACGGAGTTCGATAGCGAAATCGACACAACTTCATAAACCAGGAGTCTCGTAATCGGATTGAGGCACGCGTTGCCCCGATCCGGTAACAGGCAAGGAAGGCCGGGGTTTCGCCCCGGCCTTTTTAGGGACAGTGACCCTATCTCCGGAGGGATAGGGACAGTGACCTTATCTCCGGGTACGGCGCGCCGGTCCAGACGCTAGGGTTAGAGTCACTGTCCCCTTCAGATGTCCGGATCTACTGCTACGACCGACCCTGGCCACCACTGCTGCATCCAGGTTGCACTCCAGCGCGCAGACTGATCCTGGTGGCAGTCATTGCAGGCATTGGGCGCACGGTCGGCACCGTAAATCGCCGATGCTTGCGGATCGGGAACCGAACTCATGTTGTGTGAGCGCGTGAAGCGGGTAATGCCGGTCGCCGCCACCATGATGTTCTTCGGCATGTGGCAGTCGTAGCAGAAGCTGCCGGCCGTGCCCTCGGTATGCCGGGTATGCAGCGCCGGGTCCGGAATCTCCTCCACGTGGCACCCCAGACAATAGTCGTTGCTTGGTTGTGATGCGGCCAGCAGTCCCGGTTGGGCCGGCATCTTGTTGTCATGCGGGTTGTGACACTGATAACAGCGTGGCTCGGCGTTCTCGTAACACGATGACTCGATAAAGGTCCGGAACAACATACCGATCCCTTTCGGCACACCGTGATCCCACACCTCCAGCGTCGGGAACGTTCGTCCCGGCGGTATCGGGCCCTCAGTGAAGTGCGCCGACAGGTCGTTGATCCTGCCCTCCTTACTGTAGCCCGGCTCATACAGCCGATAGATATCGGTGGACTTCAGGAAAATATCGGAGCCATGGCAGCGGGCACAAACGCTCATGGCCTGTCCCTTGGTCAGCTTGGATGCATTGGCAATGTAGGCGACAGGCTGGTCACGCAACTTGCTGTTGACCCAGGCCGCGACACGATTGACCGGGTTGCCGGCCATGTAATTGACATGCTGACTACCGGGTCCGTGACAGGCTTCACAGGCGATACCATTGTCGACCCAGGCCGTTGTTGCCCGGGTGTGTGCGTCATTCTTGTCGGCCACCACCAGCTTGGTGGTGTGGCAACGAGCGCAAAACAGGTTCCATGCCGAGTTCTGCGAACCCATTTGCGACCACAGGTCTTCTGCTGTTACCGGCGACTTCTCCTGGAAGTTCCAGTAGGAGAAGAAATTATCGCGCTCGGTAGACCACTGCAGCGGCAGGCGTCGCAGCACGCCCCCTGCCTCACGCGTCAGGTACACCTGCCGATACTGGTAACCGATGGCGTACTCGATTGGAAAAGGCACGAATTCCCCACTGTGCGGATGGCGCAAGGCCATGTAGTGGGTATCGCCTTCGCGATACATGCGGGCCACCGGGTCACTCCCCGGCGTTGCTCCGTACTGTTGTTCCTCGGTGCTCCACTGGTGATTGTCGAAGTTGCCGACCACGGTATCGACCGTCGCCCGTCGGGTCATATTGGCATGCGGTGAGCGCCGCCATTCGGGATAGATTTGTGTATGGCATTCACCACACTTCGCGGCACCAACATAACTGGCATCGTAGAGCGAGCTATAGGATTCATAGTCGATCAGCAGCCAGGCGCAGAACATCACTGCCGCCACAGCCACAACAGCCACTAACGTACTCTTCATTCTCTCTTCAGATTCTCAACTGACCGGTAGCTTCGCGAGCATACGTCGATTGTAGCCTGACTCGGATAGGGGACAGTGACCCTATCTCCGGAAGTTAACGGATAGGGGACAGTGACCCTATCTCCGGACGCTTCGCAGTGGTTCAGAAGTTAGGGTCGCTGTCCCCCAATCACGTAGCTGGTGGGCGCGCTTGCAGCCACGGATACTGATTTCCGCGAAAATTTGTCGAATTGAGCCAGGCGAGAAATGCATGTAATCGTCAACTATACTTTTTGAGAGTCGTCCTGCGCTGGCCGCGCAGAAGAAAAACCAAGAACAGGAGCTCAAGGGTGGATTCTAAACTACGCGTAATCGTGGCGCCGGTCGCTGCATCGATTATCTACGCTCTGCTTGCAGGTACCGCGCATGGGTCCTGTAACACTTTTAATTATGCCAATGAATTTGTGACCAGTAATTTCCAGTTGGTAGATCAAACCAGCATCGACGTTGACACGCTACAGGTCACGATCTCTGCCGATATGCAGAACACCGACGGATCCGAACTTTACGATACTACGGCCATACCGGACCTGAGCGACAGCGAACTAGACATCGGCACCGACGAAACTTATTTCCAGCCATTGCAGTTTGGACAGGTCAGCGCTTTCGCCAGTGCCTCGTCCGGTATTGCCGGCACCAACCTGGTGTTGCGTATTGCAGCGGCTGAGCTGGGCGATCTGCTCACGCAGCTTAATGATGGCAGCATCCCCATGAGGGTCACCGGGAATGAGACGCTTGAACTGCAACCGGACGTCTATGCTTTTGCGTGGGGCGAATCTGCCGACCTGGCCTACGCCGGAGAGCTCTTCTTTGATGGAATCTATTATCAGGAATTCGATTCGGCGGGCGACATTTTTCAGGATTCTGCTGGTCTGACCAATATGGCCTGGAGCTTCACCCCGGGTGGCGCGCTGGCGCCAGGTTTTTGCACCGGTGTCCCGGGGCCGGGGCAGCAGTTCTACGTTTGGGAGAACGCACTGAGCGGACCGGTCGATGCCATCGGCATAAACTCCGGCCTGGAGATGCCGCAGCATTTACGCTATGGCCTGGTGACCAGCGCCAACTATTTTTCGGCTGACGAAAACTTTACTGACGAATTGTGCGCTGCCAATGCCTCCGGAACCACTGCGGTCGCAATTATGCAGTTGAACGCGCAGACCTGGGACATCCAGAGTGCGATCAAACGCGGTACTTTCTGCTCTGGTGAGTCGGCTTTTCTCGATCAGCCCGTGGCGCAGACACGTTTCATTGTTCCCAATACCGCAACCGAGCAGCCGCTCGATGCCGAGCCCGGTAGCGAAACGACCGAGAACCTGCAACGAGATGTGCAGCCGCTCCGGATCAATAACCTTCAGCTTGGCGACCTGCGGATCAACGGGCAAGTTCAGGGATACGCGCTGAAGCCGCGGATATCGGTAAGAGTCAAACCTCAGGGCGTTGAATTCCAGACCAGCATCGAAAGCGATCTTAGTATGGCGTTGCAGGTCACTGCGGACCAGGACATCAGCCTGCTAAATATGCAGAACGTTCAGATCGGACAGCTGTGCTTCCCATTACCGCCTGTCCCGGTTGGGTTCGCGGTGGTTGAGTCATCGCTCGATCTCGATCATACGCTCGATGTCGCCGCCAACATGAAGGCCGGCGTCACCTTTGGCATCGAAAAACAATTCCGTGGTGGTTATCGCACCGGGTGGGATCCGGCTCGCGCCGCCGGTGACGAGTTCTACTCTGAAACCTTTTTCACCGAGCGTCCACTGGCGCTGACGCCGCCCAGACTGATTGCCGACACCAGCGCAGCAGCCGAGATTGCCACCAGCTTTCGCGCGACCCTGCGGCTGGGTGGCTCATTGTGTCAGTATGCCGGGCCGTTTGTTCGGGCCCGCCTTGCGGCCGGTGTACAAGCTACACTGCTGCCGAACCCTGCCTGGACACTCGGGCACGATGCCAGGCTCGACGCCGGACTGACGATCGATCTGCTCGGCATTAATCTGCTCCAGCAAAGCGCTCCGATCGTCTCATTTCCGGGCGCGGAATCGCTAAGTGGAAGTAACCTGTCAGCGAAATACAGCCGGGGCCCGGCACCAGCCCCAGGCGGCGATCAGCGTTGGGCTATCAACGTGCAGGACCTGACCAGCCCAGGCGGCAAGATATGGGTGGTCGATAGCGATACCACGGCCGACGGCGGACTGGTTGCGGTCACCAGCGCCGGACAACCGGGTGGGCAGGAGCGCGTGATTCGATTAAGCCCGAGTGGCGAACCGCTCTGGGACATCCAGTACGCCGGTATACAGACGCGGGTATCCGAGGTCCATGTGCGGCCTGACAGCAATATCCTTGTCGCCGGTGACCTGACCTCCGGCGAAGGTGTCTGGCTGGCATTGCATGACAGCGACGGCGCGGAGATCTGGAACAAACAATACGAGCCCACCAATGACGTCGGCGACCACTGCACAGTCGAAGAGATGATTGGTTTCACAGATGCTGGTGGGGTCGGTGGCATTGTGCTGGCCGGCAACAGCGGCTCGACGACTAACCAGACAAAACGTCCCTGTGTGCTGCGCCTCGACGAAGACGGAAACCTGCTGTGGTTGCAGGTTGCCGGAGAGCTGACTTTTGCCGATTCAGGCGACTCCGCCGATTGGGAACTTTACGACGTCATCTACACGCGTGACGACGGCTTCTTGTTGGTCGGCTACTTCAACTACTTGCCATTTGGTGACTTCCAATCGACGTTGCCCTGGGCAATGAAGTTAGATGCGCTGGGCAACGTGGTTTGGGAAAGCCAGTTAGCGATACCTAGCCAGAACGCCCGGATTGGCATTTTCAAAGCAGTCACGCAAAGCGCGACAGGCGAGTTTTACCTGACCGGCTCGGTTGGGGGCACGGTCAACGAAACCGGCGGCATGCTGGTTGCGCAATTAAGCGAAGACGGTAGCGACGGCAAGGGTGCCATTCTCTACTACACGCGCTTCAATCAGGGCTCGACTGAAGATGCGAACGACGACCCCAATCACTGGACGGTTTCCGATGATGTGGCGGCCACGGGCAATGACACTGGCCGCGATATCGTCGCTGTCGATGGCGGCGCCGTGCTGGTCGGCACATTCGGAACCGAGGATGAGGCGTGGATTATTCGCTTAAACGAGCACCTCGGCGTCGAATGGTTCAACAGCTACGATGGAAAGTTTCAGGACTCGTTCAACTCGATCGACGTCACCGATACCGGTTTGATCGTCGCCGGCGTGAGCCAGTCCATCGTGCCCAACTCCGCCCTGCAGGGCCTGGCCGGCAAAGCCACTCTAATGGTCATGAATGTACCGTTTGAAGGGCTGGTTAATGATTTCTATCCGACACTGGATATGTATCGTCGCTACGTGCTGCCGACCGTATTCCAGGGGCCGGACTACTACGCCAACAGTCCGATGATTCAAGCCGTACCTTCAGCGGAGCCGCTGCCACTGGTTCCAGGTACGGTGACCGACCTCGGCACCAACGGCTCATTGTTAATGGCCAACCCGACGCTACTGTGCGCGAGTGTGCTCACGGCGAGCAGCGGCGTCTCCAGTCCGCTGTATCTATGCGATGAAGACGGCGACGGACTGGATGATGTCATCGACAACTGTCCCGACGTCGGCAACTCCGACCAGGCCGATCTCGATGGCGATGGCGACGGCGACGCCTGCGACCCGGATATCGACGGCGACGGGCTGGATAATGAAAGCGACAATTGCAGTTTTGCGGTCAACGCCGGTCAACAGGACGCCGACGCCGATAGCATCGGTAATGCCTGCGACGCCGATCTCGACAACAGCTGTTTAGTCAACTTTGTAGACCTGCAGGCGCTCAAAACCGTATTCTTTTCTAATGACCCTGTCGCCGATTTCAATAGCGATGGAATTGTCAATTTCGCCGACCTGCAAATCATGAAAGCATCGTTTTTCGCCCCACCGGGCCCAAGTGGTCTCGCCAACGCTTGCGAGTGACCCGGATAAGGGGACAGTGACCCTATCTCAGGATAAGGGGACAGTGACCCTATCTCAGGATGGGTCACGATGGTTCAGAGTTAGGGTAGCTGTCCCCTGGTCCCACGATGGTTCAGAGTTAGGGTCACTGTCCCCTGGTCCAGTATAGAATGCAGGACTCTTCCGTTTAATCAGGGCCGGCAGCCATGCGTACAGCCATTCTCGTGGCAACACTGGTATCAGCGTCAACGATTGCCTTTGCGCAGGATGCGCCCGGCGTCGTGGTGGCGGTGGCCGAGGAGAAGGCGTTTCCGCTAACGGTCGAAGCGCTTGGTAATGCTCTCGCCAATGAGTCGGTCGAGATTCGCCCCAAGGTCACTGATCGAATCAAGGCCATTCGTTTCGAAGAAGGCTCGACAGTCGATGCAGGTGAGGTTCTGGTCGAGCTGGAGAATACCGAGGCCCTTGCCGCGGTCGCCGCGGCGCGTGCCGCCGAGGCGGAATCGGCCAGTCAGTTGCGCCGCGCCCGCGAACTCGAGCGATCACGCTCGGTGTCTGCGGCCGAAATTGAACAACTGGCCGCACGGCGCGATGCAGACCGCGCCGCACTGGAAGCGGCTCAGGCGCGACTCGCCGAAACAGTCGTGCGGGCGCCGTTTGCCGGCAGGCTTGGCCTGCGCCGCGTCAGTCCCGGTGCACTGGTGGGTCCTTCGACGTTAATTACGACACTGGACGACACGGCCACGATAAAGCTCGACTTTGACGTACCTGAAACCGTTCTGGCCCGGCTGGCCCCCGGGCTTTCGGTGCAGGCGCGCAGTGTTGCCTGGCCCGATGATGCGTTCGCGGGCGATGTCGTCTCGGTGGACACGCGTGTCGACCCGGTCAGCCGCACTGTCACGGTGCGGGCCATGATCGATAACCCCGATGGCAAGCTGCGCCCGGGCATGTTCCTGACCGTGACTCTGCTCAAAGACGAGATCAGGGCATTGGTGGTTCCCGAGCAGGCCATCGTGCCGGAGCAAAGCCGCCAGTTTGTGCTGGTGGTTGGCGAAGACGATGTGGTCGAGAAAAGAGAGGTCGCTACCGGTCGCCGGCGCCCCGGTGAAGTCGAGATCGTGGCTGGTCTGCAGTCGGGTGAGCGTGTGATCACCGAAGGCACGCAAAAGGCGCGACCGGGCAAGGCAGTTACCGTATTGCGGGGGACAGATTAGGCATGTTGATCTCGGACATCTCCGTACGCCGCCCGGTTTTCGCTACCGTCCTGTCTCTGTTGCTGGTGATTCTCGGGCTCGCTGCACTATCCGGACTACCGGTCAGGCAGTACCCGGACATCGATCCACCGGTTGTCTCCATTGAAACCACCTACCGCGGCGCATCGGCGGAGGTTGTCGAAACACGCATCACGCAGGTCATCGAAGACCAGATTGCCGGTCTCGAGGGAATCGAAAAGCTGACGTCGCAAAGCAGCGACGAGCGCTCTGACATTCGCGTCGAGTTCAGCCTGGAACGCGAGATCGACGAGGCCGCCAACGATATCCGCGACCGAGTCGCGAGAGTCGCCGACAACTTGCCACCCGAAGCCGACCCGCCCGAGATCGCCAAGGTCGACAACGATACCCGTGCCGTCATGTACCTGAACCTGACTTCGGACGAGATGTCGGGCCTGGAACTGACTGACTACGCCGATCGTTTCCTCACTGATCGCTTCTCCACCGTAGCCGGTGTTGCACGTGTTCGTATCTCGGGTGCGCGTCGTTATGCCATGCGTATCTGGCTCGATCGCGAGGCGCTGGCCGCGCACGAGCTCACCGTAACCGATGTGGAAGCAGCGTTGCGCGCCGAAAACGTCGAGCTACCCGCGGGTCGGCTCGAGTCGTCGCAACGCGAGTTTACGCTGCGTACCGCGACCGGGTATTCACAACCCTCGGACTTTCGCCAACTGGTCATCGGCCGGGGTCGCGACGAACAACTGATTCGCCTCGGCCAGGTTGCCGAGGTGCGTATCGGTGCCGAGAACGAACGCAGCATCGCCCGGGCTAATGCCATACCGGCCGTCAGTCTCGCCGTGGAACAGTTATCTACGGCTAATACGGTTGATGTCTCACGCGGTGTGCGTGCCGAGGCCGAGCGTGTGCAACAGGACCTGCCAGGCGACATGCGACTGGAGGTCAACTACGACCGCGCCGATTTCATTGAAGCCTCGATGAACGAAGTCTACAAGGCACTCGGTTTTGCCATGTTGCTCGTGTTGATCGTCATTTACCTGTTTCTTGGCAGCCTGCGCGCAACGCTGGTGCCGGCCGT